>JAKAJV010000020.1 GCA_021813585.1 Bacteroidota bacterium | reverse complement strand
CAAAGGCTGCGATGCACAATACAGTTTCAGTTATTAATTTCTTCATGATATCCACCCCAGGATGGTTAAGATTATGATGAAAATTACGGCGAACAATCCGAGATAATTTATAAAGCGGTTGCGCTCTCCCCTGGAGCTTTTCCTATCCCAGAAAGGAACCAGAAGCCAGAGTACGGCCGCCGCCCCGAAAAGAAGTATCCCTATCAACTCGCCTTCAACCGAGAGGATGTACGGCGGGAAATACTTTAGACTTTGAAACATGAACAAGAAGTACCATTCCGGTTTAATGCCGGCCGGCGCCGCGGAAAAAGGATCTGCCTTATGCCCCAGCTCTGCCGGGAAGAAGACCGCAAGAACTGCGAGTACGTTTAATACCAGCAGCCAGAGCAGAAGGTCCCTAAGCATAAAGTTAGGAAAGAACGGCATCGTCTTCTTTTCTTCTAAACCGTTTTTTTCAAGATGCATCGGCTCGCTAATACCCTGCCGTTGAATTAGGATAAGATGAATTCCAAGTATGATGGTAAAAATTCCAGGCAGCAGGGCTACATGAATACCGAACAGCCTGGAAAGAGTAGCACCGGTAACGTCGTCACCGCCGCGGATGAACACTTTGAGCGGCTCGCCTACCAAAGGTATCTGTCCGGCAATATCGGAACCAACCTTAGTAGCAAAAAAAGAAAGCTCATTCCAGGGAAGAAGATAACCGCTGAAGCCGAAACCCAGTGCCATAAAGAACATTAACATGCCGGAAATCCACGTCATCTCCCTCGGCTTTCTGTATGCCTTTTCAAAATATACACTGAACATGTGAATGAATGCCGACAGTATGAAAAGGTTGGCTGACCAGGCATGAATAGATCTTACTAGCCAGCCGAATTGTACTTTGGACATAATAAACTGCACGCTTTCGAATGCAAGGTCGGCGCTGCCCTTATAATAGAAAAGCAGCAGTATTCCAGTTACAACCTGGATAATAAAAAAGAACAGCGATACACCGCCGAAATAATACCACACGGAATACCTGTGGACTGGGACGTACTTCTTCCCCATGAACTTTACCAAATCATCGAGCTGCAGGCGCTTGTCAATCCAGCTATAAAGGCTATTCCAAAAATTTTTCATGGCCACCTCACGATAGTTTTGAAACAAAAACTTCATCACCCTTAATTACCACTCTGAACGGGTCCAAAGGGCGCGGGGGCGGACCTGAAATATTCCGGCCGCTCAAGTCGTACTTTCCGTTATGGCATGCACACCAGAGTAATTCAAGATCTTTCCTGAACTGCACAGTGCAGTTCAAATGCGTACACACGGCAGAGAATGCTCTGAACTCGCCGCTCTTTGTGCGGACCAGTATTACCGGCTTGCTGCCGAACCGGATTATTTTCCCGCTGTCTTTTTCTATTTCACTCAGCTTTCCCACCTTTACGCTGGATACTTCTACTTCATTCTGTTTGGGAGGCTTTAAGTAGGCTATTAGAGGATAGAATACGGAAATTACAAGACCGGCAATTCCTCCGGTCAGCAGGTACTTCAAAAAGTCGCGTCTATTTCTCCGGACAGGCTTTTCGTTTGAATAATTCATGATATTTACCCTTCAATTAAAGTAAACTCATAAACCATATTTCCTATTTTAAAATAGGAGTCCGTATGTTTTTATTTATTACAAACCCTAACGCAAAGAACTTTTTATATGGAAGATGGTTGATGTAAGAAGGCAGAGGGTTAAAACAATTAATCCAAAATTCCGTCTTCCGACTTTCCGTCTTCCGTCTTTCCGTCTTCCGTCTTTCCGTCTTCCATAAATTTAGTTCTTACCGTGACAGTCGCTGCAATTCATTTCTTTCCACGAGTCTCCAATATCTATCGGGTGCTTGTAATTAACACCCTGCAGGGAGAGTTCCGGTTTTTGATTTCCAAACTGCTGGGCAAGAATAGTATGGCATACCGTGCAGTTTTTAGTTATTACTTTTCCATCTGCGCTTACGTGCTTACCATCGTGGCATCTGAAACAACCGGGAGAATATAAGTGTCCAATGTTATTCGGAAATTTTTTCCACGATACATTCATCGACGGGAAATAGTTTCTCGAATAAATTGTCTGAACCTTATCAATAGCCTCTTCAATAGCCTCTTTCTTTTGGGCATAAACAGCCGGGTAGTTGCCTTCATAAAATTCTTCCATATATGTTTTAATGCTGTCAAGCGCAACCGGCTTGCTAGAATAGCCGGCTTCCAGCGCCTGTACCGATACGCTTTTAATATAGGGAAGTGTTGTATCGATAAAGCCTGCAGCCATCATATTGTTTACTGCCGAAGAGGGAGGGTTGTAGATATGAGTAGGACGGTTATGGCAGTCAATACAGTCCATCGTCCTGTAATTACCGCTTTTCAATTGTTCTTTGGAAACGGGTATATCGGTGCTTTTATAAACTGTAACCTTACCGTCTTTGGATTGAATTTTAACCCAGGGAATAACCTGCCGTGCGGAATCTGTTGCAAGGTACGTTATTGTGTTTGCAATGTTCATGTGCCAGTGAATTCCGGATGTTACTCCGGATGCCTCATTACCGCCGCCGATGTTGATTAGGAGAGTAAGAGCCATCCTGGAATTCTCTTCATCCGACAGGTAATAAACTTTTTTCTTTTCCATCTTGTTGTAAAAAACGTTCGGCCAATGGCATTGCTCGCATGTTTCTTTAGCTGGCCTTAAGTTCGATATAGGAGTGGGGATTGGCCTGGGATATTTGTTGAACAAAACCGAATACACCTGGTAAGAGCCCGAAATCTTTGAGCGGACAAACCAATCGGCACCTGGACCGATATGGCATTTTACACAGCCTACATGAGCATGAGGCGAATTCTGATATGCGGTGTATTCCGGATTCATCACCTTGTGGCAGATGGTTCCGCAAAACTGATCGGAATCTGTGTACTCGTACGCTTTAAAACTTCCAAATGCCGAGAACAAGAGAAGCAGTATGGTTCCGATGGAAAATATGGTAAATGCTCTGCGGTGCTTGGGATCGTTTAGATTGATGACGGGCAGAAAATGGTCGCGGTGCTTTCCCTTCTGTTCTCTTCTATGTTCCCGGTAAATACCGAAGGCTACCAAAACCAAACCGATGATTAGAAACCCGGGCAGAATAATAAACGCTATAATTCCCATGTAAGGCTTTTGCTCGGAAGACAGAGACTCAAGCAGTACCAGGAACAGTATCAGTCCGAAGCTTATACCGGAAATTGCGGAACCGACAAATGTTATCGGATTATAAAACGAAGAAGGTAACCACTTTCTCATAATAAATCGACTCACTTTCTATAATAAGGATTTTCATTTTATCCTTTGAAGACTACCTATAAGCAAATATCATTGCGTAAATAATCCATACTACTATGCTGAACCCGATTGACAAAGCGATCCAGCCGAATACTTTAATAGATCTAATAACTATGGCCGGGTAAGGCTCGACAAGATATTTTTCAAGCTCGCCTTTTTCAACAAGCTCTTTGTACTCTGCGGGCCTGTCTATCTTAAATTCTTCCAGCGGTACCCTGCCCGAAAATATTACTATGTCCATCGGGAATTTTTCCGGCCGAAGATGCGTGTTAAAAAAGTGGATGGTGAAAATAAAGCCGGTTGCAAGCAGAGCTTCGTCGCTGTGAATGATGGTAGCTACATTAATAGCCCAGCCGGGCAATATGTTTGTAAGAAGGACGGGGAACCAAAGAGTAATGCCGGTAGAACCGATTACAAAAATACCCCAGAACACCGCAAAGTAATCAAACTTCTCCCAGTAAGTCCAACGCCCGTACTGCGGCCGCTTGCCAAATCCCAAAAACCATTTTAAAGTGCCTATGATATCCTGCAGGTCCTTCTTATTAAAAAGCATGCTGTCCTTACTCAAGATTAATTTTTTCCACGAGGCGTATTCTCTCTTCTTTAATCTGGTAAGATCAACTAAGTGAGTGATAAAGACACTAACCATTACCACAGCAAAGAAACGGTGAATATATCCTGCCGACTCAAATCCGCCAAGGAGATGGGACAATACTACAGCCCAGCCGGTGTATGAAAATTTTAAAGTCATTCCGGTAAGCGCAAGACTAATGAAGCTGACGATCATAAGGATATGCAGCACCCGGTTCAGTCTTGTAAATCTTTGGAACTGTAATTTGCTTTTCCCCTTCAAATTCGTTCCAGCCGGCACGGCTTTTACATCAATAGTACTTTCAACCGAATTATTCACTTTCCTCCTCTTTGCTTTCATTGATTGAATCACCGGCGTCTGATTCTTCGGATAAAATTTTCTTTAGCTCTTTCCTGTATTGAAGAGAACGCGGGAGCCATAATAATGTATGAACACCTGCGAGGACAAAGGTACCGATCAGCAGGCCAGTCATTCCGAAAAATGTCCAGTACAGCCAGGGATATTTATTCGGGTCGTGATGGGTAGCGTGAGTAAAGTATCCGGCAAATTGCCTGTTGGCACCTACATGGCACTTCTGGCAGGTCTTTACCACATTCTGAAAGCTTAAATGAGATCTAGGGTCAGACGGCGGTAGGATATCGTGAGCGCCGTGGCAGTCGTAACATTTTGCAGTCTTAGTATAGCCTAGCTGAGAGACTTTGCCGTGGTAGGTATCGAAATATGTTTTTGCAATTTCGCTGTGGCATCTGCCGCACTGGTTCATTATGGTTAGTTTAAATGTATCCTGATCAGTCCTGCGAATCGTATGGGCAGTATGGCAATCGTTGCACGAAGGAAGTTCCTTATCGGTTTTAGTTACAAGCGGCGAATGGACGCTTTTATCGAACTGTTCCTGGATTCCGTAATGGCAGGTGCCGCAAGTAGAGCTTACATTCTTCTTGTTAACGCTAGAGTTCGGATCGGTATGCGGAAGCTCATGATGAGCTGTATGGCAATCTGCGCATGTTGCAGTAACCGTCATACCGCTTTTCATTAATCCCTTGCCGTGGATGCTCTCCGTATAACGCTCAACAATGTAATGCTCGCTGCCGTTATATTTTTTTGCAGCCTTCTGTCCCTCGCGATGACACTTGGCGCATAAGTAAGGAACATTTATTGCGAAGACCGGCGACTTAGGATCTTTTTTGCCGAGCACCCCGTGCGAACCATGACAGTCGGAACAGCCGGGTGCGTTGGCATCGTTTTTAGCATAAAGCTGACCGTGAATACTCTGCTTATATTCATCGCCTATTTCAGCATGACATGCAGAGCAATCAACCTTGGATGTAATTCCTTCGCAAGGCCTCAGCTTAGAGGGATTAACTCCGGTATGGCATTGACTGCATGCAATTTTATAATGCTTGGAGGCAGCCAGTTCCCCGGTGTTTACAAACATCGATTTGCCCGAGGCTGACTTCAAATCCGTTTTCCCGTGGCAGCGCAAGCAGTCCTGATCGGCCATACCCTGCTCATAATAAACATTCCTAATTTTATGCGGCTGATGACAATCTACGCAAGCCGGGAGAACATGAGCTTCCTTTTCCCAGAGCTCGCCTCTTATAATTTTTCTATGAACCGATTCAATGGCGACATGACATTTTGTACAGGTAGCCGCAATATTTTTTCTAGCTATTGTAGACCGCGGATCGGTATGAGGAAGAATTCTGTGGGCTGAATGACAGGATGCGCAGGTTGCAGCAACAGCCAATCCTTTTTTTAAGAGTCCTTCGCCGTGTATACTCTCGGTATAATTTTCCAGTATATTACTCTGCGGTATATGCCGCTGTACCTGAACCGGCGTTCCTTCGCTATGGCAGCTTCCGCAAAGGTAAGGAATTTTCATCGGGGCTACACTAGAACGCGGGTCTTTTACCGGAAGTATCTCGTGAGAACCATGGCATGTTTGGCATGACGGCGCCAGTTTATCGCCCCGCGCATATGCCCTGCCGTGCAGACCTTCGCCGTACATAGTGTTCTCTTCCTTATGGCACTTTGTACACTCAGCTTTCGCAACATCTTCTTTGTGGGGAAACTCCGTATCCTTCAGATCGATATGGCAGTCGATGCAATTAATATTTGCATGAACGGAAGAGGCAAATTTTTTCTGATCGACGAAAACGAAAATTTCTTTACCGCCTTTTTTCCCTTTAAGAGTTTTATCCTCGTGGCAGCCCAGGCAGTCGCTGTTGTCCTGCGCCAGTCCGGTTACCGCACCTACAGCAGAGAGGTATAAAAATAAAAATAGGCGAAGCCGGAATATTGAGAAGAGCGGCGCTATATAATTAGTTCGACTATTTGAGCTGACAGCTACATTGCTTCCTACCATGAAATTCCGTAAAGAAAAAACAAACCTGAATACAATTAATTATTTTCTTCTTCCAATTTTTTTTCTTTAATCTTTTCGAGTTCCAGCGGATGCTCTTCCAGCATTTCCTCTTCGGTAAGGTTGCCGGTAATCCAGGAAGTGTTCATCGGGTAGATTTCCGGATTGAAGATTACAAAATAGAAATGCCAAATAATTATTGCCAGAAATGCTAGCCACGCTTCGTAATAATGGATTGTTCTTGCTATATCCCATCCAAGTTTTGAAAGCAGGCCGATAAAGGTATTGTCAAACCACATTATTGTTCCGGTAACCGACATTACGATCGTTCCCCAAACAAGCGCCCAGTACTCTGCCTTCTCAACATAGCTGAAGCGGTCCAGCATCGGCTTTACCTTGGAAATACCCAGGTTAAACTTTGCTACGCCAATCGCATCCAGTAAATCTTTCCTGCACGGGAACAAATCTTTAATCAACTGCCTGCCTCTGGCCGTTAAAGAGACGTAATATACATGGTACAGACTGGTACCTACCAGGATTACAGCAGCAATCCTGTGAAGTATACTTCTATATTCAAAGGCATTCTCGCTTAAATCCCTAATATGAGCTACCCACCATGAGTTCGGGAAATGAAGCATGAAGCCGGTGATGACTAGCGTTATAAAACTAACGGTCAGCAGCAAATGCTGTATCCTTTCATTCACCGTCATCCTTAGGTACAATGCGTGGCTGTAATGCTCTTCCGGCAGCATACCCATTTGTTTTAATTTTTTTAGTTTGGCTTTTTTTATGAAGTCTAGGATGTTGTGGACAATCATCCCGCCGATTACTGTAATAATCATTATAATATACAGAGTAGCAATCCAGTACAATATCGGCTCGCTCTTTTCATCGGCAGTAGTAACATGGATTTTGCCGACGGCGAACTTCTCATTTGCACCGGGATGGCATTTGCCGCAAGTCTTGGAGAGATTTCCCTTATAAACGCTTGACCGCGGATCGGTTGAAGGCAGAATGCTATGCGCTGTATGGCAGCTTGCGCAGTTTGCAACCGTTGTTGCACCGCCCTGCAAAGCCAAACCGTGGTAGCTGTCTTTAAAAGTACTCCACCTGTTCGGGTTTAGCCCGTACTTTGCAGATAATGTTACGGAACTATGACACTTAGAACAAACCTGCTGGGAAACATTTGCATACGATGTGGGAGCTTTGGGGTTAGTCGGTTCTAAAATGTTATGCTCGCCGTGGCAGTCGGTGCAAACAGGAGCGTCGTTGTTTCCTTTCTGTAAAACCGCAACGCCGTGCACGCTTTGTTTATATTCGGCGGCAATATCCGAATGGCATTGGCCGCATGTGTTGGGAATATTAAATCTGTTAACCGTTGAAGTAGGATCGCTAGGCCCTTTGGCAGTATGAGCTGTATGGCAATTTACGCAGTTGGCCGCCTTGCCGTTACCGGACAGCAGAGCTTTGCCGTGGACGCTGTGCTCGTAAGATTTTATAAATCCCGCAGAGGGAGAAGTTCTGCTTCTTATCTCACTGTTATCCTGATGGCATGATAAACAAAGCTTTACCTGTGCAATCTTTAATTGATCGGAATCCTTCTGCTGTGTTAAGGATACAATAGGATTTTTATGACAGGTAATACAATTGGGTGCACCCTTTACGCCTTCTCTTAAGCCGTTGGCATGGGCCGATGTTAAAAACTCTTTTTCTTTATCGGCATGGCAGCTTCCGCATGCGTTCACTATATTCGTTATATAAAATTTAGATCCCGGAACTTTGGGAGATACAATATCATGAGTTCCATGGCAGCCTTTGCAGTTTACATCTTTGGAACCGTCCACTCCGTTTGCCTTAATCATTTGAGGGTGGAAGGGGTGCAGCAAAGGTGCATTCTTATGGCATGACTCGCAGTTTATAGGCTGAATATCTTTTTTATGAGGGTCGTTATTAGGATCGAATCCGACATGGCAGGCTACACACTGAAGCTTTTTATGAGGAGAATTAGCCAAGACTTTTGCATCGACGAACAGCGATACCGTCTTTTTATTTTTCTCCATTGTTAATGTACTATCACTATGACAGGTGAGGCAGTCATCGTTAGTTTGAGCACTAAGTTTATTTGTTGTTATCAACACAAGAAAGGATATGACTAAAAGAACTAATACTTGACTGATTATTAGTTGATGTGGGTGTAGCGGATTTTTTTGAGTTTTTTTGCTTACCATTTGCGAAATGAAAACTAACATGACTGCTTACCTGCAATATTCAATATTATTTCTGTAAAAAATTCATTAAGGATTTTGAAGACGGCGAATTTAAATACAATACACTTTTTTAAACTGTTACTTGCCGCTTTCCTCTTTAGTAGCTTTTCCTTTGAATTAAGAGTTATTTAAAAATAGTCTGCCTAACAGCAGCTTATTAAAATTCCATCCAGGTAATTCTTTCGCCTGCTATCCAATTGTAAACGCAAAACCGAATAAAGCAACAATAGCAAATACAAACAGCAGATAAAAAATTACGTTCTTCATATTGCTTCCTACATGCACTTATTATTACAAAATTATCTTTAGCTTTTATTCACTAGTTAAACAATGTTAAGCCGAATTTATTTAACTGAAACTTATCGTCCTTAACGGTGTAGTATGAATTATTGTGTGAAGCCGAAGGATTGTTAAGCGATAATACCGGGATTTCTGTCCGGCTTATTACTTCAACCATTAAACCGTTTTGCTGAAGTCTTACATCGTCTGCTTGGTCTTCTCCAGCAAAGATGATAAGATCAATATTTTCTTCTTCAGCAAATTTTAAAATCTCATCCTTTGGATTGCCGTATTTTACAACCTGGAAAATTCCCGATGAGTTTTCGAAACTTTCATTAAAATATTTTTTAAGATCAGTGCGTGCAATTTCTTCTATGCTTCTAAAAAAATCGTTGGTTTCGGGGGTATCGAATGTTAAGTCATTATAAAACAGATTATCTATAATATTTAAAACATAAATTTTAGCGCCGAATAATCTTACAAAAGTTAATGCATATTCCAACGCCGGTAACGAAATAGAACTTAAATCAGTCGGATATAATATTTTCTTTATCTGTTTCATATTTATAAGTTACAGCAAACCTATATTTACTCTTAATAACCGTCAGACAAAAACAAAGAATATGCCGCAATTCAATGACGGAAATTCTTATTAAAAACAAGTTTTATTGCTATTTGCCTCACATTTGAGAATCGAAAAGAATTGACGTTCTCACTTCTGGGATTTGAAAATAAATGTTTGTTGATATACACAACACGGAATTCAATTGATTAGTGAATCTTTGGATTGGTAAAAAAGAAAGAAGGCAAACGACAGGCTAATTCCCCATTCTTATTTTTCATTCTATCTTAAGATTATTTAATTGAAAACAATTCCTTTACTAAATCTTCTTCGGGATTACTAGATAAAACATTTATAAACTCATTCTTGACGGGGATGTATGTATAATCTTTTTCCCATTTGTCAATATTTTTTACTATCTGATTTATTGCACCAATTATATAGTATAATTCATCGCTAGTCATTGTGGGATGCAGAGACATCCGGACCCATCCGGGCTTTTCGGAATAATCCCCGTGGTTAATTTTATCGGTTATATGTTTCGATTGGTCCGGAGTTACATGAAGCAAATAATGCCCGTAGGTTCCGGCACAGGAACAACCCCCTCTTACCTGAATTCCAAACCTGTCGTTAAGCAGTTTAACAACCAGGTTATAATGAATTCTGTCTATATAGAAAGAAATTGCACCAAGCCGGTCTTCAATATTTCCGGCGAGAATATGCAAGCCGGGAACCATTGTTAGTTCTTCAAAAACAATTTTAAGCAGCTCTTTCTCTCTTTCTATAATTTTAGCCGTACCCATTTGCTCTTTTAGTTCTACACTTAAAGCGGCTTTTATTGTCTGCATAAATGCCGGCGTGCCTCCGTCCTCTCTCAGCTCAATGTTGGAAATGAATTTATGCTGGCCCCAGGGATTTGTCCAATCCACTGTTCCTCCGCCCGGATTATCGGGCACCATGTTTTTATATAATTTGGAATCAAAAATTAATACGCCCGGTGTACCCGGCCCGCCTAAAAATTTATGCGGCGAAAAAAATACCGCATCCAGTTTTTCAAGCGGATTGCCGGGATGCATATTTATATCTTCATAAGGTGCAGAGCATGCAAAATCCACAAAGCATAAGCCGCCGTTCACATGCATCAATTGTGCCATTTTATGGTAATCGGTTCTTATTCCGGTAACATTAGAGCAGGCGGTAAAAGAGCCGATTTTTAGCTTCCTGTCTTTGTGTTTTTCCAGCTGCCTGCATAAATCATCCATATCCACAAGTCCGTTTTTATCCGGCAGAATACATACAACATCTGCAATTGTTTCAAGCCAAGAAGTATGAT
The DNA here is from genome assembly GCA_021813585.1 of Bacteroidota bacterium. Classification (GTDB taxonomy): domain Bacteria; phylum Bacteroidota; class Ignavibacteria; order Ignavibacteriales; family Ignavibacteriaceae; genus FEN-1297. The sequence goes on along the minus strand of JAKAJV010000020.1, from coordinate 17,557 downwards.
TTGAGTGATGTTCCATATGGGTTATAAAAACTACCGGGGTAAGCTCCTTGGGCAAATTTGTATAAGCCTTTAACTGTTCGGGAATTTTAAGTCCGAGTATCCTTTGAAATTTATTTATCAAGGCTGTCATACCCGAGCCTGCGGTAATTATTACATCGTCCTTATTCGCATTCACATGCTTCTTAATCTTGTCATGTGCAAAATGATAAGATAAAGTCATAAAGGTTCCGGTTACGCTAGATTCGGAGTGAGTATTCCCCACCATTGGGCCGAATGCCTCTATAATTTTTTTTTCGATCGGCATGTAAAGCCTTCCGCTTGCAATCCAGTCGGCATAAATTATTTTCATTTCACCGTATGGTGAAGCAAAAGTTTTATCCCAGCCGATCGTATTTTTCCTGAAGGTATCAAAGTAATTTTCCAGAAATTCCATAACCGCAGCCTCAATTTCATCTTAAAAATTCAATGAATTTTCTGCCGGCCCAAATCCATAAAAGAATGTCCGTCCAATATTCATTTACGGCCGACATGCGAAATTATATAATTAAATCGAATAATCCATTTCCGGGCAGTACGAATTATTAAAACGTATTTTGCGGAAATTATTTTCGGATTCTTTTACGGTGTCAAGTTTTAAGTTGGTTCATTTTTATCTATTTTTGAAAAAACAAAAAATCATTATTAAAAATGAATTACATTATCGGAATGGACGGCGGGGGAACAAAGACTCATTGTGCCGTTACGGATGAAGACGGGGTAAAAATATACGAATGCAACGGCGGCGCTTCAAATTTTTTAGTAAGGGGCGCAGAAAATGTTTCCGAAACTCTGTTCAATTTAATTTTAGAAATTAAAAACCATTTGAATGCCGATTTCTCCGACTTCAAGGCAATCTTAATCGGCTCTACGGGGGCAGGAAGAAGGAATGATGCCGAAAAGCTGGAAAAGGAATTCCAAAAATATTCCGAGAAAGAAGGAGTTAAATTTAATTTATTCCGGGTAGAGAGCGATGCGAGGATTGCACTGGAAGGTGCTTTTTCCGGAAAGCCGGGCAGCATACTTATTGCCGGGACAGGCTCCATTATGTTCGGGAAAGACTCCGCAGGAAATATTCATAGGGTAGGCGGATTCGGAAGATTTCTAGGCGATGAGGGCAGCGGTTATGTGATTGGGCGAAAAGGTCTGGTCGCAGTTTCAAAAGAGTTCGACGGAAGAGCTAAGACTACATTAATATCAAAACTGGTTAACGAAAAATTCGGAATTGATTCCACCGAGAAATTAATTACCGAGATTTATAAAAATAATTTCGATATTGCCTCAGTCGCTCCGGTTGTATTTGGTGCTGCCGAAAAGAAAGATGAATCCGCACTTAAAATAATCGATGAAGAAACTGACGAGTTGATACTTCACATCCGTGCGATGGCAAAAAAGCTTAATCAACCGGTTTTAAGCCTGGCGTTTATCGGAGGCATAATCAGCAACGATAATATTTATTCCGAAACTTTCCGTAAAAAAATTAAAGAAACATTACCCGAGGTAAACATTAAACAGCCCGATTATCCGCCTGAAATGGGTGCAGTTCTTTTGGCAAAAGAATTTTTAAGCAAAAGTTATTATCTTTAAGTAGTATTAAAGATTATGTTATGAGGCATTATGCAAACAGAAACGAAAAAATATACTTATGATGATTATGCTAAGCTGCCTGAGGGTTCGGCTTATCAATTAATAAACGGAGAGTTAATTATGTCACCCGCGCCTAATATTTATCATCAGAAAATAGCAGCCAATTTATTTATATTCTTTAATAACTATATTGAAGAAAATAAAAAGGGAACTATATTATTTTCACCTGTTGATGTTTACTTTGATGAGAACGAGACTTATCAGCCGGATATTGTTTTTATTTCCAAAGAAAGAAACGGAATTATAAAAGAAAAAAGAATTGAGGGCGCACCGGATATTATAATTGAAGTCCTTTCGGAAAATAATGCATATTACGACTTAAAGCATAAAAAGAATATTTATGAAAAATATGGAGTTAAGGAATACTGGATTGTAGACCCCATGGATAAAAGCATAGAAGTATATAACAATGAAGATGCTAAATTCTGCTTGTCTGATAAAAAAGAAAGAAAAGGGGAAATTAAATCAAAGATATTAAGCGGATTAAAAATTGAAGCATTGAAAGTTTTTAATGCCTAATGAGTAAGAAGGGCATGTACCGTTTAGTACCGAATTATTAAATCAAAGACACAAAATCGGGAATCTTACCGGAGAAAATTTATGAGCATAAAAAAAGCAGAACACAGAAATCCATGGACTTGGGTGCCGACATTATATTATGCAGAAGGTGTACCGTACGCTCTGGTAATGCTTGTTTCTGTAATTATGTATAAAAGGATGGGCGTGTCGAATGCGGATATCGGTTTTTATTCCGGCCTGCTTTATTTGCCCTGGGTAATAAAGCCTCTTTGGAGCCCTATCATTGATATGTTTAAGAAGAAAAGATTCTGGATAGTGGTGATGGAATTTATAGTCGGGCTTGGACTATTGGGAGTTTCACTTTCAATACCTCCATCTAACTTTATTTTATACACAATCATTTTCTTCTTCCTTATGGCATTCAGTTCCGCTACGCATGATATTGCAGCTGACGGATTCTATATGCTGGGCTTAGACAAGCACCAGCAGGCATTTTTTACAGGCATAAGAAGCACATTTTACAGACTTGCAATAATTACAGCACAGGGCGTGTTAGTAATTATTGCCGGCGAACTGGAAAAGAGCGGCAATATACCTCATGCATGGTCACTAGTGTTCATAATCTTAACTGCACTATTCTTTTTATTTTTTATTTACCACAAATTTATTCTGCCTTACCCGGCCAGCGACAAAGCAGTGGTTAACACCGAGACCAGCAATCCGATAAAGAATTTTTTCGGTACGTTCGCCTTCTTCTTCAAAAAAGATAAAATAGCTTTAATTATCACTTTCCTATTAATCTACCGCCTGGGAGAAGCTCAGCTTATTACTCTTGTTCAGCCCTTCCTTTTAGATCCCAGGAATGTAGGAGGCTTGGGTTTGACTACAATACAGGTCGGTTTTATTTACGGGACGGTGGGAGTAATAGCATTATCAGTCGGAGGTATTGTCGGAGGAATTCTTGCGGCGCGTAACGGATTAAAATACTGGCTTTGGCCAATGTTCATCGCAATAAATATTCCTGCCTTGGTTTATATCTTTTTATCCTTTACACTACCTACAAGCTTTTACACCATATCTTCCATGGTTGCAATTGAGCAGTTTTGTTACGGCTTTGGCTTTACGGCATATATGCTTTATATGATCTACATTGTAGAAGGCGAATTCAAGACATCGCACTTTGCAATAGCAACGGGGTTTATGGCCTTAAGCATGATGCTGCCCAGGCTGTTCAGCGGCGCTTTGCAGGAGTTTCTAGGCTACAAGCACTTCTTCGTATGGGTATTGTTTACAATGATACCCGGATTTTTTATAGTAAGGCTGCTAAATATTGATCCCGAGTTTGGTAAGAAATCAAAGAAAGCCGAGGAGTAAAATAATGAAGAAAAATTTTTCGTACCTGTTATTCGCAATTCTATTTTTACTTTTAACTCAGTCCGGCATCCGCGCAGAAATTGTTTTCAAATCTTATCTCTCCGGAAATCAGCCGTCCAATCAAACCAATAAATATTCCGTAAAGGAAAAAGGAAAAAACACATTTGAAAAGGTTGACAGCATAATTAATGCTGCTATTGCAGACTCGGCATTCCCGAGTGCGGTTCTGCTCGTTCAGAAAGGCGGAAAGATAATCCACGAAAAATCATACGGCTATTATACCTACGATCCTTCATCCGGCAAAATTTCTGTTAACACCATGTATGATATGGCTTCGTTAACTAAAGTTATTGCAACAACTACCGCAACCATGATATGCTATGACAGAGGACTGTTTAAGCTTGACGATAAAGTTGCAAAGTATCTGCCCGGGTTCGGTGTAAACGGCAAAGAGAATGTTACTATTAGAAATTTATTAGTACACGATAGCGGATTGAGACCGGACATTACTAGAAAGCCTGCATCATTCGATACTGTAAAAAACAAAGCGCAAGCTGTAATGGACGAAATATACGGCGACTCCCTTGTGTACCCGACCGGAACTAAAATGGTTTACTCTGACCTAAACTTCATTTTAATGGGAAAAATTATAGAGAAGGTTACCGGCCTGCCTTTGGATAAATTTTGCATGAAGAACATTTTTAAGCCTCTTGGCATGAACAGCACTATGTTTAATCCGCCTGCTTCGCTTGTAAATAGAATTGCACCTACTGAATATGATAATTACTGGAGACACCGACAGATTAGAGGCACCGTGCACGACGAAACCTCGCAGCTGCTGGGCGGGGTTGCCGGGCATGCAGGTTTGTTTTCAACCGCCGGCGACCTGGCAAAGCTGCTGCAAATGCTTTTGCAAAAAGGCAAGTACCACGGGAAAAGATACATCAAAACTTCTACAGTTGAAATGTTTGTAAACAAGCAGTCCGATTTAAGCAGCCGGGCACTTGGCTGGGATACAAAGTCTCCCGAACATTCTTCTGCAGGTCATTTGTTCAGCGACCTTTCTTACGGGCACACCGGGTTTACCGGAACATCGGTATGGACCGATCCTACAAGGAATTTGTTTGTGGTTTTCTTAACGAACAGGGTTTACCCGACAAGGCAGGATTTAAAAATTATGAAAGTACGGCCGCTGGTGCACGATGCGGTTATTGAGGCATTGGAAAAATAAAAATTAAAGTGGAGTAGTATAAAATTTAAAGATGCATGAGCAGGAAAGAGAAAATTGAAAGAATAATACTATCGCTGTTTATATTTTTAATATTTTCATTTACTCCATCACCCGGTCCGGCATCTTTAAAAACTAACGGCAACTATATGGAAGATATCAGCTCTATTTCGTTTCCGCCGGTATTTAATCTTACAAGCGAAGACAAAGAATGGGTTGCAGCCACACTTGCTAAAATGACTCTGCGCGAAAAGTGCGCGCAGATGGTTATGCCCTGGCTGCTTGGTGAGTACATGCCTAACGATTCAATTGAATTTGAGAGAATAAACAGGCTTGTTAAAGAAGAAAAAGTAGGCGGCATAATTTTTTTCAGAGGCAACATAGTTAACGAAGCGCTTCTGATAAACGAGATGCAAAAGATTTCGGATATCCCTTTGCTGGTCGCCTCTGATTTTGAACGCGGGCTGGCAATGAGAATAACCGATGCGATTGAGTTTCCGTATAACATGGCGGTAGCGGCTGCGGGCAATCCCCATCTTGCTTTTTTAATGGGAAGAGATATTGCCCTCGAATCGCGGGCGCTTGGCGTTACACAAAACTACGCACCGGTTGCGGATATAAACAACAATCCGGAAAACCCGATTATCAACATCAGAGCGTTCTCAGAAGATAAAAATATTGTTTCGGAATTCTGCGACCAGTTTATTAAAGGCGCGGCAGAGGAGAGGATAATAACCACTGCAAAGCATTTTCCCGGCCACGGCGATACGCAGATTGACTCCCACCAGGATATGCCGGTTATTAAAGGAGACAGCGCAGAATTATTTAATAACGAGCTCGTGCCTTTTATAAGTGCGATAAAATCGGGTGTGCAATGTATTATGGTCGGACACCTGGATGTACCCGCCTTCGATAGTGCTGCCAATACCCCGGCTACTTTATCCAAGCCGATTATTACAGGCGTACTTAAAGAAAAGCTCGGGTTTAAAGGCCTAATAGCAACAGACGCTATGAACATGAGTGCTGTAACAAAATATTATTCGGCGGGAGAGGCCGCCGTAAAGGCTGTGGAAGCCGGCAACGATCTTATACTGATGCCGCCGGATGAAGAAGTAGCTATCGATGCGATTTATAATGCCGCTGCCTCCGGAAAGCTGAGCACTAAAAGAATAGATGAAAGTGTTGTTAAGATTCTTTCTGCAAAAAGATGGCTAAGGTTGAACGATGACAGGTTTGCTGATATACCGGGATTAAATAAGAGAATTAATAATAAATCTCATATAAGACTTTCGGAAGAGATTGCCGAAAAATCCATAACGCTGGTTAAGAACAACAAAAAGATAGTTCCGGTTGATCCGAGAAAAATTCATTCGGCAGCGTGCATCACTATTTCCGACGGTACGGTAACTGAGAGCGATCAGCTTTTTCAAAACTTAGCCGGCGAGACTTTTTATAAAATGAGGAAAGTTATTCTTAACGGGAAAAGCACGCCAAGAGAATATGCACGCGCATACCAAATTGCCAGGCAATCGAATTTAATTCTGCTTCCTTCATTCGTAAAGGTTAAAGCCTACCAGGGTACTGTAAAACTTTCAAAGAAGAATACCGATTTTATTAAGAAAGTTTTACGGTTAAGAAATCCTTCCGTGCTTGTCAGTTTTGGAAATCCGTATCTGCTTTCACTTTTTCCCGGGGCAAAATCTTACCTGTGCGCTTACGGCGATCCGCCGGTTTCCCAAAGAGCTATGTTAAAGGCCATTACAGGCCAAACAGATATTCAGGGCAGGCTGCCGGTTTCTATACCGGGTACAAATTTCAAAATTGGCGACGGCATAAAAGTGGAAAGAAATATTTTGGAATTTACAAAAGCAGTTGAAGATACAAATTATGATTTTTCAAATATCGACTCCTTGATAGAGTCGGCTATCGGCGGAAAAATTTTTCCCGGCGCGGTTTTATTAATCGCTAAGGATGGAAAAATAATCTTTAACAAGCCGTTCGGCCGGTATACATTTGAAAGCACATCGCACGGGATGACCGGAGATGCGATGTTCGACCTTTCTACACTCACGCAAGCGGTCGGGACTTCCGCCGCAGCAATGATTTTATATGATGAGAAAAAGCTCGACCTAAACAAGCCCGCTGCGTTTTATCTGCCCGAGTTCGGAAATAACGGGAAAGATTCCATTACAATTAAAAACCTGCTGATGAACAATTCGGGCATCGGGCCGCACACGGAGATGGCAGCGGGATTTAATAATGAAGACGGCTTTCTTAGCGCCTTAATGAAAATTAAGCCAGACTATCCGGCAAATAAAGCAGCAGTTTTCAGCGATCTTAATTCTATCATACTCCAGAAAGTTATAGAAAAAATTTCCGGCAGGCGGCTGGATGAATTCCTAAAAGAAAAATTATTTAAGCCTTTAAAATTATCCAGAGCGATGTATAACCCGCCGAAAGAGCTTAAGTTCTATTGCCCGCCTTCCGGTTCCGGCAATAAAAAGCAAGGAGAGGCTTCCGACAGGCTTGCCGTATTGCTTAATGGTATTGCCGGCAATGCAGGCCTGTTTTGCGATGCGGAAAATCTGGCTGTCTTTATTCAGATGATTCTGCAGGACGGGAGCTACGGAAATATGAAAATAATGAAGCCTTCAACTATTAAAACCTGGACCAAACTGCAGCCCGGTCAATCATTCCGGGCTTTAGGATGGGATATTTACACAAGAGATATTTATGCACATGATCCGGATTCTGCCGGAGATATTATCGGATTGACGAGCATTGACGGGAAACATACCCTTGTTGACAAAAACAAAAATCTTTTTGTAATATTGCTTTCGAATAGTTCGCGGTTAAATAATCACGAAAATAATTTTATTAACTTCGCGAATCGACTGGACAAAGCCGTTGCGCAAGCAATCCTAAATTGAATTTTTCAGCGTCTGGTTTTACCAATATTTAATCCGGGAATAAAAGACGGCGGGCTATACCGGCTCTATGCGGTATCTTGTTTCAAACTAGTACAAACATATCCAAAGTATCTCAAATTAATAACTACTAAACCTAATATTATATTTTCAAGATGTTAAAAATATCTTAAATAGTGATTTTATTTTTAACTGCAGAGTTAAATTTATTTAATAAGGCTGGAACGATAATTGAACTGAGAGGGTTGTTTAATAGTTAAAAGGTAGTATATGTCGACCAACGGACACAGCAAGAAAAAATTGAATACGGTAATTGTAGATGACGATGTTCAGTCAAGAAAACTGCTTGGTATTTTATTAAAAAAATTTCCTGAAGTGAAAGTTGTCGGAGAGGCATCCTCCGTATCATCTGCACTGGATATTATCAAAGAGAAAAAGCCGGACAGTATATTCCTTGATATATGCCTCGGCGCAGACTCTGGATTTGAAGTCCTTGAAAAGATTCAAAACCAGACTAAGATTGTATTCGTAAGCGCATACGACGACTATGCTTTAAAAGCTTTTGAGGTTAACGCACTCGATTACTTAAAGAAGCCGATTGATAGAGACCGGCTGGCATTAACTATTTCCCGCCTTCTAGAATTAAATACTATCCCAAATGGCAACGGCGATTCATTGAAGGAAATGATTAATTCGAAAGATGCTTTGCAAAAAAACAATAAGAATAGCCTTGCTTATGATAAGCCGGCATCGTTGTTAGATGCTGCCGATGACCAATTCCAGAAGGATGACGATGAAGAATTCACCTTTGAAGAAGATGAAGAGTTTACTAATTCCGGTAAAAAGCCTCTCGAATACGACGACCGTTTGTTCATTACATCCGACGGTGTTTCCAAGTTTATCAAAATCAGTTCCATTCAATGTATTACAGCCGAAAAAGATTATTCATATATCTATTTGGCCGGCAGTAAGCGCCTGCTTATTCTTAAGCCGATGGTTGAATGGGAAGAGAGATTAACGCCCAAGTATTTTGTAAGAATTCACAGGTCGACGATTGTTAACCTTGAATACGTTGAAAAGGTAGAGAAGTGGTTTAATTCCTCATATCATGTTTATATCCAGAATATAAGCGAACCGTTCCAGATGAGCCGCAGGTACGCTTCTAAGCTTAAAGAGCGCTTTAAATAAATATACCTTTAACTATTTCTCTTACCACTTCTGTTTATCTTTTTATAAAGGATCAAAAAAAATCTATTTTTTATTTTCTCTTTAGATAGCCCGATGCCTTTTATGATCAAAATTAATTTGATAAAATGTTTAAAGACTTTTTCCATTCTGTCTTTTTTCTTTTCATCAATATTGTGCAGCAACGTAGAAGAAAGCGGACAAGATTCGGCATTATACGGAATTCAGCTTCCTCCCGGATTCAAAATAAAGATTTATGCGCGCAACGTTCAAGGCGCCCGCTCAATGGCTCTAAGCCCCGGTGGCGTTCTGTTCGTTGGGACTAGAGACTACGGGAAAGTTTATGCCGTCATTGATACAAGCCATAATAATAAAGCAGATGAAGTAATAACAATAGCAAGCGGCTTGAATATGCCGAACGGCGTTGCTTTCTTTAATGGAAATTTATACGTAGCCGAAGCGAACCGCATTATTAGATTTGACAATATTATTGATCATCTTCATAATCCGCCGCAGCCAGTAGTAATATACGACCGGTTCCCCAACTCTCCTCTTCACGAATGGAAATATATCCGGTTCGGCCCAGACGGCAAATTGTACGTATCCATAGGCGCGCCGTGCAATGTATGCATTCCGGCCGATACCGGATACGCAACAATTATGCGAATGAATCCTGACGGGAGCGACCCGGAAGTTTTTGCCAAGGGAATTAGGAACAGCATGGGATTCGATTGGGAACCCGGGACGAATATATTATGGTTTACAGATAACGGGAGAGATTTGCTCGGAGATAACATTCCGCCCGACGAGCTGAACTCGGCCCCGGTAAAGGGAATGAACTTCGGATTCCCTTACGTATACGGCGATAATATTCCCGATCCCGAATTCGGCAGCAGCGTAGACGTGAATAAATTTACAAAGCCGGCAATAGACCTTGGCCCGCATGTAGCTGCTTTAGGAATGCGGTTTTATACAGGCAAAATGTTCCCGGCCGGTTATAAAGGCCAAATATTCATAGCAGAGCACGGCTCATGGAACAGGAGCGTGAAAATTGGTTATAGGATAAGCCTTGTTAAATTAAATTCAAGGAATATTCCTGTTAGCTATTTACCTTTTGCGCAAGGATGGCTTAAAGGCAACACTGTTACCGGCAGGCCTGTCGATATTCAAATTATGCCGGACGGCGCTATGCTCGTCTCCGATGATTTTGCCGGAATGATATACAGGATAAGCTTTCCCGATTAATTATAGAGGGGGGATTTAAAGCACTCCATTTTTCATTCGTATATAACAACGTGAAGTTGAATTTCTGTTTGCGTATTTTTGAATTATAAAATTTAAAAACAGAACCCGGGGTTAATATTGGATAATCTACTGGCTGCAAGATCAACGATGGCTGTATCTCTGGCATTCCACATTATATTTGCGTGCATAGGAATGACCATGCCTTTTTTAATGGTAATATCCCACTGGCTGTGGCTTAAGAAAAAAGATGAAACCTACCTGCGGCTTACGCAGGCATGGTCAAAGGGTGTGGCTATATTTTTTGCGATAGGCGCTGTTTCCGGCACTGTGCTTTCCTTCGAGCTTGGCTTGCTCTGGCCGGGCTTTATGAAATATGCCGGGGCAATAATCGGAATGCCCTTTAGCTGGGAAGGTACTGCATTTTTTGTAGAAGCGATTTGCATCGGTTTATTTTTATACGGCTGGAAAAAATTAAATCCGTATGTCCACTGGACCTCCGGACTTCTAGTAGGAATCTCCGGAGTGGTATCCGGCATTTTCGTAGTTTGTGCTAATGCATGGATGAATGCACCGGCGGGATTCGATCTGCCGGCTGGGCAAACAAGCTTTGCAAACGGAGGACCGGTAAATATAAATCCTGTTGCCGCTATGTTTAATCCTGCCTGGGTAAGTCAGACTCTTCATATGACGATCGCAGCCTTTACTGCTACTTCATTCGCAGTTGCGGGCATTCATGCTATCCTGCTATTAAGGAACAAAAATAATCTTCTGCACAAGCGGGCGCTTATAATCGCATTAAGCTTCGGAAGCATCTTTGCACTTGCTCAACCATTAAGCGGAGATTTAAGCGCAAAGGATGTTGCCAAACGTCTGCCGGTAAAGCTTGCTGCTATGGAAGGACAGTTTCAAACCGAAGCGGGCGCAGGTTTAACAATAGGAGGAATACCGGATGAAAAAACACAAACCACCAATTATGGAATAAAGATTCCCAGACTGCTAAGCTTTCTAGCTTATGGAAACTTTAATGCAGTTGTAAAAGGATTGAACGATTTCCCGAAGAGCGATTGGCCGCCTGTGCTTCCGGTTCACTTCGGATTCCAGATTATGGTCGGCATTGGATTCCTGCTGGCATTCATCGGCATTATGTTCTGGGTCCTCCGGCTTAAGCGAAAGGAATACTTAAGCAGTAATTGGTTCTTAAGGCTTGTTGCACTCTGCACACCGTTGGGATTTATTGCAGTAGAAGCCGGATGGATAGTAACCGAAGTGGGCAGACAGCCGTGGATAATATACGGAATTATGAAGACTGCCGATTCCGTTACACCGGTTCCTTACCAGATAGTTCATCTGATTCTATTTGTTGTTGTATACTTAATTCTTTCGGTTATTGCCGTGTGGCTGATGAGCAGACAGATAAAAGCACTGGATAGTCTTCAAGTGAATCCGAAATAACTTATTTAAAGAATTTTACCGGGACATACCTGTCTTAGGAGTTTATATGCTGTACGTAGTAATCTTATTTTTCCTGGTTTCAATTTACATTTACTGTCTTCTAGGTGGAGCGGATTTTGGGGCCGGAATTATCGAACTGACTTCCGGAGGCAAATCGAGAGACAGAACCATCTCGCTAGTTTCCGAGGCGATGGCGCCTATATGGGAAGCAAACCACATGTGGCTAATTATTGCGGTGGTAATTTTATTCAACGCCTTCCCTTCGGTGTACAGCACGCTGCTGGTCTCGCTGTCAATCCCGCTTATACTTATGCTTATCGGCATCATACTGCGGGGCTCGGCATTTACTTTCCGGCATTACGATGCAATCATAGATTCATCGCAAAAAGTATATACAAGGGTATTTGAATACTCCAGTTTAATTGTTCCGTTCTTCTTTGGACTTGTTGTCGGTTCGATAATATCCGGGAAGATAACAGCCTCGCCTTCGGATTTTTATGAAGGATACGTTGCACCGTGGTTAAATTTCTTTTCTATAACCGTTGGAATTTTTATCGCGTCCTTATTCTCATTTATCGCTTCTATCTTTTTAGTCAGCGAATCGAAGGATAAAAATCAGGCGGCCGAATTTATTGGCAGGTCGAAGAAAGCCATTATCATTACCGTTGCAAGCGGCGCTCTCGTATTTGCATCGTCCGTAGTAGATGGTGTTCATTTCTTCGAAGCATTCTTCGGCAACCGGCTAAGCATAAGTTTGATGGTATTGGCAACGGTTTGCCTACCTGTCCTTTGGAAGGTTCTGGAAAAAGGATTAAAGTGGCCGGCAAGGATACTAGTAGGAGCGCAGCTTCTTTTTATTCTCGGGGCTTTTTACTCTGTGTACTTCCCCACTCTAGTTAGATTAAAAGACGGCAGTGAGTTGACGTTTTACAATTCATCTGCACCGCAGGTAACTCTTGATTACTTAGGCTGGGCTTTGATATTCGGTTCGCTGATTATCTTTCCGGCTTTAATCTATCTGTTCAAAATATTTAAAGCCGGGGAGAGACTATCTTAGTGTTTATTTGCTGTTATAACTAAACTGCCTTATTGACCAAAATTTTGGGTCCGCCACAATTCTGTTACAACTAAGCTGATAAAATTAAAGATTTAATTATTACTGAATGCTGCGAAACAATCAGAATAAGCTAATAAGGTTAAAAAAAGTAGGTATGTTTGTTTATGCTACTAAGGTTTTCGCTTCGCAAATCAGCCTGAGATAGATAGACTACTATTGTTGTGTAGTGAAGCTTGTTTCGTAATTTGAAAAGATTAAAGGACACAAACCTTATTTTTTCCTAAACCTTAGTAGTTCCTGATATTATAAAATATTTCAACCTTATTAGCTTATTATATCTGTCCGAACAAAGTCAGTTCGGCAATCAACAGATAATAAAGAAAGCGAGGTTTTCCGATCTACCTGCTTATTTGGAGTTAGGCTAAACCAAGCTGCATTGAGGTAACTTTTTTGTAGCACTCCCAAAAATTTTTATTCAATAGTTTTTAAGAACTATTTTTAATAACTTTAACTTGTTTTTTAATTCATACCAAGTTTTAACTTTAACTTCTCCGCCTGAATAATTATTAAAAATATAAACACATATTAAACATAAGCTATGAATTTCAAAATATCTGAACCAACTACAAATATAAAACGATGGGACCATCCTGGAGGCAAACTTCTCGATAAAGGAGCAGGCAGTCTTACCGATGCAGAACTACTTGCTATAATTATTTCAACGGGTACAAAAGGCAAAACGGCAGAACAATTAGCTGATGAAATACTAAGGAAATTTAGCGGATATAGAGGTATAGCAAATCAGCCTCTGGAAAAATTTTTGCAATTCAAAGGTTTAGGTGAAAGGAAAATAATCAGGATTGCTGCATTATTTGAGATAGCCCGAAGGATTGTTGATCAAGCTTTTGAAGAATATGAAAAAGATTAAATCAATCGATAAATCTGTCTCAAGTCCTTTTGATAGAGCTGTTCATAAAACCGAAAGAACTGCCGCAGCATTAATGATGCATTGGATGCGGAAAATAATTGAAGACGAGAACATCGATCTTGGCTTGCCGGATGTTGAGACGGGCGGCTCGGATAAAAAAATGCCGGATCTTGTTATCTATGAAAATAGAAGAAGCAATAACGTTCTTTGCCTGATAGAAGCCAAGCAGCCTTATTTTAATGTATTTAACGATGAAGAGCTGAAAGAACCCGCTCGTAAGAAAGCAACCCAAAGAGGAGCTAAATATTTTGCAACCACAAATTTTAAAAAGCTAATCTGGTTTAGTACTGAAAAGGTTAATGCTCTTAAACCCGATGAAGAACAAATTATTGATAAATACAGTCTCTCGGAAATAGAAGGCCTTAACGATATTGAATCTTATAAAATTAGCGAACAGATTAAGAAAGGCTTAAAAGATTTTCTTACCAAACTATATTCTGTTTATACAGGAAAAGAAGCTGAACCAAAGCTTGCACTAGACGACTTGCTTATTTTTAGAATTCAGGAAAAGATACGGGTTCTTAGCGGATGCTATAAAGATATAATAGATGATCAATGCCATAAAGATGCGAAGTTTGCAAATTCACTTAAGAATTGGTTTGTAGAACAAGGCTGGTCGTTCACATGGACTGATGAAGATTTTATAAAGGCATCACGACAAACCGCATATCTATTAATAAATAAAATTTTGTTTTATAATTTACTCCAGGCTAAGCGACCGGATCAGCTCGATCCGCTTGAAATTCCAAAAGGACATACACGCGGCACGCTGATGAAATCCTATCTTCAAGCGTACTTTAAAGAAGTATTGCGAATTGACTATGATACTATTTACGAGACTGATTTTATTGATGAGATAGCTTACCCCGATAAGATTGAAGTAATTAATGAGATTAAGGATTTCACTTATATACTTCAACGATATGACTTTTCATCTCTCGGCTTTGATGTTATCGGAAGAATATTTGAAAGAATTATTCCGGAAGACGAAAGGCATATACTAGGTCAGTATTTTACAAATGCCGATGTTGTAGATTTAATATTGAAGTTCTGCGTTAACCATGAAGATGACAAATTGCTCGATCCTTCTTGCGGTGCAGGAACCTTTTTAGTTCGCGCATATCAATATAAAAAGCTGATGAACCAGCGAAAAGAACATGATGAGATTCTTGATTCAATTTGGGGAAACGACATTGCAAAATTCCCCGCGCATCTTGCTACTATAAATTTAGCTATTAATGATCTCAGCAAAAATCAAAATTATCCTAATATTCTGCACGAAGATTTTTTTGCTCTTAATGTGGGTACAGAAGGATTTGAAGCTGAGAGCTGGAGAAAACGCAGGGCAAAAACATTAGGGAAAGATGAAAAAGAAATTATTTATCCGAGATGGTTCGATGCGATTGTGGGCAATCCTCCTTATACAAGGCAGGAAGAAATTCCCGATACCGGTGTTAATAAAGAACAGCTTATTGATAAAGCATTAATGCTCTGCGATAGTAGATTAGCAGATATAAGCAAACGTGCAGGCATTCACGCTTATTTTTTTGTACATGGTACAAAATTTCTAAAGGATGGAGGATATTTTGGCTTTATCGTTTCCTCTCTTTGGCTCGATTCTGATTATGGAAAGGGCTTGCAGGAATTCTTTCTTAAAAATTATAAGATCGTTACTTTGATAGAATCCAAAGTTGAAAGATGGTTTAGCGATGCGGATATCAATACCTGCATTGTAATATTATCTAGATGTAAAAATGAAAAAGAAAGAGACGGCAACAAAGTTAGATTTGTTTATCTGAAGAAAAAATTAAACGAACTAATACCGCCCATTCAAAAAATCTGGGAAAGGCAGCTTGCCCGCTCAGAATCCATTGAGAATGTCGTAAAGACCATACTATCTCACAACGATATTTACGAAAATAATGATCTAAAAATATTTGTGAAAGATCAAAAGTCTTTGTGGAATGAAGGCTATGATTTGGAAGCAGAAGAATATACCGGCGCAAACTGGACAAAATATATTAGAGCACCGGAAATTTTGTTTGAAGTATTTACAATCAATCAAGAAAAACTTAGACCATTGAAAAGCTTTATTGATATAAGACGGGGATTTACAACTGGAGCGAACGAATTCTTTTATCTTAATGAAGATGAAATTTTAGAAAACAAAATAGAGAAAGAATTTTTACGGCCTATAATTTTTACGCTTAAAGAAACTCCAAAGTACAAGATAAATCCCGAACAGCTAAAGAGAAAAGCTATAATATGCTGGAAAGAAAAGAAGCTTCTAAAAAACAAAAACATATTAAAATACATCAACAACGGAGAGAAGAACGGATTTCAGAATAGACCGACATGTAAAAGCAGAAAGCCCTGGTATGCGCTTGGCAAAGATTGGGAATATGCGCCGCTGATCTTTCCGGCAAAAGTTGGTGAAAGAATGCCGGTACTTAGAAATGAAAATATTTTTGAGGATAAAAAGTTTTACGGGATCTTTCCCAAAGACAAAAGAGACGTCAACTTGCTGGGAGGAATTCTAAATTCTACTATAACAAGATTGTTTACGGAATTCTCTGCAAGGCAGTTAACCGGTGCGCAAGCAATTGCAGATATCGATGTAAAGGTAGTAGAACAATTACCAATCGTCGACCTTAAAAAGATTTCTACAATTACTAAAAAGAAAATTGTAAGTGCATATAAGAAATTATTGAATGAAGACGCTGAAGGAATATTCCAAGAAATTTCCAATGAACCGGATAATATTTCGCTCGATAAAATAAAGCTGTCGAAAAGAAACCTTGATAAGATTGTTATGGAAGAAGTGTTTGGTTTAACTGAAGATCTACAAATTAAAGTTTATTCTGCTGTGGTTGATATGGTAAAAAGCCGGCTTGAAAGATCCGGGAGTGTTTCTAATAGTTCGTATATAAATGATGTGAATCTCCATCTAATAAAAGACAATATTATTGTAAGATTAAAAAACCAGGATTAGTACGATGTTAATAGGAGATTACTATAGAGAGAAAGTAATGTCCCTTCCAAGGAAGGATAGGAAGAAATTTGAGATTCCTTTACACAGCGGAGTTACCAGAATAGAAAATGAAATTTTCGGATGGAAGCTTTACTATCTGATACTCGGCAGGAAAAGCGAGGAGTTTATTGAATGCCGCACTGAAGAAGAAGCCCGCTACTTAAAAATATTTATGGAACTGGAAGCCCGCGAAATTTATATTCCTAAAGATGAAAAGCTTATTGCCGAAATTTTACCAAAGCTTGAGTATCTAAAAAAACAGACCGACGATCTATTAAATGAATATCTTTCGGCGTTAATGCAACGGAAATATAGAGAGCAACTTCGATTTATGGTTTATAAGGAAGTTATGGGAGAAAACGACTAACAATAACATAGCGCTGCAAGCTTGACTACCGAGTCTGTTGCACAACCACTCAGTGAAACACTGTGCTTCCTCTGAGTTACTCTGTGTACCTGATTTTTAGAAATTACACAGAGTTCCACCGAGTATACACAGAGCAACACAGAGGAAATACGGTTCTGAAACAGTCACTACCTGAAGGCAGGCGCAAGCTCAAGCTTAAGTTTAAGGAATACAAATGAATTGTCTTGACACAAAAAGGTTTTCAACTGCAATACTATAGATATCGTTTACTATCTAACACTCTTAAGCAAATTCAATTTGTTGGCAAACTCCTTACTGAAGCTTTCGATCATCTGGGCTACTTCATTATTATTAGTCGCTCTTAAATAGGTATCCGCCATCTTAGTAAATATCTGGAAGAAATGAATATTCATATTTTCCACCATCATATCTTTAGTCCACAAATCGATAGCCATTGTAACTTTTTCCTCTTTATCCCAGAGAGACAGCATTATCGAGTCG
>JAKAJV010000069.1 GCA_021813585.1 Bacteroidota bacterium | reverse complement strand
AAAGAAAAATTTTAAAATTTGGCTTACATCAATTCAAATGTATTTTTTAAATCATCAAAACCCAAATGAGCAAAACGCAGAATAATATAGTAATCCGCGAAGCAACCGCGGAAGACCTGCCGGTTATTTTTTCTTTTATAAAGGAGATAGCCGAATATGAAAAGCTTCCGCACCAAGTAGCGGCAAACGAAGAAGTATTAAATGAGTCTTTGTTCGGCAAGCGGCGTTATGCCGAAGTATTAATAGCAGAAAACAACGGCGAGCCAGCCGGGCATGCAGTTTACTTCCATAACTTTTCTACTTTCATCGGAAGGCCGGGCATTTATCTCGAAGACCTGTACGTCCGGCCGCAGTTTAGAAGCAAGGGCATAGGCAAAGCGCTGCTGATATCATTAATTAAAATAGCCAAGGAACGAAATTGCGGCAGGCTGGAATGGGCCGTTCTAGACTGGAACGAGCCGGCAATAAGTTTTTACAAAAAAATGGGCGCCGTACCTATGGACGATTGGACAGTCTTCCGCTTAACCGAAGACAAGATAAAAGGATTTGATATTTAGCTTGCCGCATAAATGGTTAACAAAATATTTTTTTGTCGATAATAAATACCCCGGCTTAATGCCGGGGTGCTCTTCCTATTGAAGTACTTATCAGTCAATCTGTTTCTTTATCATCGTTCAATCTAGACTTTGGACTTCAACATTTGGGTTATGTTTATCTCACCTATCCTCAATTCGAAACAAGTAATTTATTTTCAAGTTGGTCTGCTATTTGTTTAAAAATATAGCCGTGGTCTTCAACTTTCATTAACGGGTGAACAACTATATTGCTCATGGATAAATACATACTGGCAAGATGCGCTTTGTACCGTATGGACGGCTCGGGATACTGATCTGAAATTCTATTAAGCATACCGATAATGTGGTCATAATCTCCGGAAGGATAATATTTCTTCAACACTACAATATTGTAGATTGTTGATTCAACTATTCCGGGTATATTGCTATTCAATGATTCGGGAAAGATACTGATCAGCTTCTGATAATAAGCTGCATCCCTATTCCTATTATCTTTGGCAGATGAAATTACGGTAAATAAAGTTACAAACAACACCAATCCGAACACAAACAAAGATTTACTTCTCTTCATAACGCCTCCTATAATTTTGTAGTTCTTTAATTTCGCGGTTGGGACATCAATCTGCATACCAAACTTATATAATTTATTAAAAGTACTTAATTGAATTGGTTAGCAGATGATTAACATTTTGTTTACCGCGCAAATAGGTGCCACAATATTGTGCGCGTAAAAAAATTTATCTATATAATTTATTGGGTATGAAATAGTTAGCGCTGAATGGAGTTTTGTGGCGCTTCGCATAGATGTGGCAGGGATTGTTTCTCCGCCCGGCTTAAAAAATAAAAATTCAACGGTCAGTCGTTTTTATTTGCTCTATCATTGCTTACGTATTTAATTATGCCGGCCTTTTCCATTGTAATAAGTCCGCCGCAGTTAGCCTCTTCGAAAATATCATGCACTACCGGAAGGAAGCTGTCAATCTTCTCTTCTTCATCGACAATTTCAATAACCATCGGCATATCCTCTGATAGCCGAAGAATTTTATTTGTATGAAGCCTGCTGGTGCGGCCGAAGCCCATTATTCCTCTGAATACGGTAGCTCCCGCCAGATGCATCTTTCTGGCTTCATGTACAATTTTTTCATAGACCGGCACGTGATGAATAATATCGGATTCTCCGACAAAAATTCTAACAAGTTTTGCTTCTCCTTTTAATTCCATTTTATACTCCTTTATCCTAAATGTTATATTTAAAACTGCGGATTCAACTTAACAGTTTCGAAATTTTATAAGCTATGAATAATGCGAGCAGAGTTAATAAAACATTTGCCAGAATATTGATTCCGGCCAATAAGAATTCTTTATCCTTCAGCAAATTTATAGTCTCGTAGGAAAAAGTTGAAAAGGTAGTAAGTCCTCCGCAAAACCCCGTAGTAAGAAAAATTCTCATATCCAGGCTTATCAGTTCATTATCGCTTAAATAAAACATAAACATCCCGATTAAAAAACTGCCCAGCAAATTTACAGACAAAGTTCCGTACGGAAAATTTTCGGGCATGACTTTATAAGCGTAGTCTGACATCCAGTAGCGCAAAATACCGCCGAAGCCCGCTCCTATAAATACGACAAAATAATTTTGCAAATCGAGTTCTCCTAATAAAAAAAGTAACTGTTAAGTACTTACTTATCCATCCTAATGACCGATACTCTCTTGTTTAATTCTTTCAGCTGGATAGACATCGGATCTACCGAAGCTAATGAGCTAATTGCCTTTTTAAGTTCTTCAATATTCTTTTCAGCTACCTGAACAATATCATCGTGTACGCCGGTATCTTTCATGTCCAAAATTAACAACTGCATAGTGGATGCCGAGTTTTGGAGAACGTCCTGTATAGTACGAATGGTTGCGTTAAATATTTCAACCCTCTCATTGCTTATTTTCCTCTTAACGTTATTATTGTACTGCCATATTCCGAATATAATTCCAATCAGAATAGGGACAACCCACAAATATTCTTTAGCGGCAAGGTAAAGAAATAAATTTAAGATGGGGTGCATCCTCATTATAATATTTAAGAACAGCACAAAAGCAATAGCCAATGAAAAAACAATTACAAGCTTAGAATTGTTTTTTAAAAAATTCATAATACATCCGAACAATTTAGAAATAGATTCAACAGAGAATTTCCTTTTGATCTAACTAACTGAAATTACGCAAATAGAGCCAATGCCTCGAAGGTCACTGTTTTCAGTCCCGGCAAGTCGGGATGCTTAATTATGCAACCTCAACGTCCAAGGCAGCGACGTTGAAGCTTGCCTGCGGCAAGCAGGGTTTAATGCATAACCAATATTAAATAAAAACAATTAATATTCTTGTGACAGAGAAACGGATAAAATTTTCACCTGGTTAAAGAGTTAACTTAATATCCGGCTTTGAGGAAATTAATAATTACCTAGGCTAGCATTTATTATTAAGAAATCTTTTGCAGAAATGAATTTTTAATGAACGGCTATTTATAGTATTGCCAGTTAAATTTTTGTCACATTGTGATCCCTTCGGGATTTTTTGTGTCAAGATATTTTAAGTGTCTTCAATTTTTAATTTTTCATTTTTAATTTTGAATTGCGGCTTGCCGCGCTATGGTTTAATATTAAGCTCATGGTTGCAGCGTCTATATTTCCGCCTGAAATAATTGCACCGGTTCTTCCGGATGCATTTATTGAAGCGCTTAGTAAAGCCGCTATGCCCAACGCACCGGAAGGCTCTACTACCAGTTTCATCCTGTAAAATAAAAACTGAACGGCCTCGATTATAGAATCCTCGGTAACGGTTCTCATATCGTCCACGTATTGCAGCACAAGCGGAAAAGTTATTTTTCCCAATGATGCGGTGCGCGTTCCGTCGGCAATTGTCGGCGGATTTTTAACCGAGTGCAAAATTTTGGTATGAAAAGATTTTGTCGCATCATCGGCAACCTCCGGCTCTATGCCGATTACCCGGCAGTTAGGATTTATACCTTTAGCAGCAATTGCGGAACCGCTGAGCAGACCGCCACCCCCGCAAGGGACTAGCAGGGTATCTATATCTTTTATTTCCTGGAAAAGCTCCAGAGCTGCAGTACCCTGCCCGGCAACAATATCGGGATGATCGAAAGGAGGAATTAAAGTATATCCGTATTTATCCTGCACAGCTTTCGCAACTTCCTCACGCACATCCGCAGCCGGATTGTAAGTTACAATTCTGGCGCCGTAGGCTTGGGTAGCTTTGCGCTTTATTTCAGGCGCATTCTCCGGCATAACAACGGTGGTTTCAACTCCCAATAATTTACCCACCAATGCAACTGCTTGTGCGTGGTTGCCGGAAGAATAAGTGATAACACCTTTAGATTTCTGCTCATCTTTCAGTTGTGAAACCGCGTTATATGCACCTCTGAACTTAAAGGCCCCCACGCGCTGGAAGCTTTCACACTTCAAGAATACTTCAGCGCCGGTTCTTTGATTTAACGTCCGGGAACTAACCACCGGCGTAACGTTAGCTACTCCTTTTAGTCTCAATTGAGCTTCTTTTATTTTTTCAAACATAAATCTCCGTCTAAGATAGAATTTAGATATTCAGCTTTTGTTTAACACTGGCAATTTTATCTTCCATGTATTGCTGCCTATCGGTGCGGGTTCCGATTCTAACAGTGGAAGAAATTCTAGGGGCTCCCATTTGATGAATAACTTCGTGACATTTTTTAACCGCTGCAAATACTTCGTCCCACTCACCTTCTACGTTAGTACCGTAAGCATGCATCGAATAATTAAGATTTGCTTCCTTAAAAATTTTCTGGCATTCGGCAACATACTTCGAGACTGAAACTCCCACTCCGAGCGGGATTAAACAAAAATCTATTATTACAAACATTATTATACTCCATAATTTTCATTCAATTTTTTAAAAAATAAAAAAGCTTACAAAATTTGTAAGCCTTATTGTGGAGCTAAGGAGGATCGAACTCCCGACCTTCTCGTTGCGAACGAGACGCTCTCCCAGCTGAGCTATAGCCCCAATATTAAGCTACATCTTATAAATATCTTTCCTTCTTTTTCAAACTTTCTTAATCAGCCCGAACTTCCCGATTACTATCGGGACGCTCTACCAGCTGAGCTATAGCCCCAATGTCAAACTACATCTTATAAATCTATTTCCTTCTTTTTCAAACTTTCTTAATCAGCCCGAACTTCCCGATTACTATCGGGACGCTCTACCAGCTGAGCTATAGCCCCAATATTAAACTACATCTTATAAATGTCTTTCCTTCTTTTTCAACCTTTCTGAATCAGCCCGAACTTCCCGATTACTATCGGGACGCTCTACCAGCTGAGCTATAGCCCCAATATTAAACTACATCTTATAAATCTATTTCCTTCTTTTTCAAACTTTCTTAATCAGCCCGAACTTCCCGATTACTATCGGGACGCTCTCCCAGTTGAGCTTTAGCCCCATAAAATTACCTGATGTAAACTTAATGTATAAGAAGAATATAATCAATTAATTTATACGACGGTTAAATATATACAACGTATTAGCTGATAAGTAATTAATCGTTGGCGGTTTGGTAATCGTTGATAAAAATATTCACCGCTTCTTTTACATAGTCTTCAATCTGATTCAGCTTGTCTTTACTTATTATGCCTATATTTGAGTTTGACCACGTTGGAATACCGAAATATTCCTTTGTTGAATCCCTTGATAAAATTACATTCTGCCTGAGTTGAACATTTATGCTTACCGCATACAACTCGTCATGTTGGGATTTAATAGCTCCGATATTTATATACAGATAAGGCGCGCCGGGAATTTTTTTCGTTTCGGAAACCGGTATGACTATAATACCGTTCTTACGCAGGAGACTTGCTGCTGCCTGCCGTATAACGTCTTCACTTACTCCGTTCTTATATATATCGGCATTAAACTTTTCAACCAAAACACCTATTTTTTTAATACCTTTTAACGAGGATAAAGACTGATCAGTCTGTCGAGCATATAAAGTTATGCCGGATAATAAAAACACAATTAACAGGATTTCAATTTTTAATTTACACATTGCTTTTGACTTTATAATTAACTGAAGTTACGCAAAAGGAATAACATTTAATTTCCAATTTAGATTTTTAGGAACAACGCAATCAAATAATACAGTACGAACTTTATAGATAGTGTCAATATTTTTCATAACTCTAAATAATTCC
>JAKAJV010000091.1 GCA_021813585.1 Bacteroidota bacterium | reverse complement strand
GAATCCTTCCGAAATTTAGGTCAATGTTTTTTCCGAATATTGTAATTCCGCATAAAAACGCACCTTTATCATTTTCAATTAAAACATAATTATTTTGGCACGCTATTGGCACCTTTAAAATATTCTGCTGTGTCTATTTATTTCTATTCTTATTCACTTATAATAGAAATTTAACAATGAAAAACATTGTAATTTATAGTTCGGATTCCAATATTTGTCTAAGTCTTTTGATGTACTTTCAAAACGATTATAGTGTTACTACTACAACCAACATAAGCGTTTTGAAAGCTATTGATGATGACTTGAAGATTGACTTGGTTATTATCGATGCAGAGCCATCCAAGGAAGTGGTAGATGT
The DNA here is from genome assembly GCA_021813585.1 of Bacteroidota bacterium. Classification (GTDB taxonomy): domain Bacteria; phylum Bacteroidota; class Ignavibacteria; order Ignavibacteriales; family Ignavibacteriaceae; genus FEN-1297. Next base: position 29,204 of record JAKAJV010000091.1, on the reverse strand, counting down.
ATGCAAAATGCTGAAAGACAAGAATCCCGGAATTGCGATCATCGTTACGTATGTTTATGAGAATAATTCTAAGTTATTTGATACGAACATCAGGAAATATGCTAGCTCAATATTTTATAAACCTTTTGATTTAAGTGAGGTAACCAGCCAACTGTCAGCGCTTCTCGTCTAGTTATCTTTGCTAAAAAATCTAGAGGAGGAAATATTATGATATCTATAAAAAACATTCTGGCACCTACCGACTTTTCAGAAAATTCTTTTCCTGCTTTTGAATTCGCTCATTACCTATCTGTACAATGCAAAGCAGTTCTCCATGTCCTTCACGTTTATGAACCTATTGCTTCCAAAAAATACAATAATCAATTCGTCGAACAGCGGTTTGAAAAAAGCCGTTATCTAAACGCAGAAGAAGAGTTGAGAAGATTCATAAATAGAATTTCTCCGCAGGGAATACAAATAGTGGAGGCTATGGTTCCCGGTAAGCCTTACGAACAAATTATAAGCTACTCTAAGGCAAAGCAGATCGACCTCGTAATTATTGCTTCGCACGGATGGACCGGATTATCGCATCTTATTACCGGTAATGTAACCAACAGGGTTCTGCGCTATTCCCAGGTGCCTACAATATGCATTAAAACCGGCAAGGTTGAATTGCAGAAAAATATTACAGAAAGCAGCGGTTCATTCGCAGAGTATTGGTTCGGTTGATTTGAATAAAATAGTTGGATATAACTCAATCGAAATCAGCTTGCATTGCCGGGTTGTGTAAGTACTTAAACAGCCGGTGAATTTGCTTCTCGGTTGTTCTGGAAACCGAAAGCTCAGGTATATTATTTTCAGCGAAGAATTCTACCCCGTCGGTTTCAATGCTCTCAGCTTTGCTTCCGCCTGTAATTTCACAAAGGAAAAATATTTTATAAACATGGAACGGATGCGGGGGAAAATGACCCTGCCTGGTTCTGTCGTAAACAGCCAAAATTTTCTTTGCTTGCACTTCAAAACCGGACTCCTCAAAGACCTCTCTTTCCACGGCCTCACTCGGCGATTCATTAGGATCGGCCCATCCCCCGGGTAACGTCCATCCTCCGTCCAGCTTCTCTTTTACCAGCAGTATGTTCCCGTCTTTAAAAACTACGCCTCTTACATCAACCTTGGGAGTTTGATATCCGTCGGCGCCTTCAAAAAGGGATTTTATAAATTCAAAATCACCGTCGGAGTTCGACGCCATTATTTGCGCGGCTATATCTCTAATCTGCTTGTACCTTTCAACATCAAATTCATTTACTGCAAACGTCAGTCCGTTCTGCGCAACAGCATTTAGGCTTTTCGCCCATTCAAGCCATTTGGGTTCCATTACAACACCTAAGCAATGCAATTATTAAAAATATTACATGCAAATATAATCTCTCTTTTCTTTTTATCTATGCATTTTTATTTTAACGCATCATTCTTCTTTTGTTGTTCCGAAATATGAAAAAAATACCGGTAGCAATAGTTTTATTTCTGTTAACGGCGGGCAGGCCATTTGCACAAACCGCGGAAGATTCCGTCTCAAAAGATAAAGTTGATTACATCAGGCTCTCGCTGGTCGGCGGCATAACTGCAGGTGCCTTCGTATACGGTTACGCGGTTCAGAATAACCTCTGGTGGAAGGGAGACAAAAGCAGCTTTCATTTTGATTGGACACACGATTGGAGATATGCATTAGGCGAGGACAAGTTCGGACATTTTTTCTTTCCTTACCTTGTTACAAATATTTATACCGATGCACTTAAATGGTCGGGCGTGAATGAAAACAGCAGCATTATTTATGCAAGCTCGTTCGCTCTGCTGTATGAAACGTTTGTAGAAGTGCGCGACGGGTTTTCTAAACAGTGGGGCTTTAGCTGGGGCGACTTTACCGCAGACGCATTAGGCGCCGCATACCCGGTACTTCAGCATAAGATTCCGGTACTCAAAAACTTCAATTATAAAATCAGCTTCTACCCGTCGGATAGATTCAAGAACGGATCGAACAAAGTTATTTTTGACGACTACGAGAGCACTTACGATTGGCTTTCAATAAACGTAAACAACTTGCTGCCGGACAATTTAAAACAGCTTTATCCATCATTCATCAATTTAGCAATCGGCCACAGCGTTGAAAAGCTGAACGACCAGGGCGGAGGCAGCCACAGATTATACCTGGGGCTTGACTGGAACTTAGGAGCTTTGCCCGGCAGCGGCTGGTTTATAAAGCTGTTAAAAAAATATTTGAGCTTCTACCACTTCCCCGCCCCGGCAGTTCAAATTTATCCTAATGTAATCTGGTACGGATTAAAATTTTAATTCTGCCGGTCAATCGACTTGCTTAACAGCGTAAACTTATAACCCTTCTTTTGCAGCACTGTAATCAGTTCGTCAAGCTTATCGTAAAATTTATCGGGCCGCCTCGGATCGGTGCCGGGATGTGTTAACAGGATAAATCCTTTTAATCCGCTCGGATCTTTCTTCTCATAGTTTAGTATTCTTTTAAAAATAGTATCGCTGCTTACGTATTGCTTTCCTAGCCCTGGGTAAGTCCAGTCGGCGTTTGAATAGGTGCCGGGAGTAAAGTCCACCAGGGTTAATCCAATCTCCCTGCACCACTTGCTTACGTCATTGTTATACCACTCAAACGGAGGCAGAAAATATTTTGCGCCGGTCTTGCTTATTCCGAACTTCTCCATTTCCACATAATTTGCTTTCAGGTCTTTTATAAACTCATCTTTGGTTACAAGTGTAGAGTCCCTGTGCGTCCACGATGCATAAAGAATATGCTTGTTGGAATGGGCGCCCAGGTAGTTGCCGTCTCTCTTTAGCTTTTCAATTTCGTTTTTGAATTCGGGGTTCCTGTAAAAATCGCCCGTAAAGAAAAATGCACCGTTAATATGATGCTTCTTAAGAACCTGCCTTACCTTTTCCAGTCCGTCCGCAAATTCATGCCCTGTAAAGACGAGATGGATTTCCTTTTTTGTCGTATCCGTCCTTATTATTCCGCCCTGGATGTACTCAAAATTTTTCTTATGGTAGCGGCTCTTGCCGTCTTTCTGCAATGCAGATAAATAATAAGTCAAGCCCGCAGTCCCGTCCATAGTAGGCTCATCTGTCGAGTAGTCGCCGTAATCGTCATGATAAACAGCCACGTTCGACTGGAAATCCTTAAACGCATCTTCTTTATGAAGCATAAGCCCTTCGAGCTTTTTAAAAATAGTTGTATATACCGGTCCATCTACCAGCCCGCCGGGAATTTTAATATGGCCGACAACAGAGAACGACGAATGCGGGTCCTTAGGAGAAACGCCGTCTTCGGGGAAATCGATTATCATGCTCGTTCCCCAGATGTTGCAGCCGAACAGCCAGTCCCTTAGTGCAGCTTCCATAGGCAGATATTCCGGGTCCTTCGTTAATTCATAATAGAGATGGCACTGAGTAACCATTGCCGAAACGAGATTATTTGAGCACCAAATAAACGGTATTCCTATTAGGAACGGATTCGATTTGCCGCGCTGATATACTCGGTCAATTCCTTCCTTTAAATATTTTACAAACTGCTTATCAATTTTTTTGTCCCGGTTTATTGCCAGAAAATAATGACCGAGATTTATAAACGGGTACCATGCATAATGCCTTGCGGTATCGGCACCCATCCAAGGCGTTACCGGCTCCTGCTTCCCGTATTCAACCGCATCTTTCAAATATTTTTTATCCTTAGTCAAAGCGTTAAGCTGAACAGCGGCAAGTTCCATATCATCAACCCAGTTGGACTCCTCGTAGAAATAAGGCGACTTGCAGGGCGCAGTCTGGCAAACGCCGGGATGCTCTTTCCCGAACTCGTATGCATCAATCGCCTTCTGCCTTATCTTCCCGGAAAAGGCGGGGTAATATTTTTTAATTAACTGCGCGCCTAGAGCAAATGCAGATGCAAACTTACCTGCAGTTGAAGCAATTCCCGTCGTCCTGTTTTTATATTTGAAAAGGCCTTGCGGCTGGCCGTTGCAAAAATAAACCGGGCGCTCAAGATCGATTCCGTAATTAACCGAATCTTTATCCGGCAGCCTAAAGCCTGCGTGGTCGCGGTCGTCTGCAATTTGGTTGAACATAATTCCCTTTTCAGGATTCATCTTATCCAGCCAGTTAAGGCCCCACTTCGCTTCGTCCAAAATATCCGGTATGCCGTTGGCACCGGGATTACCGTTCGCATCAAATTTATCCTTAAACGATACGGGATTCTGCATGTAAGCAAAAAGCATCTGGAAAACTGCCGTTGCGGATGTGGTTACATATTGAAGATAATCTGTAGCGTCGTGCCAGCCGCCTACTACGTTTATAAAAGCGGAATCATGTGGCGGATCGTAAATAATAAATCCGTCGTGAGTATGGCAGGAATCCTTTAGTACCGGGTTGTAGCCGCATTGCTGCTCGCGCATGTACTTTAGAAGAAAATCGGCAGTACCGTTATAAACATCATCGGCAATTCTAAACCGTGGAGATTGGGCATCGGCAGCCTTAATATAGTATGCGCCTTCTTTGTTAAACTTTGTAAAGTCCAGGCGGAATGTGGTTTTAAAAGGGCCGTAAGCACCGAAGGCTTTAACATCACCCGACTTCCATACCGTATTGCCGGTAAGCGCATCGCATAATTCAAATTCTTTTACGGAAATATTATCCTTGCTGCCCAGCACCGCAGCCTTAACGGAATTCCGCAGGTAGCCTATCTGGTTAACTCTAATCCAGCTTTGTGCAAACATACTGTTAGAAACATATACCAGCAAAATTACAGCGGTATAAATTGTAAGATTTATCTTTTTCATTTTATTGTTACTAAATATTAAAATTATTTTCATCCCGGAGTTTATACAGGTTAACTCCATGCAAAAAATTTATCCGATTAAGTTCACTGCTATTATCTTCTACTTAAATGTAATATTAATTTTAAAATGTTCCCGGATAATTTTTATTAAAAATATTTGTGGCATATTAACGGCAAATAATCTATCTTATCTAAAGGCAGGTGTATATCCGTCTCTCTTCCCGCAAAAGGAAGAGAGGACGGATTACATGTAAAAAGTACGGATGGGAACAAAAGATAAAATTTATTTAACCGCTGTCATCCCGGTCAAAGCTCATACTTTAGATTGAGGGTTACTTTCCTTCTATCCTCAAAGCTGGCGCCGCTGAAGAATGCACCTTTAAGAAGATGAGCATGATCAAACAAATTTGTCACGGATATCGACGGCTCGAATGAAGCGCCGTTGCCAACCGGGAAAGTATAACCGCCGGATATATTGAAGAGCCATGAAGGCGTTGTGTGTGCCGCCTGGTTGAAATCGAACAGGCCGGTTTTAAAAGTGTAATTTGCAATCCCGTTAGCTAGACCCGAGCCGTATAATGCTACCAGGTTTACGTACCAATCCTTAGGCTGGTAGTTTAATCCTGCTACCAGGGAGAGCCTCTGGTCATGGTCCAGATCAAACGGTGCAGTAGAGTAATCGGCCGGTATAAACCCGCCGGATACAGGACCAATTCCGTATGCGTGAATAATCGATCCGTTTAAATATCCTGAAAGAGGGCTTTCAGGATCGTTGTATGTAAGGCTCATCTCTATGCCGCTTACTTTAATTTCATTTATATTCACATTAACCTTTATCGTGCTGGAGCCAAGCGTTTCATCATCAAGGCCGGGCGAAGAATCTTTATGAAAGTAATCCAGCTTGCCTGTAAAGCCGTTCAGGAAGTTGTGAATAATTCCCGCTTCGTAAAGGTTATCTTTTTCAGGCAGTGTAGCGGAAGCCGAATCGCCGATTACCGTGGCGATTGAAGACAGACCTTCAATGTTTGTCGGAATGAATAGCCTGTCGTAGCTTAAGTATATCGTGCTGAAGTCATCCGGGAAAAAGCTTATCTTGAACCGCGGGCTGAATTGTATCTGGCGCTGAATAACCGGGGCTATATGCTGGTCGTATCTTAAGCCGGCTTCAATCCTTGTCCACTCAAAAGGATGAATATTGGTTTGCGCAAACAGGCTAAAGTCCGAGCCGTTAAAGTTTGTATTGTTTGCAGGCCCGCCGCCTTTAGCATCTTTAAACTGGAAATTTTCTTTTCCGATGGTAGAGCTGAATTCTAGCCCGGCCGCATAGGCAAAATAATGTGAGAGCTCGTCGTTATATTTTAATCTGGTGCCGTAAGAAAGAAAGCTTCTGTCCTGGTTAACTGTGTAAGCTGTGGAAGAATCGTTGTTCAAATACAGAACGGTTTGGTCGAAGGGACTGGTATTATAAGTTAAGCCGCCTTCCCTGAAAAATATTCCTGCGAACAGCTGGCTGGATTTATCTGTTTCCGTGGAGAAGGCGTGGTAATAGGAAAGCGTTTGAAAAGAATTGTAGCTGCCCTGGGTATCGAAATTTATTCCTTCAACAGGGTCGAAAGGAATTTGAGTTTGAGTCTTGCTGAAATTCAAATTGGTAGTCAGAAAGTCGTGCGAGCTGATAAAATAATCCATCTTGCCGTAGGCCGAATAATCGAAGCCGTGGTCGTTAAAAAGCCGCTGCACCGGCTGGTCAATCCTATGATCTGTTTCCTGTCTTTCGCCGGAGAAGAAATACCCGAACGATCCTATGTGGTTGCTTATAGACAGACTTTGTCCGTTTGTGTTCAATGCTTTAAAGCTTCCTACTTTAGCTCCAAGACCATCATTATTTGATGTTAAATAGCTGCCCGCATAACTTGAAAGGCTCATGTGGAATTTACCCGGCGGCACCTGGGTCCTAACATCAATTATTGCAGCAGCCTGCCCGCCAAATTCAGCCGGAATTCCGCCATCGTAAAAAGTGATGCTTTTAATTACATCCGGATCGACAACTTCGTTTAGTCCGCCAAAGACACCGAGCGGGATGGGGATTCCATCAATCAGATATGTATATTCGCCGTGCTGCCCACGGATGTGTACCTCGCCGGTAGGTGCACGAACTGCACCGGTTAAATTTTCCTGAATAACGGTTGTCATCCTTGCCTCCGGTGCGGCATGGAATGTTTGCAGCTCGAATGTTTTGTAGCCGGTCTTTATATCTACAAAGTTGGAGACATGAGATATTTTATTGCCTGTAACTACCACTTCCTTCAAGCCTATCGCGCTCTGCTGCAGCAATATTTTCAAGCTGTTGTTCTTCCTATTAACTAGGATGGGAGTAAAATAATACTTATATCCGATATACTGAACGGCAAGATTATATTCTCCTTCCTGAATGTCCTTAAATATAGATACACCGAGTTGATTTGTTTCTACAACATTTATAATCTTTTTATCTCTTTTCAATATTACGGCAACGAATTCGAGAGGCGTTTTCTCAGTCGAATCAACAACGGTAACTCTTAAATTGATAGTATTTACTTTTTTGTCCGTGTTAATTGAATTAGACGCGGCAAATCCTGTTGATTGAAAAATAAAAGCGGAGAACATAAGTATAAGTATCAGTTTATAAACATCGTTTAATAATTTGGGCGTAGTATTCATTAAAGAACTCCTTATTCGATTAAAAAATAAATTCCGCAGCAAGCTGCATTTTCCGCAGTGTTGCGATACGATATAGTACGATAGATCGCCGGGAAAGCTGCAACCTATATTTACCTGCGTCCCGTGCGGCTATGCAGTGCTTATGAAAAAGTTGTCAGATCAAATTAAATGACGGAGGGGCTCTAAAAGGATTACTGTTGAAATGTGAATAAGACGGATACTGAATTATGTCCTTGGTGATAAATTCCTGCTCGCCTGAATTTTGGACGGAATTAAATATTGCAATGTAATTAAAGTCCAAAACAGTGTGTGCGAATTGCTGAATGGTGCATTCATGAGTAAAGTCAATCAGCCTGTCGAAAGGATTCGGTGCCGATTCGGCGCAGCCGTTTTCAATTTTTAAACTGCCTTCCTGCAAATCTACATGATGGTAATGAAAAATAGAAAGCGAGACCAGCATAATGTAGGAAAGCAGCATTAGCGCTGCAAACAGCTTGCGATATTTATGGTAATTAAAGATCATCTTTGGGCTGTAAATATTGGCAATAAACTTTTTTATCTCAAGTTAATATTTTGTTAAGATGACCTGCTGCACATAAAGACAGGTTACAAAACTAATTCGACAAAATTCTTTTTAACTCGCGAACGTTCAGCCCGGTTGAAACTCCCCGGCAGTGCCAATGTTTCTTGCATCCGCTGTAATCAAGGAGGACACACTGAGCGGGGACCTCATACCTCTTCAATTCCCATCCTCCTTCAACAAGGGTAGTAACGCATGCAGAAGCAATAACTCCGCAGGCAGGTCTGTCCGGTTTCGGAGACCACAAGGATAGATCGGATGCATGGGGAATTATATAAACATCGAATCCTTTTCTTTTACCCATCTCGCGTAGCCTGTTAACATTGCATTGAGGCGTGCAGCCTTCGCAGATAAGTCCTTCTTTCACTCTTTTCGATTTGCACTCATTATTATTATGGAACCTAATGCACCCGGGCAGAAGTACTGCCTTAGAATTTGTATTCTCAAACTCTGATTTAAATGCGCGGTTCATTAATTCCGCACCGACCATATTGAGATGGTATTCCACCGGCGAGCGTGTGCAAGATATTCTGTCCTCCCGCCACTTATACCGTTTACGGGAAGATTCAAGAAAGGCTTCCACGTTTGCAGTATACTTGCCAAAGACTTCCGCAGACCGTTTCTTAAACCACTGTGTAAAATCATCAATCGTTCGGAACATATTTTTCAGCTCTGCGCTGTTTTTCGTACCCCAGAAGGCCCGCCATCTAATAAAGCGGAGCGCCTGCTCTCTGAATTCACCGGTGGCTTCGAACCACTTGCATACGTGATCAATCTGCTCAAGCGCAGGCAGCTCGCTGTTTTGCTTTTCTTTTTCTGCGGGAAGAAGAAAGAATGTTAAAAAAATTCCCCGTGCAAAATCTATAAAAGGCTTAGCCTTTTGATGCTTCTTCCTCCACTCCGCCATGCGCGCCATAGTTATGAATGGTGCGTGCTTAACTGAAAGTGCGGTTTGAGAATAGGAATTCCACAGTACGCCGAAGCTGATTAACTCAAGAATATATTCTTCAACTTTACGAACTTCTTCAAGCCGGAAAGTATGCAGATAATCCATGAACTCTTCTGCAATTGGAGTAATAGTTAGCGATGCATGAAAAATTACTTCATCGGTAAAATTATGAGCATCCTTATAATACTCTTCGGAATTAGAATCATCGAGCCTTATTGAATAGGTTACTGCTTCCAAATTAACTCCCGCTTTACATTATTTAAGTAAAATTAATCCTTAATTTCACTCATTCACTTTAAAGGAATTTATTCCCGGTTATAATCAGCCTCCATAACTTTAACATCTCCTTTATCGGAAACCAGGTACATTTCCATGTGAACTTTATTTTCATCGGATGTACTAACAAGCTGTTTGAAATTCAAATCCTTGCCCGACATCGGATCGTAAGAAGACCCACTTAGAGTAATCAGATTTTTTTCTCCATCGTATGTACCGTTCATAACCATAGTTCCGGTACCGAAATTATCTACCCAAACAGCAGTAATTACTTTTTTTGCATTATCATATCCTTCAAGCTCAAATCCTTCAAACGGCATATTATTCATGGTGCTCTTTGTTTCGGATTTCAAATATCTGCCGCCTAGAATCATTTGAAACTCTGCAGTGCCGTCCGACTCCATCGGCGCTTGAGAAGGATCCATCCAATATTTGGTATGCACCTTCCATTTACCTTCCATTTTCGCCATATCTTTGTGAAATGAAGAAGGTGTCATATATTCTTCCCACAATTTCATTTGCTCTGCCTGATTTTTCTGTTCATCCTGTGCTAGAGCTACAGATAAAAAAGAAATTGAGAACAATACTGCAGTACATAATACAATTCTTCTCATAAATAGATCCTTTATAATAAATTTATAAATAGAATATTATTTGAACCGGTAAAACTGGAAAGGGTAAATTACAATTAACTGTAAGGCAAAATAATTTTTTTTGTTTTACGAGTCAACTAAAAATTGATAACCGTTAGTTAAGTTATCTTAAATTGTAATAACCAAATTCATATCATCATCAGCATACTTGTGATCTAAACTTTGAACCCAATGCAGCAAAAGTCGCATCACAATTACAGCAAGTAATTATTTTTAGGTTAGCAGTTATAAAAATTTTAAACATTTAAATTGGAAAAATAAAATGCACGAGAAAAGATTTAACGGTGAGACCGACAGATTAAGATCGCCGGAAAGAGTAAAGCTTCTAGACGCAGAAAGAGTTGTTTCGTTAAGCGTTGAAAATATTAATCCGAAATCGGTACTTGATATAGGCACCGGTACGGGATTGTTTGCAGAGGCCTTTGCTAAGCTAGTACCGGATGTAACCGGAATAGATGTTTCCGACGATATGTTGGAGAAAGCAAAGCTGCATGTACCCGGCGGCAAATTTGAAAAAGCCCAGGCAGAAGAGCTGCCTTTTGCTGAGGCTTCCTTCGACGTAGTATTCATGGGACTGGTATTTCACGAAACCGACGAACAGCTTAAAGCTCTTCAAGAAGCTCGCAGAACGGCTAAGAAGAGAGTTGCAATTTTAGAATGGGCGTATGAAGAAGGTCCTCAAGGTCCGCCTTTAGAGCATAGGCTTAGTGATGAAACAATTTCAGGATATATAAGCAAAGCAGGATTCAAATCGTTTGACAAAGTTAAACTTAACCAGCTAGTGCTTTACAGGCTGGAACGGTAGTAAAAAAGTTCAAGGTTTATCGTCCCGCTTCGGCATGGTTGTTCAAGGTTAACTAGTTAAATTAAATTTTATAAATTTACGGCGGCATCAGCATAAGGCGGCATAGTTGTTCCGGGCTGCGCCTTAACCTTTGCCGTTAGTGTGCAAAGGCATCGGTTTATTTTGAATAATAATTGGATTAAATTAGTGTAAGAATAATTCACTGAGAAGGTGCTAACATGGAAGAAAAAGGATTTTATAATAAGTTTGAGTCTCTGCCAATAGAGGCACAAAAGCAAGTATTAATGTTTATAGATTTCCTACAAAAAAAATATAAGTCGAGCCGAAAGAGAACAAGAGGAAAAAAATCCATAGCGAATCAAAAATTCGTTGGCATTTGGGAAGACAGAAAAGATTTAGAAGATAGTTCAATGTGGGTTAGAATCATACGAAAAAAAGAGTGGAAAGAAATAAGTGAATAGTCTTTATTAATTGATACCGATATACTAATTGACGTCGGCAGAAAAAATAATGTTGCAATCGATAGGTTAAACAAGGCACGGATGACATCTATAATTGCTATTAGTTCGATAACAGAAATGGAACTGATAGTAGGTTGCAGAAATAAAAATGAATTGAGACAATTGGAAACATTCTTTGAAGACTTCGAGATTATTAATTTGAATTATGAAATTACTCAAAAAGCAATTGAACTTCTTAAAGAATATAAACTAAGTCATGGATTACTGATTGCAGATAGTCTTATAGCTGCAAGTGCATTGATTTTGGATTCGCCTCTATTAACAAAAAATCAGAAAGATTTTAGATTTATAAAGGGGCTCAAATTATTAAAATATCCATAAGTAAAGAACGCACACTAACCAGCCGCTGGTTTAAGTTCAAGGCGCAAGGTCAAGTTTAAGAAAATCCATATTCCTAATTAATAAATTAAGTGTTAAATTACGCTTGGTAAGTTAGCATGATAATGTAAACTGCGGGATAGGAACTTATGGATTTATTTTTTCGGTCCCTAAAAAGAATAAATTTGGAAGCGGCAGTCTGGATTAGCGGACTGCTGATCCTTGCGTTTATCACTCCGACCACAGATACTCACATAACAATTTGCCCGTTTAAGAATATCAGCTTACCGTTCTGTCCCGGCTGCGGTCTTGGTCGCTCGATTTCTTTTCTGATTCATGGAAATATCCGCCAATCGTTTGAGTGCCATGTTCTGGGAATACCTGCACTTTTAATCTTAACTTACCGGATTCTTACGCTGCTTAAAATTTCTCCTGAAATCAACTTTAAATCATTATCAACAAAAATAAAAGGGATAATTTATGGCTAACATACTTCAACTTATGCCGTACCTCGAAGGTAACGAAATGATATTCGTTCAGGGTTTAATAAAAGACATGAGTGATAACCAGGCGATGCTTTTTGCTAATGCATACGGTGCAAGACGAAAAGATCCTCAAACAATTCTGCTCACTACATGTCTCGGCTTCATCATTATTGCAGGCATACAAAGATTTCTTCTGGGGCATATCGGCATGGGGCTTTTGTATATCTTTACCGGCGGACTCTGCCTTATCGGTACTATAGTCGACCTAGTAAATTATAAAAAGCTTACATTCGAGTACAATCAGAAAGTTGCACAGGAGGTAGCAATAATGACTAAGGGCGCTTCTTCGTAATAATAGATCACTTAAAAACTGAACATTGTACATTGAGAGTTGAATATTGAAATGAATATTCAATTATCAATTTTCAATTATCAATTCAGAGTTACTTTAAAATTCCCATTGCCCTTTGCAGCCTAACGTAAGCAACCTGGTAGTCGTACAAGGTCTGGATATATAAATTCTGCGCATTGAAATAAGCAACCTGGGCATCAGTAATTTCCAGCGGGCTGCCCACACCCTGCGCATACCTGCCTTCGGCAGTCTTTAAAGTTAATGCCGACTGCTCGACTAGGGACTTGGTTGCGGAAATTTTGCTGAGCGCAACCTGGAAATTTGCATACTGCTGCTGCACATCTAGAACTACTGCTTGAACAGTCAGTTCGTTCTGCGCCTCGGAATTTTTTAAGTTGGCCCGTGCCTGGTCAATTCCTGCATCGAGCGCAAAGCCCTGGAATAAAGGCAGGGATAATGTAACGCCCAGATTCCATGAGTCGGGGAACCTTGTATTAAGTAAGTAATTTTTCCAGTTGTATCCGCCGGATATATTTATTGAAGGCAGGTTCGATGTCCATGCCGAAGTTAACTGAGATTTTCCGGCTTCAACTTTGTATTTGCTGCTTATTATCTCCGGCCTGTTCTTCATAGCCGTACCTATAGCGCCGGCTTCGTTTACGGTGTCCTTGCTTACTTCAAGGTTATCCTTTAGAATAAAATTATCACCAAGCTTTGTGTTAAGCACATTCTCAAGCTGAAGCTTTGTAATCCTTAAGCTGCTCTCTACCGATAACAAATTTACCTTCGCATTATCAACGTCGGTCTTAGCTTTCAGTACATCGAACTGAGGGCTTCTGCCGACGGAGAACAAGGCGTTGGCCTGCTTTAAATGTTCTTCGGTTTGCTTCAGAGTCTCCTCGCTTACCTTAATAACCCTTTGCGCCTGAAGGTATGAAAAATAAGCGATGTATGTGTTAAGTATAAGATTCTGTTCGGCGCTTATATAATCCTGCTTAGAAGCTTCGTTCAAATCGGACGAGGAGGAAATTTTGGAGTAGGTTTTTCCGAAATCGAATACAAGCTGCTGAAGCTGAAAGCCGTACGAATAATTATTGTAATATCCCTCCCGCACAATCGGACCGATGAATGATGTTCCGCCGTTTCTCGTCCAGCCGGTTTGGAAAGAAACCTGGGGATAAAGCGGCGCACTGTTCGATTTCAAGTTTGATGCAGATAGTTCTACGTTGCTCTCCGCCAGTTTAATCTGCGGGTTATTCTTAACAGCCATATCGATGCACTTATCAATTGTAAGCGTGTCTACCTGGCTATAAGCCGGAACAGATGCTAAAAGGATTAAAAGGAAGAAAAGGATTCTGATTTTTTTCATTTTCATTTAGCCGCCTCTTCCTTAATCATTTTAGACCTGAATTTTTCTTCGAACACTGTGTACAATGTCGGGATGAAAAGAAGCGTTAGGAAAGTTGAGACCGACAGCCCGCCGATAACGGCAATAGCAAGAGGAGACTGAGACTTCTCGCCGCCTACGCCAATGGCAAGCGGAATCAACCCGAGCACAGTTGCGAGCGTAGTCATTAAAATCGGCTTCAGTCTTGTCCTGCCTGCCTTAATTACTGCATCGTGAAGCTCAATGCCGGATTTCCTTAATTTATTCGTATAGTCAACAAGCAGTATTCCGTTGGAAACCACTATACCGATCATAACAATTACGCCCTCGAAAGATGTAACCGAAAGAGTAGTATTAGTAAGGAACAGCGCCCATATTACTCCTACCATTCCGAGCGGCACGGTAAACATAATTATGAAGGGATCCACAAGCGACTGGAACTGTGAAGCCATTACCATGTACACCAAAACCACAGCAAGCAGCAGTGCCAGCCCCAAATCGCTAAAAGTTTTTTTCTGCTGCTCTATGTTGCCGCTCATTTGAACCGTAAAGCCTGAAGGGATATGGATATTGTTTAGCTTATCCTGTATATCCTTGGATACACTGCCCAGATCGCGGCCGGAAACGTTGCCGGTTACTTCAACAATTCGTTCCTGGTACCGCCTGTCTATCTGGATCGGCGCTTTTACCAGCTCGATGTTTACCAAGTCGCCCAGCTTTATTAATTGTCCCTGCGAATTCATTACGGTTAGATTCTGAATATCGTCGATCTTATTCCTGTAATCTTCGGATAACCTTACCAGGATATTATATTGATTGCCGGTTGAAGGATCGGTATAAATTGATGCGACGTTTCCGCTTATTGCAGTGGAAATAGTGTTGGAAATCTGCTGGACATTCACACCCATCGCTCCGGCTTTATCCCGGTCAATCATAATTCTTAACTCCGGCAAATTAAGCTCCCTGCTTATCTGAACATCGGTTGCACCCGGAGTTGACTTAACGATATCCGATATTTGCTGGGCCAGCCTGTTGGCAGTATCAAAGTCCTGCCCGCTTATAACAACGTCAATCGGTGCAGTAGATCCGAAGTTTAGAAGGAACCTTAAAAATCCGCCCGGGTTCATAAAAATTTGAGCCCCCGGAAGTCTGGTTAATTTGGGCCGTAATTCTTTTATAATATCGAATACCGATCTGTCTCTTTTATCGGCCGGGATTAATGAAACACTAATGCTGGCAGCATGGCTTCCGGAATTTCCGCTGAACAGGTTGCCGCCCTTTGCAGACGGAACCCCGATATCCGATATAACAGTCTGGGCCTCGGGTACATTCTTCTTTATTATATCCTCAATGTGCTCAACAAATTTGGTAGTCTCTTCCACCCTGGTTCCCACAGGAAGCCTTACCTGGATGCTGAACTGACCTTCGTCAGTGTCGGGAAAGAATTCGGTTCCGACTAGCTTAAATAGAAGCAAAGACACGGCAGCAAACCCGACAACGCTAAGTATAATAGTCTTCCGGTGCTTCAAAGAATAGACAAGCACCCGCTGGTAAAAATCATCTACCCTGTCCAGAAAATTTTTCGCTTTAATTTGAAGCCTGTGAGAGAGCTTGGTAGAATTAGGGTCGGCTTCCCGCTCTGCGTTTAAATATTTATAGCACATCAGCGGAGTAACCGTTCTAGATACAAAGAACGAGGCAAACAATGCAACTGCTATTGTAATAACAAGGGGAATAAACAAAAGCTTGGCAATACCGGTTAAAAATATTACAGGCAGAAACACTATAACAGTAGTTAAAGTCGAGATGAAGATCGGAGAAGCTACTTCGAGGGCGGCATCCAGAGTAGCCTGCATTTTACCGGTATTCTGTGAGGCCATTGTGCCGTAATGCCTTGTAATGGCTTCCAGCTCGACTATTGAATCGTCGACAAGCCTTCCGATACCGAGAGCCAAGCCGCCGAACGTCATAATATTTAGCGTGGTATTGCTGAACCGGAAGAAGATAAATGTAACAAGAATTGAAAGTGGGATTGCGAGGAAAACAATTAAGGCGCTCTTTGTGTTCCTTAAGAATAAAATTATTACAAAGGTAGCCAGCAGTGCGCCGAATATTGCTTCCTGCTTTAGGCCGTTTATAGCCTGCTTTATATAAACGCTTTGGTCTAGACCGAGCGATGCCTTAACCGACGGCGGAACATTTCTTAAATGAGTTATAGAATTAACAACCGCATTTACAATATCAACCGTATTTGCGCCGGAAGTTTTTTGCACCCTTAAAATAACACCAGGCTTCCCGTTGTTCCTAACTATTTCAGTCTGTTCCTGGTATGAATCCTCCACACGGGCAACGTCTCTTATTCTTATAGGTACGCCGTTAATATTTTTTATAACCACGTTTCCAATCGGCTCAACAACATTAAACTGGCTTTCCGTCTTCAGCGAGTAATCGAACACTCCGGACTTCAAATCGCCTGAGGGCACAATAAGGTTTGAAGAAGAAACCGCTGCATTTACATCCTGAAGAGTAAGATTTAAAGCCTCTAGCCTGTTGCGGTTAACGCTTACATGTATCTCTCTAATTTGACCGCCGACTACCTGCGCGAATGCAACGCCGGGCAAGTGCTCTAGCTGCGGCTCAATAACATTATAAGCAAGATCGTACAACGCCCTCTGGCTCATATCGCCGTTGAGTGCAACAGTACAAACAGGCATATTGGTTATATCGAACCGAAGCACTAAGGGCTGGGACGCTGTAGTAGGCAGCAGGTTAAGCACACGGTTTACTTTTTGTATTACATCTATTAAACCCACATCCGTGCTTGCATCCCAGTTGAAGTACACGCGCACCTGAGAGATGCCTTCCCTAGTGGATGATTGAACATAGTTTACATCGTTGGTAGAGCTAACAGCTCTTTCGATAGGTACTGTAACCGTCTGTTCCATATCCACAGGGTTTGCACCGGCATTATAAGTAATAACGCTTACACTGGGTATCTGGATATTGGGCAGCATATCTATGGGCAGCTGCATAAAGGAAACGAATCCGAGCACAAACACCGCAAGCGCTGCCATCAGCGTTGTTATAGGATATTTTAAGGCTAATCGGGTTAACCACATAAAAATTACTTTGCTATTTTAACTTTCATTTTATCTTTAATTAAACTTTGTCCTATAAAGACAATTTTATCGCTGTCGCTCACTCCGGATAATATCTCATCCTTGTTGTCCTGCTGTATACCTAACCGGACGTATTTTTTCGTAACAGTGCTGTCCCGGTTTACTACAAAGACGTAGTTTCCGTTGTCGTCGTTTAACACAACTTGATTAGGAAGGATAAGTGCATCCGGCTTTCTTTCTAAAATTAAAGTGATAGTAGCGAACATCCCAGGTTTTAATTCTCCGGCAGAATTTTCGATATCGACTTCAACAGCCATAGTTCTGGTGGAAAGGTCCACGGCATCACTAATCTTTTTCAGCTTGGCTTTAAAAATTTTCCCGGGCAAGGCGTCGGCCTGTACGTTAATATCCTGAATCGTATTCAATAACGGGACAAATTTTTCCGGTACATTTATAATAGATTTCAGCTGGTCAACATTCATAAGAGTAAAGATATTTGTTCCCTGCGAGCTGCCCGAAGAAGTAACATAGGCGCCCGGATCGAGCATACGCTTGGTAATCGTCCCGCCGAAGGGAGCCGTTATTTTACAGTAGCTTAGCTGGGTAAGGGAATTAGTATAATTTGCATAAGCCGCTACCTTCTGCGCGTTTGCCACATCCAAAGCCGTCTTTGCGTTATCAAGGTCCTGCTTTGCAATTAAATTTTGTTCGAACAGCTTTTTGTTCCTCTCAAAATTCAGCCTGGCGTTTTCGTAATTGGCAGACGCCTGCATAAAGTTGGCGTTGGACAGCTTAACATTTTGAGAATATATTGTGGTGTCGATTAAAGCAAGTATCTGGTTCCGTTTAACCTGATCTCCGATATCCACGAATATTTTTTCAATGTTCCCGCCCACCTTGGAATATATAGCGGCCTGCTGTATAGGAAGTATGTCTCCGGTTAAAGATTCGCTTCTTACAATTTCTCCTCTTACCGCCGATCCCTTAACCACAACCGGCGTCGGGATTCCCCTTCCGGCCGATGACGTCATTCTTAAACGCATAATAATAAGGAAGGCAAATACGAGTATTACTACCGTTGTTATGATCAGTGTTTTCTTCTTCTTAAACATGTTTTACCCTAACGTGAGGAATTAGAAATTACCCTCTTATAAAATTTTAATCCGGGCATTTATATTTTAATAATGAGCTTTGACAAAAATACTTTTAAATTAGTTTAATTCTAAAACAATCTTAAAAAGATAATTTAATGAATTACCGCAGGTTTGCCGCTTAGGTTTATAAATATAAATAGAATTTTGTTATGTGCAAGAAAAAAAATAAAGAATTTATTTTCTTGACTTCTTAGGACAGCAGGCCGTATAATTCTTACCGGATAATTGAAAATTTTAAAGTATGCATCGCCTCTAGATGCGATTTTACAATTTATCAGTAATTCGAATGAACGGAATTCTTAATTTTTTGAGAGACAGTTTATGGCAGTTATGGGATTAGACCTGGGTGGAACGAAGCTTTCGGGGGCAATATTTAATGAAGACGGCAAAATCTTGTATAAAGATATGCTGCCGCTGGAAGGCAAAAAAGGTAAAGCTGTAGGAGAGCTTGTTAAAACTCTTGTTAAAAGATTACTTGATGCCGGAGACGAAAAGGAACTTGAAATAAATGCGATCGGTGCGTGCGTGCCGGGTATCAGCTATTCCAAAACCGGCAGGGTTTGGGCGCCGAATATTCCAGGCTGGGATAATTATCCTCTGCTCGAAGATATAAACTCAGCACTAACCGGTAGAAATATAAAAGTAAAAATAGACAGCGACCGTGCATGCTATATTCTCGGCGAAAACTGGCAGGGCAAAGCAAAGGGCTGCAAAGATGCAATCTTTCTGGCAGTAGGTACCGGCATAGGAGCGGGTATTTTGGTAAACGGAGAAGTATTAAGAGGCAGTCAGGATATAGGCGGTGCAATCGGGTGGCTTGCGCTTGACCGGCCGTTCTATCAGAAATATGCTACCTGCGGCTGCTTTGAATACCATGCATCCGGCGAAGGTATTGCCAGAGTAGCAAGAGAATTTTTAACCGAAGACCCTGAATATAAAGGCGAGCTGAGAAATAAGCCTGCTGGGGAAATAACATCCCACGACGTGTTCAAAGCGCTGGATAATAAAGACCCGCTGGCCGAAGAAGTATTAAATCTTGCCGTAGAATTTTGGGGAATGACGGTTGCAAATCTTGTAAGTCTGTTCAATCCCGAAAAAATAATTTTCGGCGGCGGAGTCTTCGGTCCTGCAGCAAGGTTCATGCACGATATTATGAACGAAGCCAGGAAGTGGGCTCAGCCAATAAGCATAAACCAGGTTGCTCTGGAAGTCTCCGCCCTTGGCGGCGATGCCGGATTGATCGGCGCAGGATTCCTTGCATTGAGGAGTTTATCGGAAAATTAATTGAAAGATTATAAATGTATAAAAAAGGATTAGTCTTTACGGCTGCGTGTCTCGGCATGCTGATATTCGGAATAGTAATGATCTCCCTGGGCACGATCAATACTTTTCTTGCCGCAAAATTTCATTTAAATGAAATGACAACAGGCTCTTTAGCTGCGCTGCTTCCCATCGGCATACTCGCCGGTTCTCTCATCTTCGGCCCGATAGTAGACCGGTACAGCTACAAGAGTTTATTAGTTATATGTTCCTTATTAATTATCGCTGCGCTGGAAGGAATTGCATTTGCCGATTCGTTTTTAATTCTGCAGATCTCGTTCTTCATAATCGGTTTTGGCGGAGGAGTGATAAACGGAGGAACAAACGCTCTGGTAGCAGACATAAGCACCGAAGGCAAAGGCGCAAACTTAAGCCTGCTCGGGGTATTTTACGGAGTAGGCGCCCTCGGAATGCCCGCAGTTACCGGCTTGCTGTCTAAGCAATTCTCATATGAGACCATAATTACCGGAATAGGCATAGTTCTATTTATTCCCATAATTTACTTTATGCTTATAAAATTCCCGGTTCCAAAGCAGCCGCAGGGGCTTCCCATTAAAAAGGGATTAGCGCTGGTAAAAGAAAGCTCGCTTATACTGCTCGGCTTTGTTTTATTTTTTGAGAGCGGCCTGGAAGGCAGCGTTAATAACTGGACAACAACCTTCCTTAATAAAGCCAACGGCATCTCCGCCGGTAGCGCGCTATTCACTCTAACTGTTCTAGCTGTAAGTTTAACCGTATCCAGGCTTATACTAGGCGGTTTGCTTAAGAAAGTTCCTTCTTACATAGTGCTTTATGCATGCATAGTACTAGCCTTTGCCGGGGCAATTATACTGGCGGCGGGCAATTCAATAACAACTTCCGTCATCGCAATGATATTTTTAGGTGCGGGATTCTCCGCGGCATTCCCGGTTATTCTCGGCTATATCGGAGAAATTTATACAAACCTTTCCGGCACGGCGTTCAGCATCGCTTTGGTAATTGCACTGTTAGGGAACACTTTAATTAATTATTCAATAGGAGCGATCTCCGAAGCATACGGAATAGGAAAATTCCCGGTTGTATTAATTATATCGCTGGCGCTAATGACGCTCCTTTTATCGGTATCGTTAAAATCAATTTCTAAAAAAGTAAAGATTTAAAATTCACTATAAAAATAAAATTTAAAACTAAGGAGAAATGATGCTCGCAAAACAATGGTTACAGAATTCACGAAACGTAATGGACAGGATCGAAGAAACTCAACTGGAAAACATAAAAAAAGCGGCCGAGGCAATGGCCGATACAATACAAGCAGGTAGATGGGTTCACACTTTCGGATGCGGACACGCAACCTTGCCTATTGAAGAAATGTATCCGCGGATAGGCGGCTTTGTAGGCTTCCACCCGATGATAGAATTGCCGCTAACTTTTTTTACCAATATCGTCGGCGGGATGAGCGTTCACCAGTTTGTCTTTCTTGAAAGAGTTGAAGGATACGGCGTGGAAATAATGAAAGGATATAATTTCGATAAAAGAGATATTATGTGGCTGTTCAGCCATACAGGTATAAATAATGTAAATATAGATATCGCACTGGAATCCAAGAAGCGCGGGATGAAAGTAATTGTTTTCGGCTCGGCTAAGGAAGCCGAAGGCAAGCAGACCCGGCATTCATGCGGCAAAACAATTTTCGATCTTGCCGATTTGGTTGTAGATACCTGCGTTCCTATACAGGATGCATCGGTGCCGCTAAAAAATCACTTCGATAAAATAGGACCTGTATCTACAATGGCATTTGTTACCGCAGTATGGATGACGGTAACGACCGTTGCTGAAATTCTTGCAGACAGAGGAGTAAAGCTTTACATTCATCCTTCGCACAATGTTCCCGGCGATACAACTGCAAGGGAGCGTTTAGCCGAAGCACTGGACGAATACAAGAGAAGAATAGCCGGGGTTTAATATTCCAATACCGCGTGCAGGAAATTTCCTGCACGAAATATTCCAGGATAATTTTTAAATTACAGCCGCAATTAAAAATTTTTTTAAATCTAAACCGCAATTTAGCCTAGGGATTATTTTTTTCTCGGGCTGAACCAGGTTTTCTTTTAGATTTGTTTATCCGGTTCTCATATTTTTTCAAATATACCGTAATATGAAATATATCCTTACAGCATTGCTCATCTTCTTGCCCGCTATTGTATTTGCCCAGAATATTTTTAAAACAAAAATAAATGACGAAAAAACCGGCGAGCTTCTTGCAGGCGTAAATGTATTTATAAAAGAATTAAACACGGGCGCAGTCTCCGATATAAACGGAATTGCTTTGGTCAGGAATATTCCCAACGGTGCGTACGAAGTCCGGTTCACATACATCGGTTACAAGCCGTTTGAAATGAGCATAAAACTCCCGCTGGAAAATCCAGGCAAGATAATCAATGTATCCCTAGAGCCGGCAGCAGTTGAAATGAACGAGGTAAAAGTAACCTCGACAAGAACGAGCAACAGGGTTGAAGACACTCCTATTAGAGTGGAAGTGTTGGGCCTTGACGAAGTAAAGGAAGAAAGCGGGATAAAGCCCGGCAACATTTCCAAGCTGCTGGGAGAAACGTCGGGTGTTCAAATTCAGCAGACATCCGTAACTTCCGGCAACATGGCATTCAGAATACAAGGCCTGCCGGGAGGATATACACAGTTGCTTAAGGACGGTTTCCCTCTTTACGGCGGGTTTTCATCAGGGCTAAGTCTGCTTCAAATTCCGCCGCTAGACCTTCAGCAGGTAGAAGTAGTTGAAGGCTCTTCATCAACTTTATACGGCGGCGGCGCAATTGCAGGCATAGTTAATTTAATTTCAAGAACTCCGGGCGAAAAGCCGGAGTGGTCGGTGTTATTAAATCAGACGCAAAAAGGAGAAACCGATGTCAGCTCGTTTTATTCGGGCAGAAGCGGCAGGCTTGGAGTAACTTTTATGGCAAGTTACAGCAATCAAAAAGCTGAAGATATGAACAACGACGGATTTACGGATATACCGCAGTTTGAGCAGGCTAACTTTACTCCGAAATTATTTTATTACTTTAACGGCTCAGCCTCTCTAATGGCCGGACTTACACTTTCCTACGACAACCGCAAAGGCGGCGATATATATGCTATCAACAACTCACCGGATTTGCTGCACAGTTACGTGAATAAAAATAAATCGTCAAGGACTATCAGCGTTTTAAAATTCAAAAAGGAATTTTCATCGGGCAGCTCATTAACTTTTAAAAACAGTATCAGCAGCTTCAATCACGATATATCAGTCAGCCGGGTATTCTTCAGCGGAAAACAAATCTCAAGCTTTTCGGAACTATCCTGCTTAATAAACAGTTTGAATAACACCCTTGTACTCGGATTAAATTTCAACACGGATGTGTTCATGCAGAAAAATAATAGCCCTGCCTTCCCTCTTGATTATAATTACTACACAACCGGAATTTTCGGCATGGATAACTGGGACGTATCCCAAAAAATAACTTTGCAGACAGGGCTGCGCTTCGACTACCACAACAAATACAAATCTTTTTTTCTGCCGAACCTGGCCGTTCTCTACAGGTTTGCAGATAATTTTTATTTACGGATAGGCGGCGGCTACGGATATAAAATTCCGTCTGCATTTACCGATCTTTCCGAAGAGCAGGCTTATCAAAACGTCTGCCCTGTTTCAAGCAATGTTAAGCCGGAAAAATCAGCCGGAGCTAACATAGATTTTAATTACCATGCGGTTTTGTCAGATGAGATGAACCTTTCAATCGATCAATCATTTTTTTATACGCGCGTAGACAACTCTCTCATTCCGCAGCCCGATTCGCTTGCGCTTAATAAAATTTTTTATGTGAACTCTTCCGCTCCCTTAGAGTCCAAAGGCATAAATGCAAACCTGGAATTCACTCTCGATGACTTCGGCATCTTCATCGATTATACTTATACGGATGCGGCATTCAATTATTCTTCCGGCGTGCAGCATCTGCTGCTTACTCCTTTAAATAAATTAAATATGACTTTTACTTACGAGACAGAAGACGACTGGAAATCGGGTATCGAGGCATTCTATACGGGAAGGCAGTACCTGAATAACGAAGAGAAGTCCCCGGGCTTCTGGACAATCGGCGTTATGGTCGAAAAGATATTCAAGCATTTTTCAATCGTCGGCAATGTTGAAAATCTTTTTGATGTAAGGCAGACAAAATTCGAAAGCATCGTCCTTCCGCCTTATACAAGTCCCGCTTTCAAGCCGGTTTATGCGCCGCTTGACGGTGTGGTTGCGAATGCAGCCTTGAAAATCAAGATATAAATGATGTAAACCTTTTACACAACTTTAATATTATTATCTGTTGAATAAGAATTATAGTCTCTCCATATTTCAGTATGAAAATATTCAGATACTATATCTTCCTATTAATAATTTTCATGGAAGCCGATGAAGCAGCAGCCCAGCGAAGATTAAATTTTGAATTCTACACCGGTCTGCCTTATAACATCCCGCTGCCGCTAACAATATCTCAGGAGGATGAAGCCGATCTGAATCTAACAGCAAAGTTTAACTCCGAGCCTTTTAATATACCGATATTCTGGGTCTGGAGAATCAGCTTATGGAACGGCGGAACCGCCTGGGAACTTGAGGCAGTGCATCATAAATTATTCATGGCAAATAATCCGCCGGAAGTTCAGGAGTTTTCAATATCGCACGGGCTTAATATAATAACCATAAACAGAGGCTGGAATTTTTCTGCGCTTATTTTCCGCATCGGCGCCGGAATAGCACTGGCTCATCCCGAAACTACGGTAAGGAACCAGACTCTGCCGGAGGACGGCGGGATATTCCATTGGGGTTATTATTTAACCGGACCTGCGCTGCTGCTCTCGGCAGGAAAAAATTTCCGGTTGAGCGATTATTTTTACGTGACCTGCGAAGCCAGGATAAATTCTGCCTATGCTTATATTCCGATTAAAAACGGAAGCGCCAGGCTTTATAATGTTTCGCTGCAGTTAATTTTAGGCGCCGGTGCAAGTTTTATAAATTTGTAATATCCGCTATTGATTATGACAGTTCATTCGGTAATCGAAAAGCAAATGAAAAAAATATTCTTCATAACTCTGTTATCTGCTCTTGCGGTCTCATCGATCCTGGCAGACCATTATCCAAGGAATCCAAATATCGATATTCAGCACTACACATTTAAATTAACCTTGAGCGATACGACTGATGAAATAACCGGAGAGGCATCAGTTGAAGTGAAATTTTTAACTGCCGGAACAACAGGATTCAATCTCGATCTTGTAGGAAGGCACTCAGCATCCTCAGAATATGGAATGACGGTGCATTACGTTGAACTTAAAGATCAAGAAATTCCGTTCAAGCAAGAAGATGATAAATTGGAAATCAGCCTCCCCGCCCACCCGGCAAAAGATGAAGTTCTTAGCTTTAAGATATCTTACTCGGGAGTTCCCGCCGACGGACTGATTATATCGAAAGATAAATACGGCGAAAGGACTTTCTTCGGCGACAACTGGCCGGACCGCGCGCATTACTGGCTCCCCACAATCGATCATCCGTATGATAAAGCTACCTGCGATTTTATAATTACCGCACCGGCAAAGTACCAGGTAATTGCTAACGGCTCGCTAGTAGAAGAAACGGATTTAAATAACGGGATGAGATTGACTCACTGGAGAGAAAGTGTTCCTATTCCTACAAAAGTTATGGTAATCGGTGCTGCCAGGTTTGCAGTTCAATATTTAAAAAAATTCAATTGCATCCCGGTTGAAACCTGGGTTTATCCGCAGGACAGGCAAAAAGGATTTTATGATTTTGAGCCTGCAGAAAAAATTGTTAAGCTTTTTACAAATCTCATCGGACCATTCCCGTATGAAAAGCTTGCCAACGTGGAATCCAAAACAAAGTACGGCGGCATGGAGAATGCAAGCAATATTTTTTATTCCGAGCAGGAAGTTACCGGCACTCGAAGAAGCGAAGTTACAGTTGCTCATGAAATTGCTCATCAGTGGTTTGGAGACGCTGTATCCGAGGAGGACTGGAACCATATTTGGCTGAGCGAAGGCTTTGCCACATTTTTCCAGGATGTGTTCATCGAAAATCAATTCGGGCGCGATAGCCTGATAAACGCTTTAAAATATCAGAGACAACTTGTAGTAAGATACGATGCTGCCAATCCTTTTTCACCGGTTGTTGATACAACCATAACAGACCTGAACAATCTGCTTAATATAAATTCCTATCAAAAAGGCGCCTGGGTTCTACGGATGCTTCAGCACGTAGTCGGCGATAAGGATTTCTGGAAAGGCATCAGACTATATTATAAAACTTACATGAACCAAAATGCTCTGACAAGAGATTTCCAAAAAATTATGGAAGAAGCTTCGGGAATGGATCTTTCCTGGTTCTTTAGCGAGTGGGTATACAAACCCGGGCTGCCTTACTTAAATGGCAAGTGGAGCTATAATTCAAAAGATAAGACGGTTGAAATAAATATTGAACAAGCCCAGCCGTATGATAACATTTTTAAAATGCCGGCAGACGTTGCTATTTATTTAAAACAAAACAACGAGCCGGCTATTAAGAGAATTAATATCGGGAAAAAAGATAATTCGTTTTATTTTAAAACCGGTGCGGAACCGGAGAACATAATTTTAGATCCGGGAACCTGGATATTGATGAAAGCTGAATTGAGAAAGAAATGAACAATGCCTGAAGATTAACCGGCAGAAATCCTTTTTCCGATTTGTTCATCTAACCTGCGTTAAAGATTTTACCGGAAATAAACTTCAACTCAATCAAATAAAATGAAAAAAAAGAAATCTGCTAAACGAAATATAATTGAATGGCTGATAATAATAGGCACAATCGCGGTTCTATATTTTACGGGCTTATATACTGAAGTAATCGGAAAGATGCAGCAGGTTATGCTGTTGACTGGACTTATGCAGCCGGAAATAAATATACCGGTAAGCCAGCAGCAAAATGCCGATTACAATTTCAGTATTACAAGCTTTGACAATAAGCCTCTGGATTTTGAAACATTGAGAGGCAAAAAAGTCTTCCTAAATTTTTGGGCATCGTGGTGCCCGCCTTGCAGAGCCGAAATGCCTACTATAGAAAAACTTTATAGCAAAGTTAAAAACGAAAAGGACTTGAATTTTGTATTGGTTTCCCTGGATAGCGATACTGCTAAAGCAAAACGGTTCATTAAGGAGGAAGGATTTTCTTTTCCCGTATATTTCTTAAACGGGTATTTGCCTGCAATATATAATTCAGGCACTATACCTTCTACCTTTGTAATCTCCCCAAACGGCAAGATTGTTTCGAAGGAAATAGGCATGGCTGACTATGATACGGATAGGTTTATAAAATTTTTAAAAGGCTTATAAAATTTATTCCCGCTTTACTCCCTAGTTTTTTTTGAATATTTCTGCCCGCAAAAATTATTCAGCAGGCAAAATTATTTTTTTGATTTCTCTTTAGCCTTCTCAAAAATGCTGTCGGGTATTCCCTTATTTACAGCATAGCTCGAATAACGAATAAAGACCTTTCCTTCGATAACCTTGGGAATTTTTCGTTTCCTGACTGCGCCGCCTGCCTCATCCGGATCGAAGCGGGAATTTATTTCGCCCGAGTTAAATGAAAAAACCATTGAATCCGGCAGCGGATACTTAAAATTATACTCGTAATGCAGATACAGACTAAACGTCCCGTTTGTTTTGGTTGTCGATTCAACTTTGCGGATCACTTCTTTTGACTGGTCGACCCAGAGTGTTGTCAGTATTAAATTCCCCTTGTCATTAAGCGGAATTATTTTAATCACGGATGTATTATGGTTGTCTATAACTTCATCCTTTACGTACAGCGGAGTGTACTCATCCTTTAAAAAAGACAGCGGCGAAGTATACATACCGTCTTTAGGCAGCATCGCAAATCCCTTGGATTCAATATGAACTTTATCCGGCTGCTTAAAATAGATCTTTGCGTTCATTTCCGGAACCTTGATAAAATTAACATCAACCTTAACATCAACGTTAACTGTATAATCTCTTACTTTATTGAAAGCGTCTTTAAGGTTTTTTATTATCATCTTGGGATCTTTACTCTGCCCCAGGCATGTAATGCTAAACAAAATTAAAATTAAAAATATTTTTCTCATCTAAAACTCCCGGTAAGATTTTTACTTTGTGTTTCGAATTCTTTCTTGCTCTTGAACTTGAACTTGAACTTGAACTTGCTCTTGAACTCACGCTTTAGCGCACTATGTAAGAATATCCTTCCTTTGAAAAATAAACAGGGCAGCACCGTAAAACAATAAAATATGGGCAGCCAAAACCAATGTAGACTTGATAATTTCGGCGGTATCCATCGGACTGTCGAAGAACGACCGCCAGTCGTTCATATAATTTGTAAACAAGAACGGCTTTATCGTTTGAAATATATTTACGTTAATTGCGGAAATAATCAAAAAGATGATTATAATAGCCATAGTAGTAATTATAGGACCGATTGCATTCTCAACCAGCGCAGAAAACAGGAACGCAAGCGAAGCGACGACTCCCATGCTTAAGACTGCAAACATGTATGCAAGGAAAAATCTCCAGAGCACATCGTTATTTGCAAGTATAACAATTCCGCTCGAACCGGCAACCAGCAATTCCCCTGTGCCGAACAAGATTGTACCCAAGCCAAGGCTCATTATGGAAAGCCAGAGTATCAGCAGGAAGGTATAAATAATTCCTGCCAGGAATTTGGAAGTAACAATACTGGACCTGGAAATAGGCCTGGTTATAAGCAGCCTGTAGGTGCCCGCAGTGGCTTCTCCGGCCAACAGATCGCCTGCAACTAAAGTTATTAGGAACGGGATATGGATGGCAAGACTGTTTAGGATTAAGTAAGATACGAAGTATGAGTTCAACAGGCTGCCGACAAAAATAAAGGACTGCTGAAGGTCTCTCGTCATAAAATTAATAGACCTCTGCCCTTCTATCATTATTGCTATTTCTACAATTGCAATTAATATTGTTATCGCTATAAAACCGATATACGAGCGCCACTTCCTAAAAATTTTAAATAATTCAATTCCAACCAGCGTAAGCATTAGGATTCCTTTTGAGTGATGTTTAAAAAATATTCTTCAAGCGATCTTGCAGGCACAACTGCACTTACATCAATATTATTCTGAACAAAATATTTATTAAGCTGAGATATTTCGGCAGGTTCTAATGAAAAGATCAACTTATCGTTAACCGAGGATTCCAGCTTGCCTGCCCAGCTAGTGCTGCCTAGCAGCGCTTTAGCAGTATCGGTGTTGCTCACTTCAAAAGTTACTTTTAAATTCTTACTGTTTAACAGGTCCTCAACTTTTCCCTCAACAATCGAAGCTCCTTTATTTATTATAATCATTCTTTTAGCAACAAGCTCTACCTCGTACAGAATATGTGAAGAAAGGAAGATGGTTTTTTGCTTTTCCTTGCTGAGAAAAACAATTAAGTCTCTTATCTCTTTCATTCCCTGAGGATCCAGGCCGGTAGTCGGCTCATCCAGTATAATAAGCTCGGGGTCGTGCAGCAGAGCCTGCGCAAGGCCAAGCCTCTGCTTCATGCCGTGGGAAAACGTCTTTACTTTGCTCTTATATCTCTTTTCCAATCCTACCAGCTCAAGCACTTCCATTATTCTCTTCTTCGGGATTTGCGTGCCGGAAATTTTCCCGAGTATCTCAAGATTCTTGTATGCGGA
>JAKAJV010000088.1 GCA_021813585.1 Bacteroidota bacterium | reverse complement strand
AAGTTTTTGGCCCAGCCCAATATCCACAGGAATATTATTAAGCCGGCAATTACAGTAACGCCAACTTTAATTTCGGTTTTCCTTTGGTCTTTCATTTTTTATTCTTCTTTTTAAAATTCTAGAAAGAGAATTAAATTCATTTTTGTCTATTAAGCTGTCCTGAACCGCAATTTTAATCGAATCGAAAAAATCACTAAACGATTTCTCTGATAATTTATCAACAGAGTTTAATCCATTGATATAATTTTTAATCATAATCTTCAGCGAATCTTTTTCCGGCGAAGGCCTTACATGTTCCAGGTCCCTGTTGATTTCCGAAATAATCAATCCTTTACCCGGATTTAGAATAACCTGGTTGAGCTTATGGTTTACAATATAAAGAATACAAGCCGTAATTATTGTAAGTATTACAACAGACTTTATAAAGCATCCTTTTTTCATCGCCTATTTATTCAGGTATTGTTTCGATTAACACTTTTTTGATTCTTTTATTCACTACTTCTTTAACAGTAATTTTCCGGTTGCCTAGCCGTAAGGAGTAACCTTCCTTCGGTATGTGACCGGCCTGGTTTAAAATAAATCCGCCCAATGTTTCAAACTCTTCGTCGTTCACCGAAGCCGTAATTTCCAGCCTTTCCTTAAATTCATCAAACGGTATTTTGCCAAGCACTAAATAGCTGTTTTCGTTTACCTTTGTAATAATATTTTCTTCCTTATCGTACTCATCCCTTACTTCGCCAATTATTTCTTCAATTATGTCTTCCAGCGTTATCAGTCCTGCGGTTCCTCCGTACTCATCAACTACAATAGCCATATGCATTTTCTTTTCCTGGAACTCGTACATCAGATCGCTTATCTTTTTTGTCCTGGGTATATATATAGTTTTCCGGACAATTGCCGGGAACGACGAATTTTTTCCGAGCTCCTTATCCTTCAAATACGGGAGTAAATCTTTGGCATACAATATACCAATAATTTTATCAAGATTATTTTCGTACACCGGTATTCTGCTGTGCCCGGAGGAAGTAATAATCTCTAGTACCTCGTTAAAATTGGATTCCACCGGAACGCTGACGATATCGACACGCGGAGTCATAACTTCATGCACGGCTACCTGCCGGAAATTTACAATGCTGTTTATCAGTCCGTGTTCTTTCTCCACTATTGTTCCCCTCTCATGCCCCAGTTCCGTAAGCTCGGAAATCTCTTCCGGAAGAATTGCCGATTTCGATTTATCCAAAGTTAGTTTAGAAACCAGAAGCCTTATGCTCGCGGTTAACGTTTCCGAAAGTGGGAAAAGTATTACGTTAATCCAGTATAGCGGCACAGCCGCGGCTTTAGCGAATGAAACCGGTCTCTTTGATGCCCAGACCTTCGGGATTAACTCGCCGAAAATTAAAATTAAAATTGTAAGCAGTATTATTTGGAGGGTTAAAAGTATATTTATCGAAATACCGGAAAGGGCGGAAAAATCCATCGCCAATGAAACGGCAATTATAGAGGCGGCTACATTAACAATAGTATTGCCTATAAGTATTGTAACTAGTAATCTTCTCGGGTACTCCAGCAGGCTAAGCAGGTATCTTTCGTAAATAGAGATGTTGCCGGTATGAGATTTTAATTTTCTTTTATCGATGGAGAACAGCGCAACTTCTGAGCCGGAGAAAAAAGCTGATAAAAGGAATAAGACGATTAAAAAAATCAGTTTATAATACCAGCTTAAGTCCAAAAATTAATTATACCCTAAAATGTTATACATCAAAGCTAAAACGGGAGGTCTTCGTTGTCCGCAGTTTGAACATCCGGTTCGCTTACCTCTCCTCCTTCAAAAGTCTGTGCATTGTAGGTAGGAGCCTCGGCACTTGCTGCTTCAAGCGGAATCAACCTTTCAACTACCACATCGGTCGAGTATCTTTTTACTCCTTCCTTGTCAGTATAATCTCTCTTGGTAAGTCTGCCTTCCACGTAAAACTTCTTACCTTTCTTAAGATTTTCTTTGTAGTAATCGGAAAGATTAAATCCGACAACATTATGCCACGTAGTTTCTTTCTGCCAGTTACCGTCCTTGCCTTTATAGCTGAACGTAGTGGCTAAAGTAAAACTCGTCACGGAAACGTTGTTCGTGGTAAAACGGGTTTCCGCATCCCGACCAAGATTGCCGATCAGCATAATTCTATTTAATGAAAATGCCATAACGCCTCCCTATTGAATGTTTTCTTAATTACACATCAATATAAGTATTCTTATAAAAAAATTCTATGTATTTGATAAAATAAATTTAAAATTACTTTTGCTCGGTTACAATCCACGCATCTTTAAATTCATTCAGCTTCCAGAGGTCGTTCCTTACTCTTTCGGCTTCTTCGTGAGAGGGATAATGGTTGTCCAGCTGAACTACATACAGGTTAACATCGGGATTAAAAGATACATTTATCCGTTCCTGAATTTTTTTCCTGCTTGCTGCCGCAAACTCCTCTGCCTTGTCCTTTGTTGTAAAGGCGCCTATTTGCACAACGAAGTAAGTTACAGGCGCAGCAGGCTGTTCAATATTTTG
This sequence comes from Bacteroidota bacterium, assembly GCA_021813585.1. Lineage (GTDB taxonomy): Bacteria > Bacteroidota > Ignavibacteria > Ignavibacteriales > Ignavibacteriaceae > FEN-1297. The sequence continues at coordinate 27,077 of JAKAJV010000088.1, read as the reverse complement.
CGGAGGGACTTTGTCTTTTTCGGGCTCCTTTGCAGGCGGCGTCGGTACCTGATCAAAAACATATATTGAATCCTTTTTGCTTACGGCAGTTGTATCGCTTGCTGTTGTTCCCGTAGTCTTTTCCGAAGAAGAGCATGAAACCAATAGGAAAGAAAGAATTAAGAAAATCGATAAATAGTATTCTTTGTACTTCATGTTGTTATCTCTTTATATGCGTCCGGCAAGCGGCACTTAACGGCTTATAACCGCAAGTGCCGCACTAGCCTGAAATTAATAAAACAAATGATTGAATGAACCCGGTTCGAAGTACGTTCTGGTTAATGTATTAATCATACTTCTCTTAGCAAGAATAATACTGCTGGGAACTGCGGAAACATCGATCAAAGGGATATTCGCATTAAACTTGCTGTTTATAACTTTAATAAATTCATTTGCAATAATAGCCTGTCCCTGGTCGGTTGGGTGAACTCCGTCTAGCCCGAACAAGCCGCCGGTAATATACATAGTGGAAAAGTGAACGCCGTTGTAATAAACTCCGCCGGTAAAATCATGCTGACGTATTGAATTGAAAACGGAATTTATATCAACCAGTCCGAATCCTTTTGCGTTAGCCAAAGATGCAATAGCATTATTGTAATCGGCAGTTGTACTGTTTGCCGTAGCAATTTCGGATGCGTCCAAAATCAAAGCATCAGGCCAAGGATTTTGGGGATGTAATCCGAAGGGCTTTGTAGTATCAATCCCTACTGGCAGAGCCGGATAGTGATTATCCCTGTAAAATTGGCCTGTCGGCTTTCCGATTAATGATGCATAATTCATCCCTTGCAGCGTCATTAAAACCTGACCGGTTAACAAGCTTAAAGAATCAGCAATACCTGTTGCAATTGTTTCTCCGTGCCTCTGGTAAAAGATTCCCGGAGCGCCCAGTAAAACTTTTAATGCAGTCCATGGCGTTTCCATTGCAACTAAGGGACCTACAGTTGTAAAATAAGGAATAGTTGTAACGTTGGGTATATTAGCCACTACAACTTTAACTCCAAGCGATGCCAGGCTGTCTGCAAGCTGTGCATATAAAGCCTGGAACTGCTGAGAAGGAGTTGGCGATGAAGGAGAAAAGCCGCCGCTGGCAGCATAGCCCAACACATCGTTATTCCCAATCCAATCGGTAACAAAAGTAGGATGCAGCGCTTTTGTCTGAGTGAACATCGAACCCAATCCGCGCAGCACTATATCGAAGTACGGATTCGGCTGGCGTGTTGCAGGATTTCCGAAAACGTATGAAGCGCAGGTTGTTGAACTTGTAGCGTTAAGAACATCGTACAACAAAGCTCCCGGCACTCCTAGGTTGTTAAAAGGGTACCCATAGCCGGAGTTTATCGGGGCTCCGTGTTTTGTATCGTAATAAATAGTTACTTCATTTTTAGCCAGGTCAAAAGATTGAATTTCCATTCTCGTCCCGATGCCGGGGTCTGAAATTAAAGGCATGGCAAACTGCGCACCTACCTGCTTGGCAATCAAGTTGCCGTAACAATAAAGCTGGGCGCTTTCATAAAGAGAGCCGGACTGATAACCGGCGGTAAGGCTGTTGCCTATTGCAACCATCCTGGTTAAGTCCACGTTGCCGTTTATAGGGCTCGGTCCGGTTAAGCTTGTTCTATCCTCGCAGCCGGAAAATAAAACAATCAAAACCGTAATGCTTAAGATTATAGTTATTAATTTTTTCATTTCTAAAATTCCTTCGTTTAATTACAAACTATATGATAAAGTTAACGATACAAGGTTTGCATAAGCATTATACGTACCGTTAAATCCGCTGGTACTAACACCGGTGTAATGCTCTTGAGAATCGGTAACCGTAAGCTGCTTGTTTCTTATAAACAGGTAGCTGGCGCTTGCTTGAAGGCTGTTTGTAAGTTTATAATTAACTCCGAAACTGAAGCCTAAACGATCCGATTCCGGCAACGAAGGATTAACGTATTGCGGATCGACTGGGCTTTTATCAAAGTAAATTCCGCCGAGAACAGAAAGCTCGGGTAGCAATTTATAGTCGGCACCAAATCTTACGATATACGAGTTCTTATAATTTCTCGGACTTGCAATATCGGAATAAGCCGGATTGGAAAAGTCAACCTTCAAAGTATCGTAGCTTGACCAGCCGACTAGCTGGAGGTCGGCGCTTAATTTAAGCTCCGGTATAACATCGTAAGCAACACCGAATGCCAGGTTGTACGGAGCTTTCAAATCCGCAGTAACATCACCGTTGGGTAAAAGCGAAGCCAGCTGAGAGGCGCCCGTTGTAGTAGCAGTGCCCTTAAAGCTGTATTTAATCTGGCTGTGAAAAGAAGCGCCTAGAGATAATCCTTCAACCGGCTTATACATTACGCCAAGGTTATAACCGAATGCAGCGTTGTCTTTACCTGTTAAGCTGGTAAAAGCATCGCCGGCAAACGGGCTTTGAGGTGTTTTCTGCGTAATGGTAACATTTGCAAAACTATAAACGAATCCCGCGCTTACAAATAAATTGTCCATTACTTTATAAGCAACGATGGGAGAAATGGTAAAGACCTGTAGTTCGGTTTTAATTGCAAGGTACTTTCCTACCCAGTTGTCGTCCCATTCCGAGCCCAGGCCAAAAGGACTGTTAAATGCAAGCCCAACTGCAAAGTCGTCGTTAATTCTATGTGTTGCATAGAAGTGAGTCGGGAAGAAATATTGTTTCTTTGCGTCGTATTGTGTAACTGCCGGTGTAACTCCTCTAAATGAAAATGCAGGAGCTATCATTGTTGTACCGAGCATGAAATGAGTCCCGTCGAATTGCATAATGCCGGCACCGTTAAAGTAGAGTGCCGAAGGATCATCGGAAACAGCAGTAAAGGCGCCGCCCATTGCCATTGCCTTTGCGCTGTGCTCGTTTAGTTGAAAGCCACCGGCGTAAGCTTTGCCGAGAAGCAAGATTAAGGTAAATACGAAAGTAACTAGTTTTACTTTCACGTAACCTCCGATATTGTTAGTTTATAGTTGTTTAATCATTTAATTAATATGAATTAAAAAATCATTCTATTGTAAACAGCACCGAGCCTTTCTCAACCGCCGTTCCTTCATTTATAAATACTTCCTTTAGGCTGCCGGAATGCGGTGCCCGGATATCGTTTTCCATTTTCATAGCTTCAAGGATGACGATAGTTTCACCGTGATTAATTTTATCACCGGCATTCTTATTTACCTTAAGCACCATACCGGGCATAGGCGCTTTAATCTCAGTCTTGCTATGAGTGAAAGATTTTTGCTGAAGAAGAGCACTAGCCTTTTCCTGCAGCGCCGATCTAATAGCCGTTTCAAAGCTTATCCCGTCAATCAACAGGGAATAGTTTCCGTTGTCGAGCTTATCGGATGTAATTTCAAAGAAGCGTTTTTCAATCCTCAGCAGAAAAGTACGGCTGCTAAGCTTAATTAATTCGCAGTCAACTTCCCTGCCGTCTATTGCAATCTTGGAATTGACCCCATACGAAACCGATTTCTTTTTGCCGTTAAGAGTAATTACGTATTCACTCATACCTTAACCCGGTCCAAAAGTTTTCATTATTTAACGGCGAATTATAATCAAGCTTTTTCTTTCTTCCAACAGATTTTTCTTTGGCCATCACGCTAAAAACTGCCGCCGCATCTTCATGCGAGGCAACCTGCCTTAACTTAACCAGTTCATCTGCTATTTGCCTGCCGGCCTTCGATAAAAAATTTATGTCAAACTTTCCGACTTTAAAGTCTTCATGCTCAAAAATCTTTTTTAAGAATTCTATATTGTTTATTACGCCGGCAATCCGGTATTCTCCCAGCGCTCTTTTCATCCTGGCAATCGCGCTGTCTCTGTCGCTAGACCAGCAGATAAGCTTAGCGATTAAAGGATCGTAATAGACGGAAATTTCCGAACCGGTGCCGAATCCGTCGTCCACCCTTATGCCGGGACCTTGCGGTGGGATGTACTGGTAAATTTCACCTACGGAAGGCAGAAAATTTTCGGATGGGTCCTCTGCATATATCCTGCTCTCTATTGCGTGCCCGTGTATTTTTATATCCTCTTGCTTAAAGGACAGCTTGCCTCCAGCAGCAATATTTATCTGTTCCTTAACAAGGTCAATCCCCGTTATCATCTCGGTAACAGGATGTTCTACCTGCAGCCTGGTATTCATCTCGAGAAAGTAAAAGTTCTTATCTGGGTCCATAAGAAACTCTACCGTACCTGCATTATAATAGCGGCACGACTTTGCGGCATTAACGGCCGCAGAGGTTATCCGCTCTCTGGCTGCGTCGTCTACAAACGAAGACGGAGACTCTTCAATAATTTTTTGATGGCGCCGTTGGATTGAGCATTCTCTTTCGAAAAGGTGCGCGTAGTTGCCGTGCTTATCGGCTATAACCTGCACTTCAATATGCTTCGGGTTCTCTATAAATTTTTCTATGTAGATCGAATCATCCCCGAATGCCTTCATTGCCTCTCTTTTAGTAGCTTCGAAAGCTTCTTTAAACTCATCGGCAGATGAAATTTTTCTCATCCCCTTGCCGCCGCCGCCTGCAGAAGCCTTTAACAGTACCGGGTAACCGATAAGTCCTGCCGCGCTAATCCCTTCATCTAGATTTGAAATCGGTTCGGTAGTTCCCGGAACAATCGGCACTCCGCTGTTTTTCATCAGTTGCCTGGCAGCGGTTTTACTGCCCATCATCGAAACGGATACTGACGAAGGCCCGATGAAATTTATTTTTTCGTCCTCACACAGCTTTATAAAATCCTTATTTTCAGAAAAGAAGCCGTAGCCGGGGTGTATTGCGTCGGCATTAATCTTTTTAGCCAGATCAATTATTTTGGATTTATTAAGATATGATTGCGATGAAGTTGATTCGCCGATATAATATGACTCATCGGCGTACCTTGTATGCAAGGATTTTTTATCTGCATCGGAATAAATTGCTGCGGACGTTATACCCATTTCTCTGCAAGCCCGCATTATCCTAACAGCAATTTCACCTCTGTTGGCAATTAAGATTTTCTTAAACAATTAGCACCTTAGTTTAGTTCTGCTATTGTTATTCCTTCGCCGCCGAACTCAATCGGTGCAAAGTAAAAGTTTTTTACATGCTCGTGATTTTTAAGCAAATCATGTACTGTCTTTTTAAGAACTCCCGTACCCTTACCGTGGAGAATTTCTACTCTGTCAATTCCAGAAGTATATGCGTTGTCTAAAAATCTTACCACTTCAAATTCAGCTTCTTCCGGCCGCTCGCCGCGGATGTCGATTTTAATTTGAGGTGCTGCCGGTATAAAGCCATATCCGCCGGTATTTCCTGTTTTTTCTTTTTCCTTTCTGGCCGGAACCAGATCGGCTAAGCTTACTTGCATTTTAACCGCACCAACTTTAACCGAAGCTTTATTTTTGCTCTTGTTTATATCGACAATTTCGCCGACAGATTGTGTGTCTTTAATTGCAACTATATTTCCAACATTTAAATTAACGTTTTCCCCGATCAATTCAATATCTTCATTTAAAATGTTTTTGTTCTCTTCTTTTATTTCTTTAATTACCGTCTGCGACCTTTTAATAACGCTGCCTTCCGCCTTCGACTCCTTAAGCTCTTTTATTACATGCTCAACCTTCCGGTTTATTCCTTTAATATATTCTTCGGCATCGCTCTTTGCCTTTTTTAAAATTTCTTTCTTCTCCTTGTCAAGCTTTTCTATGTTCTGCTTATACAGATTCGAGAGTCCTGCAAGCCTGGCATTCTCAACTTCAAGCTTCTTTAATTTATTTTCCAGGTCTTGAGATTTTTTTTCAATATCAACCAAAAAATTTTCAACCTTGTGCTTGTCCGAATCGAGGTACTGCGATGCAAGACTTAAAAATACATCGTCAAAGCCGATCCTTTTGGCTACCTCGAAGGCATAGCTGGAGCCGGGTATACCTTGCTTAAATGAGTAAGTAGGTTTTAAATTCTTTGTATCGAATTCCATTGCGGCATTCTCAAAACCCTGCAGATCGTTCGCAATTAATTTTAGACTGCCGTGGTGTGTAGTTGCAAAAACCGTTGCGTCCTTTTTATTCAAGCTTATAAGCACGGCAGAGGCTATTGCGGCACCTTCAGCCGGGTCTGTGCCGGTGCCTATTTCATCAAGAAGGACCAACGACCTCGCACCGGCAAGGCTTAAAATATTGCCTATGTTGGACAGGTGCGAGCTGAAAGTAGAAAGATCGTCCTCTATGGACTGCGAGTCGCCGATGTCTATCAATATTTTATCGAACAGATGGAAGTTGGAATCCGGGCTTACAGGTACATGGAAACCAGACTGAACCAATAAGCATAAAAGTCCTATGGTTTTAAGTACGACGGTTTTTCCGCCAGCGTTAGGACCGGTAATTAAAATAATTTTTTTACCGCTAACAGAAGCATTTAAAGGAACGGTATTATTCCTGCCGATCTTTTTTATTAGTATCGGATGACGGGCATCGCTAATGAAGAACGGCTTATTGTCGTTAAGCTCAGGGAACGAACCGATTGTTTCAATAGAGTAATGCGCACGTGCAAAGACAGAATCGATATAAGCAATAGTCTTTAACGACTGCTTCAGCTCTTTGCTTACATCCCCGATGCGCTTGGTAATTTCCCTAAGCAGTCTTTCAACCTCGCGCCTTTCTGCAAAAGACAAAGAGACAATCTCGTTGTTAAGCTCAAGTGTCTCCTCAGGCTCTATATAAACTGTTTGGCCGGTGGAAGACTCTGAATGTATAAATCCCCTAATGTGCCTCTTGTGTTCCGACTTAACCGGTATAACAATTCTTCCATCTCTTAAAGTAAGATAGTCTTCCCGTACAATATCCTTCTCATCCAAAGATTTTACTATCCTGTTAACGGCTTTTATCAGGTCATCGTTTTTAATTCGAATTTCCCTTCTAATCTCTGCAAGCTTGGTACTTGCGCTATCTTTAACATCACCGTTCTCATTTATAATTTTTTGGATATAATGCTCAAATAATTTATCGATGAAAAGCTGGTGCGAAAGCTCGTGCAAAAGCGGCGCATTTGCCGAGTTGCTTTTGAGATACTGCGCCAGGTTGCGGGAGATTACAGCCAGCCTCAGAATCTCGAGTATCTTCTTATTCTCAATTACAGCCCCTTCAATATTCCCTTTTGAAATTGCCTCATCCAGATCAGGGAGATATTCGATTGGAGGAGTAAAATTTCTTATAAGCACTTCCTTTGCTTCGTTAACAAATTCACCTTCGGTCTTTATCTCGTTTAAATCGGAAACGGGGGATACGGAAAGGATTTGGTACTTCCCCTTCTCCGTTACGCAATATCTGGATACATAACTCAATACTTTATTATATTCCAGCTTTTCCAGTACTAAATCGGGAATCATTATATAGTGTCTTTTTCGTTTATATAGTTCTTAATTAATTCTTTCGTCTTGGGAGTATAGCTGTTTAGATAATTTATGGTGTAAGGTATAATGTTGTAAACTTTCTTGTATAAAAAAGAATCTTTAGTAGCTTGCTTAGACGGTGCGTTAAAGATATTCATAAGAAAGAAAACCGCGCTTAGAAAAAACAATATCTGAACGGTTCCGACCACTCCGCCAAGAATCTGGTTTATCAAATTGTTTACTTTATCGAACGGGTGAACCAGCCTTTTAATAATTGCAAAGACAAATATAACGCCGAAGAAAATTATTATCCCGCCTATAATTTCCGAAAGATAAATTTCAATACCGGTTATCTTAACGATTATTTTACCGAACGGTACTGCAAATTTTACGGATAGGAAAATTGCAGCGCCAAAGCCGATAAGTCCGATTAACTTTCTTACAAAACCGTCTTTAAAGCCGAGAATAAAACCCACAGCGGCTACAACTGCAATAATAATGTCAATCAGGTTCAATTAATACCCAGGAATTTTTCAACAACAGATTTTACTACTTTGCCGTCGGCTTTACCTTTAAGAGCTTTCATCGCATTCGGCATTAGCTTGGCAAAATCTTCTTTTGATGCTGCACCTATGCTTTCGGCAATCTTCTTAACTTCAGATAAAATTTCTTCTTCGGAAAGCTGCTTCGGCAGATACTCCTGGATAATCTTTAATTCAAGCTCTTCTTTGGATGCCAGGTCTTGTCTTCCGGCCAAGGTGTACTGCTCTATTGAGTCTTTCCTTTTCTTAGCAGCAGAGCTTAACAGCTTCAGCTCTTCGTCGGCGTTTAGCTCCTTCCCACTTCCGCTTTTTTCAAATTCCAGAATTAAGGCTCTGATAGACCTGATGGTCTCCAGCTTAAGCTTATCTCCGGATTTCATTGCGGACTTAAGGTCTTCGTTAATTTTGTCTTTTAGATTCATAATTTCCTCTTTGAAAAGATAAAGGACAAAAATTAAAATTTAATTTGATAATTACGGGATTAAACACCCGGAATTTCGAACCTGCTCTTCAATTCCAATATATTCCCCGAAACAAAATTAAAATTGCCGAACAAATTGTCTGCAAGTTCGGCTATCTCTTCAGGCTTTATCCAGCTATCATACTTTGCGTTTTGCATCCACTCCCTGTTTGCCTTTGTATCAATAATATAAGGGGCAATTGCATTTATAGCAAGATTAATTTCGTGCCCTTCCATAGCCAAGGATTTTACAAGATGAATCAGCCCGCTTTTAGAAACGCCGTAAGCCGACTTCTTCGACTCTGGATGCAGTCCCGTATATGCGGCGGTAAAACATATTGCACCGCCTGCGGATTCCTTAACAAGTTTGGCAAAATGCTTGGCAACCAGAAAACTTAGATTAAGGTTTAGGTCCATCATTTTATTCCACTCTTCCAGAGAAGTCTCCCACACAAACTTTCCGCCGGCAAAACCGCCTGCTGCGCTGAATAAAAACAGAAGCTTATCCTTTGCAGGAGTAACAGAAGTAAATGCTCTTATAACGTTTTCTTCATTCGAAAGATCGCCGGTTATAATTTTTTCAGCCTTTGCGTTCTCAATATCATCTAGGCTTGAGCCGAAAAGGTAAATTTTATCGTAATTTTTTTTTAGGAAAACACTAACTGCGCCTTTTCCCAGCGCGCCGTTCGCTCCCAAGACTAATAATTCTTTTTTCATCTTTTTATTCGTGAATAAAATCTTACTCTTACCTAATCTTACACTTGAACTTAAACTTGAACTTGAACTATGACCGGGTTCAGGTTCAAGTTTAAGTTCAAGAGTAGGATTAAGATCCAATGCTCAATATAAGCTACTAATTTTTCATTCGAAACCGCTAATTCGATTGTAAACTTAATAATATTTTATTTAATATCATCAACTAAAAAAATGTTGGCAAAACCTAAATATTTATTTGAGTTTAATTTTTTTAATTTACAATTTGAATCCTGGAATCTAAAAATTTCGCCAACAAAACTAATAGAGGGTAAATGCACAATCAGGGAAATAAAACAGAGTTAGTTAGAGGCTTGGGAGTAACAGCGGCTATTATGATTGTCGCCGGCTCGATGATAGGCTCGGGCATTTTTAGAAAACCTGCAACTATGGCCGGGCAATTAATGTCCCCGGAATTATTGATTATTGTCTGGATCATTGCCGGACTGGTTACATTCATAGGCGCATTAACAAATGCCGAGATTGCAGGCATGATTGATGCAACCGGAGGACAGTACGTTTACTTTAAGAAAATGTACGGCGAAACAACCGCCTTTTTTTACGGCTGGGCTATTCTGGCGGTAATACAAACCGGAAGCCAGGCTGCCATAGCATATGTATTTGCCGAGTACCTCGGATACTTTATAAAATATCCCCAGCTGCCTCAGTCCGTGCAAAATTTTTCCTTTTACATTCCTGTAATCGGAAACATTCATCCCCTTTTTGAATTCGGTACAAAGGCGGTTGCAATTATTACAATTCTTGTTTTAACCGGCATTAACTACATCGGAGTAATTTTTGGGGGTGCGGTTCAAACAATAATGACGTTTATTAAAATTGCTTCAATACTCATCCTCTCGGTATTACTTTTTACTGCCGGTACGGGAAGCATGGCAAACGTATATACCGGGTTTTCGATACCTCAGAATATTTCGGGAAATATTTTTGTTGTTGTGGGGCTTGCACTGGCCGGTGCATTCTGGGCATACGACGGCTGGAACAACGTAACATTTGTAGCCGGTGAGATAAAAAATCCGCAGCGCAATGTGCCTAGGGCTCTGCTTTACGGAACTCTGATAGTTATGGGCGTTTATGTTCTAGTTAACGTTGCGTTTTTATATGTGCTGCCCGTAGATGTAATGTCCAGGTCACCTCTGGTAGCTGCCTCTGCAGCGGAGGCTATCTTCGGGAAAAGCGGTGCTTCAATAATTTCAATTGCGGTAATTATCTCCACATTCGGCGCCTTAAACGGCAGCATTCTGTCTACGGCCCGCGTTCAGTTTGCGATGGCAAGGGACAACTTATTTTTCAACAGCATCGGGAAAATTCATCCCCGTTACGGTACGCCGCATATATCGCTGGTTGTTCAGGGTCTCTGGTCATGTGTGCTTGTAACGTCCGGTACCTTTGATACAATTACAGACTATGTTATTTTTGCCGCATGGTTATTTTATGCATTGGGTGCATTTGGAGTTTTTGTTTTACGAAAGAAAATGCCAGACACTCCCCGCCCTTACAAGGTGTGGGGTTATCCTTATGTGCCGGCGTTGTTTGTTATTTTTTCGGTCTTGTTTTTATTTAATACAATTATTTCGGATACAAGCGAAGCTGCAATGGGCTTGCTATTAATTTTGCTCGGCTTGCCTATATACTTTTATTGGAAATTTAAAACTAAAAAATCGGCAATATAGTTCGATACTTATAAAAAGATGAAAAAGAAAAGATTTGTAATAATCGACGCAATGGCATTAGCTTATAAAGCTTACTTTGCATTCATTAACAGGCCTTTAATTAGCTCTAAGGGAGAGCCTACTTCCGCAGTTTACGGATTTCTAAATCAGTTATTAAAAATACTTGAGGAGCATAAACCTGACTATATTGCGGTTGCATTCGACTCGAAGGGAAAAACATTTAGGCACGATAAGTATGAGAATTACAAATCTTCCCGCGCTCAAATGCCTGATGATATGATTCCCCAAATAGACAGAATAAAGCAAATAATTCAAACACTGAATATTCCGATTTATATTCTGCCCAAGTTCGAGGCGGACGATATCATTGGGACTGCGGTAAGGAAAGCCTCTGAGATTGGGCTAGAATCTTATGTAATTACTCCGGATAAGGATTATAACCAAATGGTAACCGATGACGTAATGATAATCCGTCCGGGAAAAACTACAGATGAGATTATCGTCTACGATGTAAAAAAAATAAAAGATGAATTCGGTTTTGAACCTATAAGGATGATAGATTACCTTGCTTTGATAGGTGATAAATCAGATGATATACCGGGAGTTCCAGGCATAGGCCCGGTAACAGCCGTGCCGCTTATTCAAAAATACGGCACAATCGAGGAGATTTACAATCATATAGATGAAATTGAAAAGACCGGTACGAAGAATAAGCTTATTGCCGGAAAAGATAACGCAGTCATCTCAAAAGACCTTGCAACTATTCACTGCGAAGTACCTTTGAATTTCGACTTTGATGCTGCCAGATTTACCAAACCTGATTTTGAAAAACTTAGAAATATATTCGTAGAACTGGAGTTTAAAAATCTTTATACCAGGCTCTTAAATGTTTATAACAACGGAGGATCAAAACTTGAGGAAAAGGAATTTGTAGATGAAGAAGCCTCCGTTTTCGATAAGAGCAAAGTTTCTTACAAATTAATTACCGGCACCGATGATGCAAAGAATTTGGCAGATCTATTGAATAAGCAGGAGCTTTTTGTTTTTGATACTGAGACTGACAGCCTGGATTATTTTACCCTTAACATGGCAGGTGCTTCGTTTTCAATAAAACCAAACGAGGGTTATTTTATTGCTGTTAATCCAACCCGGCAAAAGAAGGAACTGTTTACAAAAAATTTATCCGACCGGTTAGATATAGAAGACTTTATAAAATTTTTCAAACCTGTTTTCGAAAATAAGAAGATTAAAAAAGTCTGCCAGAACGGTAAGTTTGATATCGCAGTGCTAAGAAGCCAGGGTATTACGGTAAATAATTTTTACTTTGATACCATGCTTGCCAGTTACGTAATCGATCCCGACCAGAAGCATGGCATGGATGATCTTTCTCAAAAGTACTTAAAGTACAAGCCGATTCCACTGTCGGAGTTAATCGGCGCTAAAAAAGATCCCTCCAAAATTTTCGATGTCGGATTGGATGATTTGTCTGCTTACGCAGCAGAGGATGCGGATGTTACCTACAAGCTTTATGAAAAGCTGAGTAAGGAACTTGAGAAAGAAGGCTTAAATAAAGTAGCCTATGAGATTGAATTTCCTCTTGTATCCGTTCTTGAAGATATGGAACGGGAAGGAGTAAATGTAGATAAGCCGGCACTCAAATCCTTAAGCAAAGACCTCCAAATTCTTATTGACAACTATACTCAGAAAATATATGAGACGGCTGGAGAGAAATTCAATATAAATTCTCCGCAGCAGCTGCAGAAAATACTTTTTGATAAATTGGGTTTAACTGCAGGCAAGAAAACTAAGACTGGCTATTCAACGGATGCACGCTCGTTAGATGCGCTAAGAGGCGCACATGAAATAATTGAATTTATACTGGACTACCGACAGATAACAAAATTAAAATCGACTTATGCCGATTCGCTGCCCAATTTGATAAATCCCCTTTCCGGCAGAATTCATACTAGCTTTAACCAAACTGTTGCTTCTACAGGCAGGTTATCCAGCATCGATCCCAACCTGCAGAACATACCTATCCGTTCGGAGCTGGGTAAAGAAATTAGAAAGGCTTTCGTTCCAAGAGATAAAAATCATGTGCTAATAAGCGCCGATTACAGCCAGATTGAATTGAGGATCCTTGCAGGTATCTGCGGCGATGAAGGCTTGTTGAAGGCGTTTAAGAGAGGCGAAGATATACACAGAAGTACGGCAGCTTTAGTCTTTATGGTTAAGCCGGAAGAAGTTACCCCGGATATGAGACGCAAAGCCAAGGAAGTTAATTTCGGTATTCTCTACGGCATAGGTCCTTTCGGATTAAAAACCAGGCTAGGTGTTACACAATCGCATGCAAAGGAAATAATTGAAACATACTTTAATACTTTTAAGCGCGTTAAGAATTACATGGACGATTCGGTGATGAAAGCCAGGGAAAAAGGATTTGCCGAAACTATTTGCGGAAGACGAAGATTCTTATTAAATATAAACAGCAGCAACAGAGTTGTAAGACAGTTTGAAGAAAGAGTTGCTATAAACATGCCTATTCAAGGAACTGCTGCCGATATGATAAAATTAGCGATGATAAAGATTCATGATGAGTTAGGAAAGCGCAAGACAAAAACCAAAATGGTTCTTCAAGTACACGATGAACTTTTATTCGATGCGCATAAAGATGAAGTTGACGAGCTTAAGCCCTTGATTAAGGAAATTATGGAGAATGCACTGCCGATGAATGTTCCGATACTTGTTGAAACCGGAGTCGGAGATAACTGGCTTGACGCTCATTAAAATTTTTATATAATAATATATGCTATGAAATTTAAACCCGAAAAAATAAAAAAAATTTTATGTATTAAGCCCCGCGGAATAGGCGATATAATTTTATCCACTATTATCCTGGATAATCTGATTGCCTACTTCCCTTCCGCAAAGATAGATTATCTTACCGAAGAATTCGCAAAACATGCGGTCGAGAATAATCCTTTGGTCAACAAAGTACTAACGATGAAAAAAACGGATCTATCTATTAAGACTGCATTTAAAATCCGGAAAGAAAAATACGATCTTATTCTTGACATGTGGTCAAATCCGTGGACTGCACAAATTACTTTCTTTTCCGGAGTAAAGTATAGAGCAGGTTTTGCTTACCGTGGAAGAAAATATGCTTACAATATTCATGCAACTTCGGAAAGAGGAGAACACCATTCGGCCGAGCATAACCTTGAGCTATTAAGAGCGTTGAACATTCCTATTATATCTAAACATGTATATTATTTTGTTTCTGAAAAAGAAGATATGCTGGGGAAAAATTTCATAGAGAAAAATGTTCCGCATGGTTATTCTATAATGGGAATAATACCCTCAGGAGGCTGGCCTTCCAAAAGATGCGATAAAGAAAAATGGGTTGAGATTATAAAAACTGTTTCCGAAAAATACAGGACAAAATTTATTATTCTGTGGGGCCCCGGCGATGAAACCGACGCCGATTTTATTACAAGCCGTCTACCGGAACAAACTATTATTGCGCCTAAAACAGACATCCCTGCGATGGCCGGAATAATCAAGAACTGCAGCCTCATTATTGCAAATGACTCTGGACCGATGCATCTGGCTGCCGCTATGGGGATCCCGACTATAGGCCTGTTCGGTCCAACAAACCCACAGATGCATAGACCTTATTCTGAGAATTCGGCATATGTAATAAACAAAGATTTGTTCTGTATAGTATGCAACTTTACTGAATGTCCCTACAAGCATGAATGTTTCACCAAACTTCCCGTTGAAACTGTATTAGATAAAATAGATTACCTTATCGGGAAAAGCCGCATTAAAATAATTAAAAATGAAAAAGCTTGAGTTCTTCTTTAAGAATATATTTTTGAATCTACTCCTTTTATTCAATTCAAAAAAGAAAAACGCGGAGTTTGATTTTAATTCAGAAAGCTCAAAGATTTTATTTATACGGCTTAACAGAATTGGAGACGCCTTAGTTGTAACTCCGCTTTTGCACGTAATAAAAACAAATCTTAAAAGCAAAATATATGTACTTGCGGATAAGAAGAATTTTATTGCATTCAATAACAATCCCGATATTGATTCTTTACTAATTTTCGACAAGGATTTTAAGGGTTTTTTAAAAGTTCTTAAATTTATAAGAACAGAAAACATTCAAACCGTAGCTGATCTTCATGATGATATTTCCACTACCGTAAGCTTTCTAATAGCTATGTGTAATGCAAAAAATAAATTTGGACTGGAGAAAGAGAATAAAAAAATTTATACTAAAACGGTTGCCAGATTAGACAGCTCGCAGCATCATGTTGTAGATAGAATTTTGGAATTGGCGAGACTTTTTAATATTGAGCCGGATAACCGTGAGGTAAATATTTTATACTCTCCTTCACAACATTCAATTAAAAAAATTGACGAATACCTGTATAGAAAATTCCCGTTAAGGAAGATGCTGGTTGGCATAAATATTTCCGCAGGCAGCCAGGCCAGATTTTGGGGAATAAACAACTACAGGAAGTTAATCGATTTTTTTTCGCAGCTTGACCTTAATTATGTTTTAATAAGCTCCCCCGAAGAGAAAACAACTGCAGATAAAATATGTGAGGATGAAAGCAAACTATTTTCATCGGAGAATTATGATGAATTTGCCGCATTGCTCTCGAAGCTTGATTTGCTTTTTACACCCGATACTGCCGCCGTTCATTTGGCATCTGCTTATAAAGTTCCCGTATTCGGAATATATGTAAGATATAAAACTCAAGACATGATCTGGTCTCCGTATAAATCGAAATTTGATTGTGTAATTACAGAAGAGTCTAATCTATCCAACGTAACCTTTGAGGAAGTAAAGGCTAAGTTAGAAAAGTTTTTATTAAATTTTAATTTGATTGCTGTAAGTGAAACCAAGTAAAAATTTAATAAACCCGTTCGCTTTATCAAAAAGAATTGGAAGGCCTTTAATTTTAGACGGAGCGATGGGAAGTATGCTTCAGCATGCCGGATTAAAAAGTGAAGGCTCTTTATGGATGTCGCTTGCAAATATTACTCAGCCGGATGTAGTACTATCGATTCATGAAAAATATCTAAGAGCAGGAGCAGATATTATTACAACCAACACTTTCAGAACAAATCCTTATTCAGTTGAAATTAGCGGCAAAAGATTTACAAGTGAACAACTTGTTAAAGAAAGTGTTGGACTTGCTATAAATGCTGCAGAACGTTATCCGGTTTATATAGCAGGCTCTAACGCACCAGCTGAAGACTGTTACCAAAAGGTGAGAACAATCTCTAATAAAAAGCTTAAGTTAAATCATCATAAACATATTAATTTATTATTTAATAACGGTTGTCATTTTATATTAAATGAAACTCAAAGCCACCTAGATGAAATAAAGATTATTTGTGAATATTGTTTTAAGAATGAATTACCATATGTTCTAAGCTTGTTTGTGGATGAAAACTTAAATCTCTTATCTGGGGAAAATGTTTTTGAAGTAGTACCTTTCATAATGGATTATGCTCCATTAGCCTTAGGATTTAATTGCATCAGGCAGAATACATTTTCTAAAATTTACAGAAGGTTAAGTCCGGGTCTAAACTGGGGGACGTACTTAAACTGCGGCGGCGGAGAATATTCAGACGATAATATTACTTGCGGCATCAGTCCGGTTGATTATAAAAATGTCATTCAAAAAATACTGCCTAAAGCACCATCTTTTATCGGCGCTTGCTGCGGTTCCACACCATTACATATTAAAGAATTAAAAAAGATTTTTAATGGAAAAACTGGAAATTAAAACTCCTGCTAAGATTAATATCGGTTTAAATGTAATTGAAAAACGGCCGGATGGGTATCATAATATCGAGACTATTTTTTATCCGATCAATTTATTTGATAAACTTACTCTTTATAAAAGTGATTCCTTAAAATTCAATTGTAAAAATAATTTGATTCGAGAAGATGAGAGCAACTCAATAATCCATGCAGTAAAATTATTGGAAGAGGAAAGCAACGGAAAAATTAATTGTCTAATTGAGCTTGAGAAAAACATACCCATCGGTGCAGGAATGGGCGGCGGCAGTTCAGATGGTGCGGCAGCATTAAAAGCTGTAAATGAATTATTTAACCTTGGTGTTTCAGATAACCGGCTTGCAGATTTAGCCCTTAAAATCGGCTCGGATGTTCCCTTCTTCTTAAAGGCCAAATCATGTTTTGCACAATCTAGAGGGGAATTGATGCGCGACTTGAGACTAAAAATTCCTTTACCTATTCTGGTTGTAAATCCGGGCATTCATATTTCGACTAGATGGGCCTACGAAAATATAAATCCAGTAAAGCCAAAGAAAAGTCTCTTTGAAAAATTCAATAATCCGATCAATGATTTTAAATACTTGAAAGATTTGGTCAATAATGATTTTGAAGATGTCGTCTTTAAAAAATTTCCAGAAATAAAAGAAATTAAAGAAACACTATATTCAAATGGCGCACTGTTTGCATTGATGACCGGAAGCGGTTCGACTGTGTTTGCAATTTTTGACGGCTTAAACAATGCATTAAAAGCAAAAGAAAAGTTTTCCGGTAAATGCTTTACTTTTATTCATCAAGAATAAATATTTATTTTACACTACTGCACTTTCCGCAATTTCCACATAGTTTCTGGAAGCATTTAGCTTAAACATTGTTCCGAAAGGAATTGTTATATTATTCTTTATATGCCCATGCTTAAAATTGTAAACGATCGGGATATTCAAATCTTCAAAGTAATCAGATATTACTTCGCCTAACGTTAAGGTTCTTTTATTCGGATCAATTTCATTACAATCGGTAAAAGTACCTAGAATTACTCCCTTTACCTGTTTTAATAATTTAGCCAATTTAAGTTGATTCAGCATTCTATCAACCCGGTAGGGAAGTTCGCCTACTTCCTCTAGAAATAGAATCTTCTCCTTAAAATCCGGCAAAAAATCCGTACCAACCAGCGATGTAACAAGTGCTAGGTTACCCCCAACAATTCTTCCTTTAATATTACCTTTAGTTATTGAAAAAATCTTTTCGTCATCTGGCAGACGAATTTTCCCAAAGCTTTTTTTAGATGTAATTAATGTCCAGAACATTTCTTCGGTAAACGGGCTAACCTCATCATAAAAATCAACAGCCACCATAGGTCCGGCAAAAGTTACCAATCCGATTTTCTTAAGAAAGGCCAGTTGGAGCGCAGTAATATCGCTATACCCAACGAAGATTTTGGGATTTGCAGCAATTAATTTATAATCTATTTTATCTAATAATCTCGGTGAACCATATCCTCCTCTAACGCAGATAATTGCTTTTACATTTTTATTATTAAACATGCCGTGCAAGTCTTCCAGTCTTTCTTCATTTGTACCTGCTAGATATCCATGATATTTTCCTACATTTCTCCCTATTTCAACCCGGTATCCAAGTTTCTCAAAATATTTTACTCCATTTTCAATTCTAGTTAAGTCATCTGGAGAAGAAGCCGGTGAAATAATCCCTATTACATCCCCTTTGGAAAGCTTTTTAGGTTTAACAATCTTCATAAGGCCCCGTAAATAGTTGGTAATTTAAAAGATTAAGTTTAATTTAAGAAACAAAACTTTATCTTTCAAATTTTGAATTATTTTTCTCTAAATGAACAGGGCTATTTATGGAATCTCCTACTAACAGGAAAAACCAAAAGTTATCAATTAAACAAAAAGCAGAAAAAATTAAGTTGCTTCTAACAGATAACGATGGGGTCTTAACGGATACCGGTGTATATTATTCGTCCGAAGGGGAACAATTAAAGAGGTTTTCTATAAGAGACGGAATGGGAGTTGAAAGATTAAATAATATCGTCTCGGTTAAAACAGGTATAATTACCGGTGAGTTTTCTGGTATTGTGGATAGAAGAGCTGAAAAGCTTAAAATAACAGAAGTCTATTTGGGCATAAAAGAAAAGCATCTTTTATTTCCGGAAATATTAGAGAAGAATAACCTTAAAGCTGAAAATGTTGCCTTTATTGGAGACGACATGAATGATTATGAATTAATGAAATTAGTAGGCTTAACTGCCGCACCCTCAGATGCTTTTCCGGAGATTAGGGATATGGTTGATTATGTTTGTAAGAACAAAGGAGGCAACGGGGCTTTTAGGGAATTTGCAGAATTAATTATTAAGTATAAGGTGAAAGTAATATAAAACACAAACACAATGCATGAATATGCACTATAATCCGGTTTATTAAAGTTTTAATAATTTTTCGTGCATTCTTATTCACATTTGTATTGACATACAATTACAAATTCCGTATGTTAACCGGCGATGAAAATTTCAATTTTACATACGGAAAACATAATAGAGTTTTACCATCTATTATCTCAAATCCTGCCGAGCAGGCCGCGTCTGCCTCGCCGTCCCCTTTTGGGGTAAACATATCTTCTATCAAATAAATTAATTCATTTAATATTATTTAAAATTTTAAGGGTTTTAATATGATATCAATAGGTATTATCGGCGGCAGCGGTTACACGGGAAAAAAAATAATCCAATTTTGTAATACGCATCCTTTTATTAGCGAATATAAAGTTTACGCAAATACTTCTGCGGGAAAATCAATTATCGAGCTTTTTCCCGACCTTGATGGGGTAATAAGTAATTCCCGAATTGAAAGTATTGAAAATTTATCGCTCAACCACGACTTTTACTTTATTGCTCTTCCACACGGAGAAGCTATAAAGTATGTTCCGTCTTTGATAAATAACGGCAAGAAGGTAATAGACCTGGGCGGTGACTTTAGGCTGAATTCTAAAGAAGCTTATGAAAAATGGTACGGAATAAAGCATTCGGCACCTAATCTGTTAAACGAAAAAATATATGGCCTGGCCGATTATTACGCTACCAGTTATTCTGGCTACAAACTGGTTGCAAATCCGGGCTGCTACCCTACGGCAACTCTACTCGGTTTGCTGCCCTTTGTAAGCGGTTATAATGATGATATTGTTTCCGTAAGTGTTTCTGCTTATTCCGGAACAAGCGGTGCGGGCAAAACTCCTAAACTGGAACTGATGATGTCGGAAATGGATGGTGATGTTTCCGCTTACAATGTTAATAAGCATAGGCATCAGCCGGAGATTCTGCAGGCTCTGAATCAATTAGGATTTTATTCACCATTTTCATTTACAACCCACCTGCTTCCCGCTGCAGTGGGAATATACGCTACGACCTCCGTACATCTGAATAAAGAACTAAGCGAGAATGAAATTAAGAATTACTATAAATCTTTTTATAACGAATCTCAGTTCGTTAGACTAAGAGAAGTTCCTCCTCACCTTAGCTGGGTTATAAATTCAAACTTCTGCGATATAAACGTTTCGGTAAAGGACAAGGTTGTTATTATAACTTCTGCTATTGATAATTTGATTAAAGGCGCAGCCGGTCAAGCAATTCAGAATATGAATAAACTTATGGGCTGGGATGAAGTTCTCGGACTGAAGTTAAAAGGAGTCAGCGATGTATCAGTATATTGAAAACGGCTCGGTAACTTCGACTATAGGTTTTAAGGCAGCGGGAATTTTCTGCGGCATTAAAAGGAAGAAAAAAGATTTGGCTCTTATTTATTCCGACAAGCCATGCGCTGCCGCAGGTACCTACACATTAAACAAAGTTAAAGCAGCACCTCTTTTAATTACTAAGGACGCTGTAGAGAAATCCGATTTTGTTAATGCAGTTCTAGTAAACTCCGGCAATGCAAATGCGTGTACCGGCGATGAAGGTTTTATTGATGCCTATACAATGCAAAAACAATGTGCGGAAAAATTAGGGATATCAAGTAACAAAGTATTGATCGCCTCAACCGGAGTTATTGGTCAGAAGCTACCGGTTGAAAAAATTATTACCGGTCTTGATGAAATTATTCCCCAGCTATCTTGTACCGGCGGATATGATGCGGCCGAAGCGATTATGACGACCGATACTAAGATTAAGTCATACGCCGTTAAGATAAATTCAGCCGGCGGCAGTATTACCATCGGCGGAATATGCAAAGGCAGCGGTATGATAATGCCTAACATGGCAACTATGCTTGCATTCATTTCTACCGATGCTGAAATAGAAAAGACATTATTACAAGAGCTTTTATCCGGGGCAGTTAAAATTTCTTTCAATAAAATTTCCGTTGACGGCGAGACAAGCACTAACGATATGGCCTTGCTTCTGGCAAACGGCGCATCTAATATTAAAATCGAAAAAGGCACTGAAGAATATTTTTCATTTAAAGAAGCCCTGGAAGACATTTGTAGAGAAATGGCAAAGGCAATCGTATCCGACGGAGAAGGCGCTACAAAGCTTGTTACTATTAACGTTAAGAATGCGCCTACACAAGCAGATGCAGACCTAATCGGCAAGTCCATTGCAAATTCTTCCCTGGTTAAAACTGCTATTTACGGAGCCGATGCTAACTGGGGAAGAATTTTAAGCGCTGCCGGACAAAGCGGTGCGGACTTTGACCCTGCAAAGGTTCTTATAAGCTTTGACGATCTGCCTATTCTTATGCCGGATTATAAACTGGCTCTTGATGAAGAAAAAGCTTCGGCTATACTTTCCAAAGATAGCTTCGTTATTAACATCGACCTTAATTACGGCTCGGAAGGCTCTACTTGGTGGACGTGCGACCTTACCGAAGAATATGTAAAAATTAATGCTGATTACAGAACCTGATTAGGAGAAATAAATATGAAAATAGCAGTTATTAAAATCAGCGGAAAGACGATTAACGAGTTTTTAAATTCAGGCAAGTGGATCGCTTTAATAAAAAATCTTTATAACAGCTTTGGGGGTATTGTTATTGTTCACGGCGCCGGTAAAAATATTTCCGAATGGTCTGAAAAATTGGGACTTGAAACCAAATTTATAAACGGCCTGAGAGTAACAACCCAGGAACAGATGGAAGTTGTTGCTGCAGTACAGGCCGGGGTTATTAACAGCCAGTTGACTGCCAAGATAAATTCCAAAGGCCTGGAGGCTATAGGACTTTCCGGCATCGATAGGAATACTTTTGTAGCCGGGTATTTTAATAAGGAACTCGGTTATGTTGGTAAACCACAGTTTACCGGTTCATCCGCGTGGATTATGGACTTGTTAAAAGCAAATGTAATTCCAGTCTTTTCAAGTGTATGCAGGGATGCAGCCGGCAATTTGATGAATGTTAATGCTGATATTTTTGCGGAAACTGTTGCCGCAGCATTAAAAGCCGATTCGGTATTTTTCGTCTCCGATGTTGAAGGAGTTAAGCTGAGCGGATCAATTAAAAAAACTATTACCGAAGAAGATATAATTAGCGGCATAGTTAGCGGAGAGATTACCGACGGTATGATTCCCAAATTAAACAGCTGCAAAGAGCTACTTAAAAAAGGAGTAAATAAAATTTGGATCGGCTCCCAGATAAACTATAACAGAAAAAATAAAAATCCCTTGGACGGCAGCGGAACCTGGATTGTAAACTCAAACGAAAGCGAATATGAACTACTCAGGATTGCTTAACACCTATTCAAGATATCCGGTTGAATTCTCTGCCGGCAGCGGTGCGTACCTTTATGATGATACCGGAAAGGAATATGTCGATTTCCTTTGCGGCATTGCCGTAACCGGCTTCGGCCATAATCATCCCGAAATAAAAAATGCCGTACTAAAACAGGTTGACAGCTTCTGGCATGTTTCAAATTTATTTACTTCAACTCCGCAGCAAAATCTAGCAAAGAAGCTCGCTAGGCATTCCGGCCTGGATTCGGTATTCTTCTGCAATTCCGGAACCGAGGCAGTTGAAGCTGCAATAAAGTTTGCGCGGAAATGGGGCAAAGGAAAATATGAAATCATTTCCGCTCTCGGAGGATTCCACGGAAGGACCTACGGCAGTCTTTCCGCAACAGGGAACTATAAATTTGCCGAAGGCTTTGAGCCGCTTGTGCCCGGTTTCAAGCATGTAGATTACGGTAACATTTCCGCGCTTGAAGCCGCAATTACAGCCGATACGGCAGCGGTAATTGTAGAAACTATCCAGGGAGAAGGCGGTGTAATTACTCCGCCCCAAAATTACATAAAAGATTTAAGAGCTCTCTGCTCTGCAAACAATGTTTTATTAATTATTGACGAAGTACAAACCGGCATAGGAAGAACCGGCAAATTTTTCTCATATCAACACGAAGAAATTATACCGGATATAGTAACCGTTGCAAAAGGAATAGCTAACGGCATACCGCTTGGCGCCACAATTTGTTCAAAGGAAGTTGCCGAAGTAATCAAACCGGGAAGCCACGGATCGACCTTCGGCGGAAATCCGATTGCTATTGCAGCAGCAAATAAAGTTGTCGATCTCTTGGATGAAGAACAGCTAAACAACATAACTGAACTCGGCAAGACATTAATGGACGGACTATACGGACTAGACATTCCTCAAATAAAAAACATTAGAGGAAGAGGCTTAATGATCGGGATTGAATTTGCAGCCGGAATCTCCAGCAAACAAATAGCAAGCAAACTGCTGGAAAAAGGATTCTTAGTCGGTACCTCAGGCGATAATGTTTTAAGAATTCTTCCGCCATTCATCATCACTAAAACAGAGATCATGAAATTTTTACTGGCATTTAGAAGAGTAATTTCCGATATATCGGGTAAACAATTTTAATTACTAACAAAAATCGGTGTTTATATGTCTTCAAAATTAAAAAGATTGAATCGCATCAAGGAATTGCTAAACAGCAAAACCATTTCGTCGCACGAGGGCCTTGTTAAATTACTTTCTGACGAAGGAATACAGGTTACGCAGGCAACCTTAAGCCGTGATTTTGCCGAGCTCGGCGTAATAAGAACATTTACGGAATACGGCCCTCGCTACATACTAGATGCTCATGAATCGGGTAAGCAAATTGCAAAGCTAATCGGCTTTGAAATTATAAGCGTGGAGAACAACGAATCGATGGTGCTGATTAGAACCCTTGCCGGCAGAGCCCAGGGTATCGCTCATTTCATCGACAGGTTGAATAATCCGGAAATCCTAGGCACGGTTGGCGGCGACGATACGGTTTTAATAATTCCCAGTTCGCATAAAAATATTCCAAGCATAGTTGCTTTAATTAAAAAAATGATGACCGAGCAAGTCGGTTCTTAAAAAAATAATAAGGAGATAAGAAAGTGGCAAAGATGAAAATAGTAGTTGCATATTCCGGGGGCCTGGATACTTCCGTTATGGTTAAATGGCTAAAAGAAAAATATGATGCCGAGATTGTAACGGCTACGGGGTTCCTGGGTCAGGTTAAAGAGATTGAAGGTGTAAAAGAAAAAGCGTTGAAGACAGGCGCCGTTAATTCATTTATATTTGATTTGCGCGATGAGTTTCTGACGAAATATGCATGGAAGGCGCTTAAAGCCGGGGCTTTGTACGAAGGCGCGTATCCTATGGCTACTGCAATCGGGCGCCCTCTCTTAGCCAAGATGCTTGTAGACGTTGCCAACCAAGAAGGTGCGGATGCGGTTGCACACGGCTGCACCGGAAAAGGAAACGACCAGGTACGCTTCGAAGTCGGCGTTCAATCCTTATCACCTCATTTAAAAACTATTGCGCCTTTAAGGGAATGGGAATTTAAAAGCCGCGAAGAGGAAATGGAATATGCAATTGCCAACGGCATTCCTATAAAGGCAACTAAAGATTCCCCGTACTCCATAGACGAAAACTTATGGGGAATAGCAATTGAATGCGGCGTGCTGGAAGACCCAACAATAGCTCCGCCGGAAGATGCTTATCAAATTACTGTTAATCCAAAATTCGCACCGGACAAAGCCGAAGAAATTACTATCGGATTTGAAAAAGGCGTTCCGGTAAGCCTAAACGGAGTTGAGCTAAACGCAGTAGAATTGGTTTCGCAGTTAAGAGACCTAGGAGCTTCTTACGGTATAGGAAGACTTGATTTAATTGAGAACAGGGTTGTCGGAATTAAATCCAGGGAAATTTATGAAGCACCTGCTGCAGTAATTTTGCATTACGCCCATTCTGAGCTTGAAAGATTAATCCTTGACAAGGAAACATTCAGGTACAAACAGGAAGTATCCGATAAGGTTGCAAATTTAATTTACGACGGGTTATGGTATTCCCCGCTGTTTAATTCCCTTATGGCTTTCGTCGATTCTACGCAGGAGAACATTACAGGCGAAGTTAAGCTGGAATTATTCAAGGGAAGCATCAGAACGCTGTCAAGAAGCTCAATATACAGTCTATATAACAAAAGCCTGGCTACCTACACCATTGAAGATACATTCGACCATAAGGCATCCGAAGGATTTATTAAAGTATACGGTCTTCCCTATAAAACGATTGCCGAGACAAAAAATACAATCAATCATGAGGTAGCGGCCTAATGCTCTGGGGCGGTAGATTCAAGTATGGACTGGATAATAACGCGCTTAAATTTTCATCCTCTTTAAGCGTAGACATAAATTTAATTCTTGAAGATATCGAGGGAAGTAAAGCTCATGCAGCAATGCTGGCCGGGGTTAAGATTATCTCCCGGCACGAATCTGAGCAAATAACAAAAGGACTAAGGACAATTGAACAAGAGTGGAAAGACGGAAAATGGAATCCGGATGCAGAAAAATTTGAAGACGTACATTCTGCAATTGAATCTAGATTGTTTGAACTAATCGGTGATACTGCAGGTAAGCTGCATACCGGCAGAAGCCGCAACGATCAGATTGCAACCGATATTTTATTGTGGATACGGAAGAGGTGTTTCCTAATCCAAGACTCAATTAAAAATCTTCAGATAATTCTTTTAAAAATTTCTTCCTGCCATATAAATACTTTGATGCCCGGCTATACACACATGCAAAGAGCGCAGCCGGTTTCTTTAGCCTTCCATTTAATGGCATATGTGGAAATGCTGGAGCGCGATAAGAATCGCTTCGAGCAAATTTATAATTCCAACAATCAATCCCCTCTCGGCTCCGGCGCACTGGCCGGCTCTACATTACCTATCGATAGAGAGTTTACAGCCAGGGAACTAGGCTTTAATAAGCCGACAGAAAATGCATTGGATTCAGTTTCCAACAGGGACTTTATTCTTGATTACCTGCATGCTTGTTCGGTGGGAATGATGCACTTAAGCCGTCTTTCCGAAGAAATAGTTTTATGGTCAACATCGGAATGGAATTTTATTAAACTGGCAGATAGCTATTCGACCGGCTCGTCCTTAATGCCGCAGAAAAAAAACCCCGATCTTGCAGAATTAATAAGAGGAAAATCGGGACGGGCTTTTGGAAATTACATCTCGCTCGCTTCTGCGTTAAAATCTTTACCGCTTAGCTACAACCGGGATTTGCAGGAAGATAAAGCTCCTCTTTTCGATTCTTCTTTTTCGTATGAGGATTCACTCGAATTAATGGCTTCTATGCTGAGCACTGCCGAATTTAATTCCGGTAGATTTAGAGAAGAAATGCAGGGAGATTTTTCATTAGCTACGGATTTAGCGGATTGGCTTGTGTTAAAAGGTGTGCCGTTCCGCCAGGCGCACGGAGTTGTAGGTAAATTGGTACAGAAACTGGAAATGGAAAAAAGAAATTTTAAAGATGTTACCGTTGATGAATTAAAGAAGATAAGTCCGGTTTTTGATGAGAGCGCTGTTGAATGCCTTGATATAAATAATTCGCTAAACAGAAAAAAAACATACGGCTCTCCAAACCCGGTGCTTGTTCAAAAAAGAATTGAAGAGCTACTTAAAAAGCTGGTCTAAAAATTTATTTATGGATACTCTTAATTCTCGGAATCTTTTTCTTCCAGGACATAAGAGTTATAAATTATATAATATTCCTGCTGCCATTCGTTTTCAACCGAAATATTTTTTTGCAAAATGTTTTCCATTTGCGGAACTATCTTATGTCTGCGAAATTCAATCCTGTTTTCCGATGCTGTCGCTTTTGCAAGTAACGGAATTTGAATTATCGTCTCTTGGTTGTTCGACATTTTCTTCCTAATCGTTTCTTTGTTCAAAATTAAATCTTTAATGTTAGAAAATTGTTAATACATCGTTAAATATTTATTAACTCATGTTACGCAGGAATACATTTTGATGTCCGCATTGTCATTCCCACGAAAGTGGGAATCCATTTTTTATCATATTTTCGCATCTTGGATACCCGCTTTCGCGGGTATGACACTCAAGC
>JAKAJV010000001.1 GCA_021813585.1 Bacteroidota bacterium | reverse complement strand
CGAACGACCAGTTGCCCAGCATTTCAAAAAAGGTATGATGATAGGTATCGCGGCCGACTTCTTCAAGATCGTTATGCTTACCGCTAACGCGAATACACTTTTGAGTATCTGCGGCGCGCTTATAATCGCGGCTGCCGGTTCCTAAAAAAACATCTTTAAACTGGTTCATCCCGGCATTTGTAAAAAGCAAGGTAGGATCGTCAAAAGGAACCACGGGCGAGCTGGGAACAACCCTGTGGCTTTTATTCTTAAAAAAATCTAAAAACTGCTGTCTAATTTCTCTAGAAGTCATTTCGTCCTTTCAGTACCGGCAGTCTGCATAGCTTACAGAAACGTGCCTTGAATAATTTTTTTGATGCAAAGATAATAAAATGAAGATTAAGCATAAACAAAGCCGGAATGATAATCGTCAAAGGATGAAAAGAATCAAATGCAGGTAGCGGTTAATCCGGTAAGATAGTTTAGGCCGCATACATGCGGCTGCAATTAAGTAAGGCATCAAAATACAAGAACATATTCAAAACAGTTCAATTGATTTTTAGTCTGCTTAGCTTTACTTTTGCAATAGATTTCAAAGAAATAACATAGAGCGGGTAATTTTGGCTATAAAAATGCCTTCAACCGATATTGAATTATTGCAGCGAGTCGCCTCTCATGATTCAAAGGCCCTTGAGGCTTTATACAACCGTTATTCATCTCTGCTTTACACAGTAATTAAGAAGATAGTTAACGACGAGGCAGTGGCCGAAGAAGTGTTAACAGATATCTTTGTTATCATTTGGCGGAAAGTAAATCTTTTCAACTTTGGTACCGCTGGTGTTTATACATGGCTTATAACCCTTGCCAGGAACAAAGCAGTCGATACGCTGAAAAGATCGACTAAAGAAAGCGACGCCGGTGAATATACCGAGGAATACGAAGACAGGTTTATCGTCCCGCATCTTTCGCCTGAAATTGACCCTCTTGATATTAAAACAGCATTAAATATTAAGGACAATGTTGAACGCGCGCTAAACAGGCTTACCGATGCACAGCAGTACGTTCTGTACCTTGCATACTATGAAGGCCTAACGCAAAAGGAAATTGCAACGCGGTTAAATATACCTTTACCCACAGTTAAATCTAAGATTAAAATTGCGCTGAGTAACTTGCGCGATAATTTAATAAAGGGAGAATCTTAATGACTGTTGAAAAAGAATATTACGAACTGCTGCAAGCATACGCTCTGGGATGCCTCGATAAGCCCGACCTCGATAAAATAAAAAGCTATATTGATGCGGGTGGCGAATACCCTTGGAAAGAACTCGGTGAGTTCCAGAACCTGGCTGCACTGTTTCCTTCCATATTGAATATGGAAATACCAAGCCCGCAGCTTAAAGATAAAGTAGCCAGAAAATTATACAGGATTAAAAGCGATAAGCCTGAGAAAAAAACTTTTACAAGTCCGGTTATAGAAAAACCAGCAGTACCCCGGCCGGAAACTGCAGCGCATCCGCCTAAAAAAGATGAAGGCCTGTCCGATTTATTCGATCAAAACAGAATTACCGTTGAGAGCAATTTTTATTATGATGAGGAAGCCGCGCCTTCAAAAGAATTTGAAAAATTAGAAGAAAGAGAGACGGAAGAAGAACGGCATCCCAAAGTACAGGAATTTGAAATTGTAACCGCAAGGACAAAAGAGGAACCGCCGGCACCGGATGAGGAACAGATTTTGCCTGAACCGCCTGCAGCCGGAGAGACCGAAGGCTTAAGCTTGACGGATGCTTCTTTACAAGGAGATTTGTCCGGTTTGGAGATTGAAGAAAATCCTATAGAAGAACAAGCATTAACCCCGAAGCCTGCGCCGCCGCCCAGGGTTACTTTAAAAGAGAAGCAGCCTTATTCGCCTTACAGAAGCAGGGAAGTTGAGCCTGAAAAGAGAGGCAAGGGCGGGATTATTCTAGCTTCCGTATTATTTGTTATTGTTGCGGCAGGACTAATATTTGTCTACCTGAAAATTTCTACCGATGTTAACGTGTACAAAACAAGCGTTGATAAATTAAACCAGCAAATAAAAGCTCTCTCTTCGCAGGTAAACAACAACCAGGACCTTCAGAAACTGTTATTAACGAAAAACGTAAAAATTGTAAACCTTACCGGCACACCGGCCAATCAGATGGGATACGGCAAGCTGATAATAAGCTTCGATAACAGCAAAGGCTACTTGCAGCTTTCGGATGTGCCTGCTTTACAGACCGATAATGCCTACCAGCTGTGGATAAATATTAAAGGCACGTATTCGTCCCTCGGATTATTCAAGCCATCCGAGAATGTAGAATACTTTCCATTTGCAATCCCGGAATTAACCAACACCGGCGCTACAAAATTCCTCGTCTCCGAAGAGCCTTCGGCCGGCTCGGATAGACCTTCCGGCAAGATAGTTCTTACCGGCAGTCTTCAATAATTCTTTACTGCCCGGCCTTTCTTCCGAGCAATACAAAAACAATAAAAGCTATAACCGGAACTACCCAGTAATCTTTAACAAGAGCAAAAAGGGATTTTAAAAACGAGATTATCCCGAGGCTGCCTACGCTTATCGAATAGATTAAGCCGAAAAGGATGAAGATAATGGAGACAAAAAAGATCGCCCTGTCTTCGGTGTTATCCAGGTAAAGTATAAAACTGCTTATGCCCAGTATAAGCAAGGTAGATGGGAAAATAATTCCGGACGAACTGAATATATCGAAGTTGCTGATAACCATAAAATCGATACCGATAAGAAATACCGCGCTGCCTAGAAATACCTGCAGCTTTTTATTGTTCCCCATTGAAAGATAAACGGTGGCTAATCCGTAAAAAATAAAAGTATAAGCCAGGATTTCATAGTTATCCAGGTTAATTATTCCTACAATGTTAAAGAACAATGCAAGAACAAGGAATAAAACAGTGTAAATTAAAATAGGCTGAGGTCTCAAATTAAAAAACCATAAAAATTAATTAGAAATATATTCGCCCGCAGCAAAAATATTGTTCCGCTTTTAGCCGGGCATTAAAAAATTCTTTGTCCCATTATAGAAGCCACCACTTCGGTTGCAAAAACAGCGCTTTTATTCTGGTTATCTAATATCGGATTTACTTCCGTAACTTCTAGTGAGGAAATGCAACCGCAGTCGGCTATTGATTCCATTAAAAGATGCGTTTCCCTAAAGCTTAAGCCTCCCGGCACAGGCGTACCGACTCCCGGGGCCACGGAAGGATCGACGCTGTCGAGATCGAAGCTTACGTGGATATGGTCTACATTCTCTCTAAACTGTTTCAGCACCCGGGAAATTACCCTGTGAATGCCCAGCTTATCTATATCTGCCATAGTATAAACAACCGGATTAACTTTTTTAACGTTCATCTTTTCCATTTGGTCTATACTCCTTATTCCGATAAGCGCGCAGTTTGCAGGTTCAACTTTAGGAGAAAAGCCGTAAAAGTTTACCAGCTTTTCGTTGCCTATGCCTAGCGCTGCTGCAAGAGGCATTCCGTGGATATTGCCCGAAGGGGTAGATTCGTCAGAGTTCATGTCTGCATGCGCGTCAATCCAGATTACTCCGAACTTCAGTCCCCTCTTTCTGCAGAAAGATGAAATGCCTGCAATGCTGCCCACGGCCATTGAATGATCTCCGCCCAGGCATAATGGAAAGTGTCCCTTCTCCAAAATTTTTTCAACTTTACCGGCAAGTGTCTTGGATGTCCTTAAGATTTCATTTAAATATTTCAGCTTAGGATTTATTACTTTCTGCTTTTCCATAATCTGGATGTGAATGTCCCCGCTGTCGATAACCTTATAGCCCAGTTCTTCCAGTTTTTCCTTTATCCCTGCAATGCGTAATGCCGAGGGCCCCATATCAACGCCCCTTCTGTCGGCACCCAGGTCCATCGGGAACCCGATAATATTAACCGTCTTTTCAATATTACCCATAATCAACCGGAGATTTTTTCAAAAAAAACTTTAATAAAATTTACTTCAAATTATAAAGTTTAAATAAAATATCCCAATGCCGCGCAAATTGGGCTTACTATTAATCACCCTTAATTCTTATATTTTGACTGGAATTAAATTATATTATTAAAAATTAAGAAGTTTACAATTGATGATTACAATAGAGCAAGAACCTAATATTAGCGTGGGGATCCTATCTGAAAAGCAGATAGAGTTCGAACTGCACGGCGACTTTAAATCCTACGGTATGAGGCAGACATTCAGCGGTAAATTTACCGCAGAGGTAAAGGATGACAGAATAGTTTGCCGAGGCGACGAGGAGAAAATAGAGATATCCGATGAGATAACATTCGAGCCGCAGAATCCATCAGTCGAATCGTTCTTACTAAAGGAAGTTACAATCGGAGTCAAGTTCCACTGGGAGAGAAAAGAAAAGGAAAGGTTTACCGGCCAGTTAAAGTTGAAAAAAGACGAAGGAAAAATTACTGCGATTAATATTCTGCCGATAGAGAGCTACCTGGTAAGCGTAATTTCCTCGGAGATGAGCGCAAAAAGCTCGCTTCAATTGCTAAAGGCGCACGCAATTATTTCCCGCAGCTGGCTGCTGTCGCAGATTGAAAAATCTAGGCTGCTAAAGACCGAAAAGCAAAGTTACGCCAGCAGCTTTGAAAGCGAGGCCGAACATATAAAATGGTACGGCAGGGAGGACCACAAACTGTTCGACGTCTGCGCAGACGATCACTGCCAGAGATACCAGGGAATAACAAAAGTCTTTACCGAAGGAGCCAGACAGGCGGTAAAGCAGACCGCCGGCGTGGTGCTTGTAAGCGGTCAGGACATCTGCGATACAAGGTATTCAAAATCCTGCGGCGGTATCTCCGAATCGTTCGGCAATGTGTGGGAACCGGTTAACTACGATTACCTTTCCTCAATTGTAGATTACAAGTTTGAGCCCGAAAATTACAACCGTGATTTTTCCAACGAGCTTAATGCGCGCAAGTGGATAAAAAACAATCCCCCTGCTTTCTGCAACACAAAGGATAAAAAAATCCTTTCTCAGGTTTTGCTGGACTACGACCAGGAGACAACTGATTTTTACAGATGGAAAGTTGAATATACCAAGCAGGAAATTGCTGCACTTATTTCCGGCAATACCGGCATCGACTTTGGCGATATTCTGGACCTTGTCCCGCTTGAAAGAGGCGACTCGGCTAGATTGGTAAAGCTTAAAATTATCGGATCAAAGAAGACGCTGACAATAGGCAAAGAACTGGAAATAAGAAGAGTGCTTTCGAAGAGTCATCTTTACAGCTCGGCTATCGTAATTACAAAAGAAAATATAGAGGACGGAGTTCCTCAAAAATTTATTTTGAACGGCGCGGGCTGGGGACACGGAGTCGGTCTCTGCCAGATAGGAGCGGCGGTAATGGCGGCAAAAGGCTATCAGTTTGACGAGATACTTATGCACTATTTCCATAGCGCGAAACTTAACAAGATTTATTAGCCCGTTTATGAAAGTACTTTACTCATGCCTTTCAAAAAGCTGGGGCGGTATGGAGATGTTCACATTAACCGCAGTTAAACAGCTTATTAAGAGAAATATTAATGTAGAGCTGGTCTGCATTGCGGAGTCCCGCCTTCATATTGAAGCTAACAACATTGGTATAATAATTCATCCGATCAAAGCATCGGGATACTTACACCCTGTAAGCACAATAAAGCTGAGTAGTATTATCCGCAAGGGCAACCACGATATTATCCATACTCAAGCTTCAAAAGATTTGTGGCTGCTGGTGCCTGCGCTTAAGTTAATTAATGCCTCAACGCCCCTCATCCTAACAAAGCAAGTCGGCTCTGCCATAATTAAAAAAGACAGGCTGCATAAATGGCTGTACAACCGGCTTACCTATGCGTTTGCAATCAGCAGGGTAATTCAAAAAAACCTGGTTGAGACCTGCCCGTTGCCCGAAGAAAAAATCGTCCTTATCCACAATGCAATCGACACAAAAGTTTTCAGCCCGGAAAAATCGGACGGCAGAAAAGTGAGGAACGAATTCGGAATTGCAAGCGGAGATGTAGTAATAGGCATGCTTGCAAGATTCAGCCCGGGTAAAGGACACGAAGAGTTTCTTAAGGCAGCCGCTGAGCTGAATAAAAAACACGATAACCTGAAATTCCTGATTGTGGGCGAAGCCAGCCGGGGCGAGAATGATTACGCCGAATCGATAAAAAAATTAGCTGTAGAATATAACTTGGGCAATGCAGTCTTTACCGGGTTTAGGAGTGATACGCCCGAAGTACTTGCGGCAATGGATATTTTTGTATTCCCTTCTCACGGAGAAGCATTCGGAATAGCGCTTGCCGAAGCAATGGCTATGGAAAAGCCTTCGGTGTGCTCAAACTCGGACGGGGTGCTGGATATTGCAGTAGATGGTGCTACCTCGTTCCTGTTTGAGAACAAGAACAGTCTCGATCTTGCCGAAAAGATTGAGATGCTAATTTCTTCGCCAGAGAAAAGGAATGAATTTGGTAATGCTGCAAGGAAGAGAGCGGTTGAAAATTTTGATATTGAGCCTTTAACCGATAAGGTCTTAAAAATTTATTCGGATGCAATAAAGAATAATTAGTAGAAATATTAATTAACTCATGTTACGCAAAATTATAAAGCTTGAGTGTCATACCCGCGAAAGCGGGTATCCAAGATGCGAAAATATGATAAAAAATGGATTCCCACTTTCGTGGGAATGACAATGCGGACATCAAAATGTATTCCTGCGTAACATGAGTAATTAATATTTTGCATTTTTAATTCGGTAAAAAGCGGAGTAACTGTGCGAGGTATCTTGCTTTTAATAATTTGTTCCCTGCTGCTGGCGTCTTGCGGGGGAATAAAGCAAGTTGAATTATCATCACTAAGCCAAACTCCATGTAAAAATGAAGAAGCATTGGGAGACACTGCAAAATTTAACGGGACTGTTGTAGATAGCCTTAAAGGATACATGCAGGAAGACGTTTTCTATATTTCGATGACGGTTAGGACTTACTGCACTTCGAAGATTACATTTAACGCGGAAAGAAAGGGCAGCCTGATAAAATTATTCTTAACCAGTTCTCCTGCAGTAAAGGGGAATTGCACCTGCCTTATGTACGTTACTACTTCGCTAAAAAACATAGAGCCGGGCGATTACAAGATAATGGTAGTGAATGAAAAGGGCGATAAGACTCTGGCTGAATTGGAATCTGCAGTAAAATAGCAATCTAATATTTTCCTCTCGGATGACTTTTATTGCAACTTAGATGAATTATGCTTAACTTGTTAAAAGTTTATATATATATCACTTGTAAAAACAATTAATTTAATAAATGTTAAAATATTATCGATGATAATGCCCTCTATAAATAATAAGAGGCTACAATTATAATATCAGAATAAATAATAATCTTATGGAAGAGAAAAAAACAATCAAATTTATTTATAATAAAACATCCAATTATAGAACATATACGGTTGATGGCATTGTTGGAGGTTTAACGCCCAAAGGTAAAATTTTTATTGATTTTTTTAATGAAAAAATGCCCATTCCCAATATAACTGATTATGAATTATTAGAGGGAGGACAATTGGGAAAAGAGGTCAGAAATGATACCGCAAAAGGTATTGTCAGAGAAATAGATTGTGGTATTTATTTAGACATACCCACTGCAATTGTTTTTTCTAACTGGCTGAAGGATAGGATAGATGAATTCGAAAAGAAGACTAAGAAAAAAAGGTAGTAATTGTGAATACTCAAAGCAATATCTCCAATAGAGAATTAAATTATTTTTTACTTGTTAGCCCCCCAATATTTAGTATTGATATACATACTCATGATGAAGTATTTTGGCAAATAAGCGAAGGTACTTCTGCAATTACAACAGAATATAAAATTTTAGAGGAAAATTCTATTGTAAAATCAGAAAAAATAATAAAACTAAGAGATCTAAATGATTTAAAATATGAATTAAAAAAATCTTTAAGTGTAAAAATTAAAGCAGAGGATAATAATATTATCGGGGAAATATCTGAATTAGATATTTATGCATTTGGAGAGATTGAATCTGATGTGATAGAAGAAATTAGAGAAGATGTAATAGATTTATTTGAAGAATTGAATAATTTATCTAAAGACCGATTGGGGACACTTCCCACAAAGTGGAAAAGTATTTTATCACAATATGTACAAAAAAAGAATTGATTAAGGATTTTACTGAAAAAAACATTAGGAATGCTATTCTTAATAAGGTAAAACCCAAAAACTTAAATAAGGGAAAGCATTGGAAAGGCTATATTTTTTTGAATGATAAGCTTATTTCCAAAGTTAAATTACCAAATGAGCATATTAGAATAATGCATGAAAATAAATCTTCCTATATAGCAAAAAGCCTACGTTTAACCCATGACCAATTCAATGAATTAATTGAATGTACATTGAGCGGTACTGATTATTATAAAATTCAACAAGAGTTAGGTGTTTAATAATAATTTTGATAGGTTTTAACAATATAGTCCTTCCATATTATTTTCCCCTTTTGAAACCGAGACACTACATGCCGTTTTGCCGGTAATTTTTTTGAATCTTCTGCAGGTTATCTTTAATTTTGAAACGCAAATTTTTTTAAATGGAGAGTTATGAATAATAAAGTAACAGTATTTTTACCTTACGGAGGTAATGAATATACTTTAAAAACGGTAGAAGAATTAAATTCCACCGGCCTTGTAGAAAAAATCTTCCTGCTTACGCAGCAGGGGCAGGCCGGCGGCATTAAAAACTGCGAGCTCGTTGAAGTTGAAAATATATTCGGCGGCGAGACTATAGAAATATTAACAGGTAAAACCCAAACCGGCTATGTACTGCTTCTTACGCAGGACACGCTTGTAAACTTCGGTCAATTTGCTCTTGAAAGATTTATAGACGTAGCCGGGGCTACAGGCGCAGGCATAGTATACTCTGATTATTACGAGCTGAAAGGTGAAGAAAGGGCAGCGCACCCGGTAATTGATTATCAGTCCGGAAGCATAAGAGACGATTTTAACTTCGGTCCCGTCCTCTTCTTTTCTAAGGACGCTCTGGAAAAAGTTAAGAAGTACAACGAATCAAATTATCAATTTGCAGGCTTGTATAATCTTAGGCTTAATATATCCAGGTATTACCCGCTTGTAAGAGTTCCAGAGTTCCTATATACTACGGTAGAGCCCGATGTAAGGAAGTCCGGCGAAAAGCTGTTCGATTATGTTAATCCTAAAAACCGCGATGTTCAGATTGAAATGGAGAAAGCGGCCACCGAGCATTTAAAGAAGATAGGTGCTTACCTTGAACCGAAATTTAAGGAGATCGATCTCTCCGGCGGAAACTTTGAATTCGAGGCATCTGTAATTATACCGGTTAAGAACAGGGCCAAGACGATAGCCGACGCGGTTGAATCCGTGCTGAGACAAAGAACGGATTTTCCGTTTAACCTTATTGTAGTAGATAATCATTCCAGCGACGGGACAACCGAAATACTAAGCGACTTAAAAAAGAAAGATGCGCGCCTTATCCACATAATCCCGCAGAGGCTCGATCTTGGAATAGGCGGATGCTGGAACGAAGCCGTCCATCATGAAAAATGCGGAAGGTTCGCTATTCAGTTGGACAGCGACGACATTTATTTTGATGAGCAGACCGTCCAGACTGTTGTTAACCTGTTCAGAAAAGAAAAATGCGCAATGGTGGTCGGGACGTACAAGCTTACCGATTTTAAGTTGAACGACATACCGCCGGGAATTATCGATCATAAAGAATGGACTCCGGATAACGGCAGAAACAATGCATTAAGAATAAATGGGCTCGGCGCTCCAAGGGCATTTTATACTCCTCTGTTAAGACAAACCAAAATTCCCAATGTAAGCTACGGCGAAGATTATGCACTCGGACTGGCAATCTCCCGCCATTACCAGATTGGCCGGATTTACAACCCGATTTATATTTGCAGGAGATGGGAAGGCAACACAGACGCGGCGCTGTCAATCGAAAGACAGAACACTCATAATCTCTACAAAGACAGGCTGCGCACTTTTGAAATAAATGCAAGACAAAAATTAAACGCGGGATTATCGTAACGCTGTAATACTGCAGCCATGCAGCTATAGAACGCGGGAAACATTTAACTTTAATTATAAAAGAGTATTTTTGCACCCGGAATTATTCCGGGTGTTTTTTTAACGTAACGGCGAAAAATTTTTTAATGGAATAGTAAAGGCAATGAGCAAGACAAACTACAAGGATATTGAAAAAATTTTATTTACAAGCGATGCACTGCAGTCGTTTACCGGCACAGGCGACTACGGAAGCGCAGCCAGGCTTCTACTAGAAAATCAAAAGCTAAGCTGGCCCCAGCTTGCCGGCGGCTACGAATCATTGAATTCCGTTCAGGTAAAAAACTTCGAGCTGGACGGATTCAAATTGAAAGTACAGTTTAATCCGGGAAGAATTGTCTCCAGTTCGGCAAAGGTTGATGAGAAATCAATACGTGAAAGAAAATGTTTCCTCTGCTACGAAAATCTTCCGGCTGAACAAAAGGGCATCCTTTACGGCACCGGATATTTGATCCTTTGCAACCCATTCCCCATTTTTCCCGAGCACTTTACCGTGCCGGATATTAATCACTACCCGCAGAGGATAAAAGACTCATTCAAGGACCTGCTTTCATTAAGCAAAGACCTGGAAAAATATTACACAGTATTTTACAACGGTCCCAGGTGCGGCGCTTCGGCACCGGACCACATGCACTTTCAGGCAGGCACCAAACTCTTCATGCCTATTGATGAGGAATTTTCTCATCTTAACAACTCTTACGGCGAAATCCTTTTTGAGAGTAACGATCTTAGTACCTACGGCGTGGACGACGGGATAAGAAGATTTATCTCGGTTGAAGGGAACAGCGAAAAGCAAATTATAAAACTCTTTAATAAGTTTTATAACATTTACGCCAACCTAATTAAAAATGAAGACGAGCCGATGATGAATATCCTTTCGTTTTATGAGGACGGTAAAGGATGGAGAATAAATATTTTTCTCAGGCAAAAGCACCGCTCCTCCCACTATTTTGAAGAAGGAGATAACAATATTCTCTTAAGTCCTGCCTCCGTAGACCTTGGCGGAGTTTGCATAACGCCTCTTGAAAAGGACTTTGATAAAATTACAACGGATATTCTAACTGAAATATTCCGGCAGATAACAATAGGCAAAGAGTACTTCGACTATATTAAGACAAGCCTAAGCAGGCAGCTAAGGGAAAAATAACTTTTAAGAAATTCAAATCGCCCTACCCCTTGCTCATCAGGTCGCTGATAAATTTCATATTCTTGGATTCGGAATTAGATATAATAATTTTTATTATTGCCGTAAGCGGAACCGCAAAAAGCATCCCGACTATTCCCCAGATATATCCCCAAATTAATACCGACATTAAAATTAACAGCGGATTTAGGTTCAGGCGTTTGCCCAAAAAGCTAGTCTCTATAAGATTGAAGAACAGAGTTTGAATTGCCGCAATGATAAGCAAAACAATGAAGGCAAATGTAACGGATTCATATTCAAGCAAAGCCATTATAACGGGCAGAATAAGTGCTATTGCCGAACCGATGGTCGGAATAAAATTAAGCAGGAAGACAAACAGGCCCCAGATAATAGGGAAATCGACCCCAAGTACGGCAAGGAAAATCGAGACTACAATTCCGGCAGAAAGATTCACCGCAATTTTTATTACTATATACCTTTGTATCTGCCCGGTAATGGCCTTAAATGTACTAGCAAGCCTTTCTTCCTTTTCGTGTCTCTCTATATTTAATTTATCGTTAAGCCACTGGTTGTAGTCGGAAGTCGGGTCTTCCAGAGATGTCTGGTACTTCTTCTTTATTTTCTTCAGTTCGGGCTTAACCTTCTTAAAGACGTACCTGTTCTTGATGGCCTCGTAAATAGTCTCGTGCCCGGTTACGACAAAAATAAAGAAGAAGAGGATTATTATAGCGCTGCCTATAAGCGGCAGTGTAGAGCTGAATATGCCGCCTGCAAGTCCCTGATAATCTATCTTTGCAATTATTCGCTGGATCGAAAAATACCTGAAGAACGGATCTCTTATCTTCAGAGAGACAGCGGCGCCGGATACAATATGGTTAAGCTTGTTAAAATAGTCCGGCACCTGCTGTCCGAATCTGATGAACGAACCGATTATGAAAGATGATATCCCCCAGATAAAAATCCCGATAATTATTATGTCCAGAAGAACAACGGCGAACAGCGGAATTCTTTTACTTTCCAGATAAGCATTCAATGGAGAGAACAGAAAGAACAGAAAATATGCAACTGCAAACGGTACAAAAATTTGGTTCAGCTCTTTTAGTACCAGCGCAATAACCGCAATACCGATTACCGCAATAAAAAATTTTGTGCTAAAGTCTATCCTTGAACTTTTTACCATGCGAATTCTTACTTAATATTATAGACAAACTTAACTAAATCACGCTTACTTTGGAATTCAATCAATAGCTCAAATATTCGGCTTCTCCAGCCCGGAGGGTGTAAGTGGTCTTGTAAGTATGTATTTGAACAATTCCCATCTTTTCTCCGGGTGATCAATCGTCCCGCCGTTTTTAATAATATAGTTCTTTACAATCTCCTCGCCTAGATTGTAGTTGATTACGTAGCTTCTGTATTTTTGAATAAAGCTCAATCTCTGTTCGGCTCTCTCGGGCGGCATTAAGCTGTATTTTTCCAGCCAGTCCAGTGTTTCATTCTTATTCCATTTGCCGTCCAGGTAGTTCCTGGCCGCTTCGTTTCCGGCAAAGCTTAGCTCCTGCACCAAATTAAGTACCACATCGTATTCATCAGCCTTTGAAGAATCCAGCCCGGCAAGCGGGAACAGAACCTCTTTTTCGAATTTTATTTTTTCGTCGCCGGGGAATATCATATGTATGCCGTAGTTGGCAGTTCCTTCGGCAATTAAGGACTGCGGGCTGAAGA
Source organism: Bacteroidota bacterium (assembly GCA_021813585.1). Lineage (GTDB taxonomy): Bacteria > Bacteroidota > Ignavibacteria > Ignavibacteriales > Ignavibacteriaceae > FEN-1297. The sequence continues at coordinate 16,644 of JAKAJV010000001.1, read as the reverse complement.
GCGGATATACCGTAAATTCGTCCCACTGCCTTTTCTTTACCAGGTCTTCTTCAAGAAGACAATTATAAACATGATGACCCGGGTAGCCTTCGTGGGCTGCAAGATCGATTGCGCGGTCTATATAAATCGGCAGGTCGGTATTCACCTGAATAACGCTGAAATAGTTCCCCTTATACCAGTTATATCCGCTCCACGGTTTGCCGGTTACGTACTCTATCTTAAAACTTTCGTCCTCCGGCAGGTTAATATGCTGCAGAGTTCTCTTCTTGCATTCTTTTATTGCAGCGTTAAACACAGCCTGGATTTTATCTTTAGGAATAACGAACTGCTTTCTAAAATCCTCAAGCCTTTTGGATACACTGCCTCTGCCCGGAAGAATTTTATTCAGCTTGTCGATTATCTCCTGAAAATGTTCCTTGCCGTAAGCAGGCGCAACCGCATCGTACAGCGCCTTGCTTTCCTCATCGAATGGCAGCGTACCTCCGCTTATCATAAACAATCTTGCCTTAACCGCAAGCAGCTGCTTGTACAAAAATCTGTAACGGAGCGTAAGCATTTCATCTGCCCGGTAATGCTTTAATGCTTCCAGCTTATTTAATAGAGTGTCGGTCTCGGCGTTACATTCGTTCCTTACTTTAAGAGAATCGTCACGAGTAGACAATTTATCGTCCGGTTTCAAGCTGTCGGGCCCGTAGTACGCGTCAACAAAATCGCTGTCAAGCTGGCCAATCCTTAAAACAAGCTTAACGTAATTTTCCGAGATTTCGTTCATCTTGGCATCCAGTCTTTTAAAATTATTTAAATCCTTTTTACTTCCGCATGAAGCGAGAAATAAGGCCGCGGTAAAAAAAATAATAGTCTTCCTAAGGTGCATTAAAATACCAAATACGATTTTTTACAACAAAAAATTATTTGAGAAATCTTTCCTTTTTCAGGTCATATAAAGATTTAAGCGATAGACCGATAAACACCGCGCAAATAATTGTAACAACAATCTGCGCGGTAAGCCAAATCTGGTCTGCCGGCTTTGTATTCTCGGCCAGGCCGGAGATCGACTTTAATCCCGAGCCGAAAAATCCAAACACAGTTAAAACTACCGCAGTGTGCATTGCTTTCTTTTGATACCTTGAGTTTAATGCGGCTAAGCCCAGCATAGTAAGAGCCAATCCCAAAATAGCTGGAATAAATGAAGAAGTGTTCTCATAATTAGTACCGATAAAAACCAGCACTCCCAATAGCATAAGCGCTATTCCGAACCAGATTGCTGTTTTTTCCATTAAAGCTCCGGTTAATTTTTTCCCGTTTGGAAAGAATTCTGCGTCATATTACCAAAACAAAAATAGCAATAAATTATTTCCGAATAAATTGAATAATTTTCTACCCGGCTTAAGGGTCTGTTGCAGAACTGTAAAACTGGGATGTCACGGACCATTCCGTGACATAAAAAGCTCACAATTCAGTCATGGTTTGGACCATGACTGCCCTGCACTCGAGTTGTGCAACAGGCTCTTAAGCCATGCTATGCATGGGCGTTACTGCAGTCTGAATATCATAAAACTGTCTGCGGGCACTTCAAACGCCGCCTTGTTACCGCTAATTACAATATCTTTGCCGCCGTAAAGGCTCTTGCCCGAATGCAGTTTGTAAAACGCAGGAAGATTTATTTCTATCTTCTGCACTTCGTAGCTTTTATTTAAAGCTACAAGCACTCTCTCGTTCATATCGGAGCGGATAAACACATAGCAGTCGGAATCGGCTCTTACAGTGTAAAAGTCGCCGTACCTTAAAGCGGAATTATTGTCTCTAATCTTTATAATTTTTCTTACATCCGTCAAGGTTTCTTTTTCCCAGTCCGTAAGCTGATCGCCGAACTTCATCATCCTCCTGTTGTCAGGGTCGGCGGCTCCCGTCATTCCTATCTCATCGCCGTAATCAATTACCGGGATGCCGGGAACCGTTAGTAGATAGCTAAGATACAATTTAAGCCTGTCGTAGCTGGATTTATGTTTAACTCCAGGCGGGTTATCCCAGCCGATTTCCGAAGCGTCTCCGCCGTTAAGTGGCACCTCGCCGTCGGCAAAGGCCATGAATCTTACTTTGTCGTGGCTGTCCATAATGTTCCCCATCAAATTATTCGCACCGAAGACGGAGAACGACTTGTGTATTTCGTTATCAAGAGTTTTAAAAGAAGTATTGCTGCCGAGGAAGGTCTGCATCGCAACATCGTAAAGATTAAAATTAAACTGGGCATTCAGCTGGCCGTCGTTCACATAAGAATTGACAAGCTTGTAGCTTCCGAAAGTTTCGCCTAGCTGGTAAATCGATCTGTGCTCGGGAATTTCAATTTCTTCTTTTATTTTTTTCGTCAGCAGTCTCCAAAAAACATTGGGTATGTGCTTAACCGCGTCGTGCCTGAAGCCGTCGGCACCGGTTTTTTTAAGCCACCATACCGCATTATCGGTCATTGCTTCCCGCGCCTTTACCGAGCCGACGTAATTAAAAGTGGGCAGGAAAGTATCGAACCAGGTAGTAAGCCGTTCTTCATCCCAAAGCCTCAGGTTTCTTCTTCCGTCCGGAAGATAGAGCGTGCCGAACCAGTCTGGGTGCTCTTTGTAAAGAGGATTTTTAATGAACACATGGTGAGCCACATAATCAATAAGAATTTTTATTTTATGCTTATGGGCATCTGCAACAAGCTTCTTCAGCAGGCTCATGGTTCCGAAGTGCTCTTCAACCTTGTACGAATGCAGAGGCCAATAGCCGTGGTATCCGGTATACAGCCTGTGCGGGGCGGGGTATTCCCTGTACGCGCTGTCCGGGTTATCCACAACCGGCGAAATCCACAAAGTGTTTACCCCCAGCGAATCGAAATATCCGCCGTTAATTTTATCTATTATTCCCTGGAAGTCTCCGCCCTGGTAATTGGCTTTGTAAGATAGCCCGGGCAGAACCACAGGCTTGTCGTTGCTCTTATCGCCGTCGTAAAACCTGTCTATCATAATCGAATAAATTATCTGGTCCTGCAGAGTAACATTTTTCTCGTGCCCTGCCGGCACACCGTTTATTATTCTTACGTTCTGAACATTGGTTGTTTGACCGTCCTGGTTAACGGCTACTCTTACCACGGCATTTCTCTTAAACGTCCGGCCGGAAAGTACAACATTAATTTTATTGCCGGAAATATCGATTTTACTTTCAGGAATTTTTTTATCGTTCATCAGTGCGATAATATTGTTAAGAGCCAACGGCTCTTTCTGATTTTCCTTTTCGTAATAAAAGGAAAGAGTAAGGCTATTGCCGGTTGATGATTTGCCGAGCGCGTGCAGAAAAATTTTATCTGTATGCCGCGGCAGTATATTAACAACCGAATTATAATCACCCATCCCGTTAGGAACCTTGACATGATTTTCCGGGTCTACCAGCTCTTTGCCGTCGACGAAAAATTTATATTCATATCTGCCGGGCTCCAGGGAAATTTTTATTTTATAAGTGCCGTTATCGTTCGTCATCGGGTAGCTGCTTCTGTTCCATCCGTTAAAGCTGCCGAACAGGAAAACGCTCTTTACTTCTCCTGAAGGCTTGTAAGAGAATTCATGCTCGGAGGCAATCTCCGAGAATACCGGTATCTCATACTGCTCGTTCTTAAACATAAAATCAATTAAGTCCATTCCCTCAAAATTTTTATCGGCGGTAAGGCGCGCCATGCCCGTTGCCGTATCGTAGCTAACTTTTACGTTCTTATTTGGGATGAACTTAATGCCGCCATAATTCTTCGCGTAAAATTCATCGCTTATTAAAACGGAGTCCGTTTGTCCCGCCGTTAAATGGACAGTATGGATTAGATCTGTAATCTCCTGGGCGGATAAGCGGGTAGTTAATAAAGAAAGGATGAACAGGAATAAAAAGAAATGAAGCTTTAGTTTTAAATGATCGGTCATCGGTGAATCTCCATAAAAAGAATTCCATTAAAATTAACAGTGCCAAATTTATAAATAACTCATGTTACGCAGGAATACATTTTGATGTCTGCATTGTCATTCCCACGAAAGTGGGAATCCATTTTTTATTATATTTTCGCATCTTGGATACCCGCTTTCGCGGGTATGACACTCAAGCTTTATAATTTTGCGTAACATGAGTAAATAATTTCAAATAATTTAATCGTCAAGAATTTTTCCGTTTTTATCTACAAATAAATCCGGGCTAACGGTTTGCCTCTCTCCTATTTGCTGCCGCCACATTGCGTAGTATAATCCCTTCAGCTCAATCAGCTGCTGATGATTTCCGGATTCTACTATGCTGCCTTTCTCAAGTACGTAAATCCTATCCGCATGCAGCACTGTGGAAAGGCGGTGGGCGATAAGGATTGATATTAAATCCTTCCTTTGGGAAATATCCCTTATCGTCTTGTTAATTTCCTCTTCGGTTAAAGAGTCAAGCGAAGAAGTTGCCTCATCGAATATCAGGATGTTTGGTCTTCTAAGCAATGCTCTTGCGATAGACAGCCGTTGCTTTTCTCCGCCGGATACTTTTACGCCTCCCTCGCCTATCATCGTATCTATCCCTTTATCGGCTCTGGCCAGCAGGTTATGGCATGCGGCTTTTTCCAGCACTTCCATGCACTCTTCGTCTGTAGCAGAAGGATTAACGAACAGAAGATTTTCTTTTATAGTGCCTGAGAACAATTGGGTATCTTGCGTAACAAACCCGATCTTCTCTCGCAATTCGTTAAAGTCTATTGTACTGCCTACCGAGCCGTTGTATAAAATATTCCCTTCTTTGGGCAGATAAAGACCGACTAGCAGTTTAACAAGAGTGGTCTTGCCGGAGCCGGAAGGGCCTACAAAGGCAACAGTCTCACCCGTCCCGGCTTCAAATGTTATATCGTTTAGAGCATTTGTATTTGACGATTGATGCCTGAAGCTAACGTGGACGAACTTTAGAGCTTTTACCCGGTTTAGCTTAACCGGATTTTCAGGCTGCACTTCCTGCGGCTGCTTTAATAGGTTTTCAAAATTATTAAGCGAGACTTCGGCTTCCCGGTAGGTGTTTATTATATCGCCCAGGCCCTGCAGCGGCCCGAATATAAAGAACGAATAAAGGAACAGCGAGAAAAATTCTCCCACGGTAATCGCTCTTATGTAGATTAGATAAAGCATCAAGAATATTATGCTGGTTCTAATAAAGTTAACGCAGGTTCCCTGTATAAAGCTAAGGCCCCTTATGTATTTTACCTTCTTCAGCTCAAGGTAAAGAATTTTATCTGTGGTTGAATTAAGTCTTTCAATCTCCTGTTTGCCCAGGCCCAAACTTTTTACCAGCTCAATATTCCGCAGCGATTCTGTGGTAGTACCGGCAAGCGCCGTTGTCTCTTCAACAATAGTCTTCTGAATCTTTTTTATCTTACGGCTTAGAACGGAGCTGATGATACCCAGCAGCGGGACTGCGGAAAAGAAGATGGGTGCGATTACCCAGTAAACATTAATAGCATAAATAGTAACGAAGATGATTCCAACCAATGAAGTAAAAAGAATATTTATTATGGCGGAAATTAATTTCTCAACGTCTGTCCTTACCTTTTGAAGGATACCGAGAGTCTGCCCGCTGCGCTGGTCTTCAAATAAAGAATAAGGAAGCTTTAGAGAATGAGCAATGCCGTCGGTATAAATCTTAGCCCCCAGCCGCTGGGTAATTACATTCACATAATAGTCCTGGAAATTTTTTGCCAGCCTGGAAACAAAAGCCACACCCACGGCAGCAGCAAGCAGCAGAAGGATTCCTTTAAAGAATTCGCTTGTTGTATACTCGCTGAACCGTGTAGCGTACCTGTCGATAACAATTCTATATATCCACGGATCGAGCAGTGAGAACACCTGGTTAACGGCAGCCAGCATAAGAGCCAGCAAAACAATCTTCCAATAGTTCCTGAGATATGATAAAAGTAATTTCATTTAAGGCAAATATATAAATGGAAACGAAAAGGACAAGCAAGACAGTGAAGAAGTTTGAAAGCCCGCTTAGTGTGGCGGGCTCTCAATTATTTTCGAAACTATTTTTTTGAGGGCATTACAGCGTCTTTTGCTGCTTTTGCTATTCTGAATTTGAGTACCTTCTTAGCAGGTATAACCATTGTTTCGCCAGTGGCAGGGTTCCTACCTACTCTTTTCTTTCTGTTAACTACCAATAATTTCCCCAAGCCTGGAACCACAAAGGATTTTTTAGCTTCCTTATAGGCTAGTGAAACAAGTTCATCGAGAAATTGGCCGGATAATTTTTTTGTCGATCCGGTCTTTTTTGCAAGATGATCCAATATTTGAGACTTAGTCATAGGTTTTGCATCTGCCATAGCGTTTTTCCTTTTATGTTAATAAATGATTATTACAATTGTAAATTAAGAATAATTATTCTTAAATAAAATATTTTTCTTTTACTTTGATTCGAATTTAAAAAATATCAACATCGGTTCCGGCCTATTACAACGGGCTTAAGCAGTGCCTGCCGTGCTAGTGTGCCGCTAGACTGCAAGACTTCCTCCGGGCCGCTTTCTTCTTTGTAGCTTAGTCTTTATTTATTTATTTTCATGAAGGATTTTATAAATTAATATTAACCGTTGAACAACAGGATGAAATTTCTGCCGCTTGCATTTTTGCTATTCGTTGCACTTGGATATTCCCAGCCGGCCGATTCGCTAAAATCAAAAATTAATTTACGCACAGATTCTCTTCACACTTTTAAAAATGATTCTCTTGCCGTACCGGACTCGTTAAAAGAAAAGGGCGCCGCCAAAGCAGACTCTCTAATCCCCATCTACCAGATGCCGCTTTATAATTTCAGCGGGTTCATCGATAGACATACGATAGACTACACCGACTACAGGTATACCGGCGACCTCCTGAAAAATTTCAGCTTTAGTTATACAAGAGACTTCGGATTTATCGGACAGCCAAACGAGACGTTGCTATACGGGCTCGGCTTTAACGGCATTAGTTATTTTCAAGACGGCGTGCTGCAGAATAACAGGCTATCCAACTCCCTGGACCTGAACGATATGCAGTCCGAGTTTATCGACTCAATTGAGGTCATCCCGTTAACTAGAGGATTTTTGTACGGCCCGTATAACAATCCCGCTGCGGTTAATTTTCTATCCAGGGATTTTATTTCGGCAAAGCCCTATTCTAGAATTAAATACTACCAGGGGCCGGACGGCGAGGCGCTGATTGATGTTCTGTTTAATGAGCATGTTTATAAAAAGATAAACATATCCTTCGACATTACGAACAGGAAATACGACAGCAGTTACGTTAACAGCGCATTCAGCCAATGGGCTGCAAAAGTCAGATTAAAATATTTCATGTCGGATAATGTTAATCTAATCGCCGGCTACGATTTCGTTCATTCCAATGTTGGGCTGAATGGCGGAGTTAATTACGACAGCACGTTAAAGCTTAACAGTACATACTTCTCCTTATACCAGAATACCGCCCCCGTATATTTCCCTTTTAAAAATTTAAATACAAAGTTCCATCACTTTAACCTTAGGCTCTTAGGAAATTTCTGGAAAGGCTCAAAAACCGATCTTACTCTTTATTACTATTACGATCAATCCGACTTGAACCAAACACAGGACTCTGTTTTTTATAAGTCCACCGGGAAGAATAAAATTTTCGGCGCAGCTTTTAGAGAAGATTACGGCTGGGATATTTTTAATTTAAATTTAAACTCCAATTTTGAAAGCGGGAATATCAGATACTACTCTCTGTCCAGCAGCTATTTTAATTATTATCCCGTAACTTACCGCCGGTTCACACTGTCTGCGGTGGCCTCGGCAGAATTGCTCGACAGTACGCTGGTCCCTTCGGTATATTATAAATACACCAATGCATCGGGCAGCTTATATTCCGCCGCTTTGAACGGCGCCTACAGCGGAGCCGGTGCCGACATAACATACCGTTATACAAATGAGATAAAATTTTACGCCGGCTTCTCAAGCTACAAAACCGGGTACGGCACTAGCGCGGTAAACAGCATGGAGCTGAGCATGAAATATTCCTCCGATAATATCTCGGCGGGAATAAAATATTTTAAGATGAGCAGCCTAACCCTACCGGATAGCTACAGCTTCCTAAGTTACGAGCCATACTATTCGGATTTAAGCGGCATAGGATTAAATTTAAATTGCACAATCTGGAAGCTTGATCTGGAGACAGTAGCATCGTTTTACCGCGATCCTTCCGTAAGCAGTGACTTTTACCTTTTGCCGAAAATAAATTTTACCGGCGGTATTTATTACAAAGACTCTTCGCTGTTTAATTCCAATCTCAATTTGAAGGCAGGGTTTGTCTTTTATTTTAACGGCAGGCAAAAATATATAAACGACCTGGAAGTAAACGACAACTGGAAACTGGATTTTACCGCCGCTGGAGAAATTCACAAGACTGCCATTGTTTATTTTACCTGGGAGAATCTATTCGACAGGCAATATTATTTAATACCGTATTACCCCATGCCCCAGCGAGGCATAAGATTCGGTATTGCCTGGGTGCTCTTTAACTAGATGCTTTAAAGGCTGAGCATATCTTTAAATTTAATCGCCTGCCTCCGCGAGACTTCAATTTTATTCCCACCTTTCAGTTTTACCAGCAGGCCGCCGTTAAGCCACGGCTCAATGCTTTCAATCCATTTTAAATTAATTATATGCTTTCTGTTTGCCCGGAAGAAAGTCTTGCTGTCCAGGCGTTCGTCAAGATAATTGAGTGTTCTTAAGATGAGCGGCTTGTAGTCGTCAAAATACAGGCGGACGTAATTTCCTTCCGATTCGAACAGGCGCACGTTGATAAGCTTAACGAACCAGCACCGCTCGCCGTCTTTTACAAATACCTGGTCTTCTTCGTTCAAAACCGGCTTATCCGAGCTTTGTATAGAAGACTTCCTATTGCGCTCGATAATTTTTTTCACAGTCTCTTCCAGCCTTTTTGGTTCGATAGGCTTTAACAGGTAATCCATGGCATTATATTCAAAAGCTTTTAGAGCGTACTCATCGTAAGCGGTGGTGAATATAACTGTGGGAACGCTGTCAAGCTCTTCTAGAAGCTCAAAGCCGTTCTTACCGGGCATTTGAATATCCAGGAAAATCAGTTCCGGGTTAAGCTCCGAAATTTTATTCAACGCATCTTCGGCATTTACCGCTTCCCCTACAATATTTATTTCCTTATAGGGTGATAAAAGTCTGCGCAGCTCTACGCGCGCTAATCTTTCGTCGTCAATTATTAAAGCTTTCATTTTTTATACCTCCGGTTGGAATTACTAACTCTGCCTGTACTTCGTTATCGCCCAAATTCTTAATGGAGAAAGAGGCGGTCTCGCCGTACAGCAGATGCAATCTATGTTTTGTATTATTTAAGCCAAAGCCCTGCGAGTTTTGAATAGAAGATTCTTCAAGGTGGCCGCTGTTTGTAATCTTAATATGAAGATGTGAATTTATAACTTCGGATTTAATTGAAATATTTCCGCCGGCAGTTCTTTTGGAAATGCCGTGCTTAATTCCGTTCTCCACTAAGGTCTGTATCATCATCGGCGGAATCTCGACGTTACCCGATTTGGGATCGAAATCTATTTTGTATTTTAATCTTTCCTCAAACCTGATCGATTCCAGGGCAAGGTAGTCGCCAACCGTTTGTATTTCTTCTCCCAGCGGAACAGTCTCGATTCTTTCCATCTTAAGCGAATACCTAAGTATGTTCGATAATTTTGTAACTGCGGTCTGCGCCGAAGGCGGATCTACCTGGATTAATGCGCGTATACTGTTCAGCGCATTAAACATAAAGTGCGGGTTCAGCTGCGACTTCAAGGTTTTCAATTCAAAGTCTTTTACTGCCGCCTCCCATATTAAAGACTCTATCTGCACCCGCTTATAATTCTCGAAATAATGAACGGCGAAATAAATTAATTCCCACATCAGGATAACAATAAAGAACTGGAAAAGCTCGGCAAGCAGAACGCCGACTTTAAATTTTTCTCCGCTGTAAGTGCCGGTAGCAAGATCTACAAAAAACAAAATCCAATAAATCAATAAGCTGATAAGAAAGCTTGATATTATTACCCGCGGAATTATTTTTTTGAGCTGGTAGCTTACCCAATTTTTCTTCTTTATTACCGCTCTTAAAATATGGGTAAAGCTTATTGCAGAGAAACAAAAATATACCAGGATAATAATCCTGTCCCATGTTAAATGCTTAAAGAAAGCTAACAGGACAATATTAACAAGGAATAAAATAGACCAGCCGGTTATTTGGCTAATCCAATATATTTTTTTTCTATTCATCCGGTTACTGTTCTCTGTTACCCCTTTGGCTGTCGGATAACTTGAATCAACATCAATCCTATTCAAAGGAATTAATTTATTTCTCATTAAATATAATCGTATCTTCTCTAAAAGGAAATCATAATTTACAAACAGCCTTTAATATACTAACCGCCTAAAACTTCAATTCCCCCTCGTTTTGCAAGGGGGAATTGATAAGGAGAGAGCATTTTTACAATCACTAATGCATGTCTTACTTTTTAGGTGCTCAAAAATAATAACCGGCATCCATTACAAAGCATTCATTATTATAGATGGCATATTACAGTGATAAGCGGACTGGATAAGGATTACAAGTATGCTGGGGCCGGTAGCCCGAATAGAAAATACTGTTGACAATAAAAAAAGAGTACGGTCTAGAGAGCCGTACTCTTCCTTTGTGCGGCAAAAAATCTTTACGGATAAAATCTCAATCCCAGTGCCGCATCAACAGCAGAGCCGAAATCGGGAGACAGTCCTATCAAAACACCCGCTTCAAAAAATATTTCTAGCGGCGTACGCTCCGGAACAATATTAACTCCAAATACTCCCCTAACACCTAAACCCGCACCCGTCTTCCTGTAATAAAAGCCGTCGTCGCCGGAATAATAGAAACCGTGCCCTGTACCAAAACCGATTACTCCGCCCGGACCGGCATAAAGTTCCGCGACCCTGGAATCGAACGCGTTGAAGTGCCATAGGTAATCAACATTTACTCTTGGGCTCCCAAAGTACGACGAACCTACATCAATAACCCATGCATTGGTATATCCGGACCATATTTTTAATGTTAAGCCCGTCGGATCGCCCGCCATAATTCCGAATCCGATTTTCTTACCCTGAGGTGATTGACCGAATGAATTGCACGAAATAACTGTTAACAAGATAAACAGAACAACTAATATCCTTCGCATATATGTCTCCGCAATTTTTGTTTTGAGAACGGAAATACTCAATCATCAAGCCACTCCTTTTATTTTTAAGATGGCATGAAAAACAATCTGTTTTAAGGTATATAATTTAATTATACCGAATTATTTTCGATGTGATGCGAAAATAATTCATTCTATTCCTGCGGTTCCATTCCTATAGCAGACCATTCTTCATTTGCAGGCCCGTATATGCCGTGGACTTTTAATCCTGCCAGCCTCATTAAAATTATTAATTGAGCGCGATGATGGATTTGATGAACAACCAGAACCGATAAAATTTTTCCTTTCTCCCAATCCTCGCCGTACATATTCACCTTCTCGGTAAGCGAAGAGTCAGACCACTTCTTAGAAATTTCCTCGATCAGCATGCCGGAGGATTTTTTATAAGCTTCCGCAATTTCGGAAACTCTTTTAGGAACATCAGCCTCTTCGGCGTGAGCATCAATTTTCAAATCCGTACGGTTCATCATCTCGGGAATTGAACCGGTTATATGCCATGCAAGTCTGCCGGGCGCTCTAACTTTATCACTAAATTTTATTGATAAAGACTCATCGGTTAGACCGTTAAAAATCTTTAACGTCGCATCCGATTCGTAGGCCCAATCATTTATAAAATCTTCAAGCTTACGATACATATAATTACCCTCGCTTTTAAATATGAAATTAGTTAAATGAAATTGGTCTTCAATTATTCCAGGTTTTTATAAATGTCTTTCAGCTTTTGCAGGTTTTCAGTCCAGTCTCTTTGTTTGCTTCGCTCGCGCTCAACAACTTCCGGCGCTGCATTATTAACAAATTTTTCGTTTGATAATTTTTTCTCGATACCTGCAAGAGAGCTTTCCAATCTCGTAATCTCCTTTTCCAGTCTGTTCCTTTCAACATCCAGATCGATTAAGCCTTTAAGAGGAATATAAATCTCGCATTCTTTTAGGACGGAAGAGGCGCTGGCCTTAGGTCTGGATATGTTTTCATCTATTTTAAGAGAATCAACTTTTGCCAGCTTTTTAATATAATCAACCTGGTGTTCTTTTACACGGGAGGATTTTATTAGCGCGCTTACAAATTTTGAAGGCGGAATGTTCATCTCGCCCCGGATATTCCTGATTGCGGTAATTATCTCCTGAACAAATTCCATTTCCTTTTCAGCTTCCGGGTTTATTAATGTCTCGTCCGGCTTGGGGTAATCCGAAGTTGAAATGCTTTCGCCGGGAATTCTTTTTTCAATTAGCTGCCAAAGCTCTTCGGTTATAAACGGCATAAAAGGATGAACAATCTTTAATAGATTTTCGAACAAGCCCAATGCTCTGGCCAGAACAGCAGATTTAATTTCCGCATCCTCAGAATAGAGCCTGTTCTTTGCAAGCTCTATGTACCAGTCGCAGAAGTCATTCCACACAAATGAATATACAATCTTCGAAGCGTTATTCACTTCGAATTTTTCCATCGCTTTATTCAGTTCCGAAAGCGCATGGTTGAAGCGTGAATTTATCCACTCATCCGAAAAATCAACATGCTTTGCAGCCGAGCTTTCATTAACCGGGTTGTCCCCTATTTCGGATTGATGATTAGCCAGGTTCATTAAAAGGAATCTTCCCGCGTTCCAAATTTTATTTGCAAAGTTCCTACCCAGCTCGCACTTTTCCGTACTGAACAGAACATCCTGGCCGAGCGGAGCCAGATAAATAACCGTAAAGCGAAGCGCATCCGCACCGTATTCCGAAATTACATCTAGCGGATCGGGAGAGTTGCCGAGCGACTTGCTCATCTTTCTCCCCTGCACATCCCTTATTATGCTTGTAAAGTATACATCTCTAAACGGTATTTCCTTTTTGAAATGAAGACCGGCCATAATCATTCGTGCAACCCAGAAGAAGATAATATCCGGTGCGGTTACAAGAGTGTTCGTCGGATAATAATAACTCTGCTCTTCTTCAGTCTTAAACACATCGTAAGCCCACAGCCAGCTAGAAGCCCAAGTATCTAACACATCTTTGTCCTGTTCCCAGCTTGCCTGTCCGGCAGGTAGGTTTTCAATATCTGCGGGGGGATTAACATCGCAGTAAATTTCTTTAGTCTGCTTATTATACCAAACAGGTATGCGGTGCCCCCACCACAGCTGCCGGGAAATGCACCAGTCCTTAATGTTGGTCATCCAGTGCTCATAGGTCTTTACCCAATGCTCAGGGTAAAAGCGAACCTTCCCGTCCTTTACAACATCAAGAGCAGACTTTGCCAGCGCACTCATATCCATAAACCACTGCTCGGAAAGGTATGGTTCTATCGGAACACCTCCGCGTTCCGAGTAGCCGACTTTGTTCTGATAATTTTCCGTCTTATCCAGTAGACCGAGTTCCTCAAACTTTTCTACTACTTTTTTACGCGCTTCATAACGGTCCAGCCCCTGCAATTCAACCGGAACGTTCTTATTCGTTGTAGCATCTTCATTAAATATGTTTATAAATTCCAGACTATGCCGCCGGCCCATATCGTAATCGTTAACATCATGCGCAGGGGTTACCTTAACGGCGCCGGTACCGAATTCCATATCAACATATTCATCCGCAAAGATCGGTATCTCTCTGCTAACTATCGGAAGGAGGACTTTCTTTCCTATTAAACTTTCATATCTTTCATCATTAGGATTAACGGCAACGCCGGTATCGCCTAGCATTGTCTCAGGGCGCGTAGTTGCAACAATTACAAAATTGTCCGTCCCGGCCACCGGATATTTTAAGTACCACAGCTTTCCGTTCACGGTTTTATAATTTACTTCCTCATCGGAAATAGCCGACTTGGAAGCCGGGCACCAGTTTACCATTCTGTAGCCGCGGTAAATTTTCCCTTCCCTGTACAGCTTTACGAAGGTTTCCAAAACTTTATCGTAATAATCCTTATCCATCGTAAATCGCTCGCGTTCCCAATCGCAGCTAACGCCCAGTTTCTTAAGCTGCTGTATTATTATCCCGCCGTATTTATCTTTCCACTCCCAGCAGTATTTAAGAAATTCTTCCCTGCCTATTTCAAATTTATCTACGCCTTTTTCTTTTAGATAATTAGTAACCTTGGTTTCAGTGGCTATTGATGCATGGTCGGTTCCCGGAACCCAGCATGCGTTATATCCCTGCATCCTTTTCGTCCGGATAAAAATATCCTGGATTGTATTGTTAAGGATATGCCCCATAGTCAGTATGCCTGTTATATTGGGAGGAGGGATGACTATGGTGTAGGGCTCTTTTTCATTATCTACCTCCGAATGGTACAGGTTATTCGCCGTCCAGTATTCAAACCATTTGTCTTCTACCTGAGAAGGATTGTAAGCTTTTGATATCTCTATAATATTTTCGCCGGGCATTTAAGTCTCTTTATATTCTGAAAAATGAGTATTAAATATAATGAATTTTTAAAATCTACTTTATGATGTAAAGATAGTTGGGAATCTTCACCTGTATTCCGTGGTCGGCGCCATTCAAATCGCTGTACTGGTCTCCCACATCGCCGATTATTTTATAGCCTTTGGCTGTTAGTTCTTCTCTCTTCATCGATTTGAACTGCTGGGCCGAGAGGTCATATTCATTCTTGCTGCGGACGATAAGAGTATCAAAGTTTTTGTAGCCTGCGTTTGTAAGATTTTTGTACGTTGCAGAATACTGGTAATCCTTTCTGCCGGTAATGAATATAACCTTAACATGCCTGCCCAACAAATAATTGTATAATTTTTTTACCTCTGTAATTGCAGGAGCTTTAGCTTCGTCAATCCATTTATCCCACAAGCCGGGTACATATCCAAAGTCGAGTTCCTTGATAACCTCATAATTCGATAGGACTGTTTCGTCAATATCAAAAACAACCGCGCTGCTGTCGCCAACCTTCAGCTTACCGAATTCACTAATAGCATTGTTAACTACTTTCGCCGCGTCTTTATCGTACTGCCCGGATTCATAATACTCGGACACTTTTTCTTTGGCTATTTCCAAATTGATCGGCGCCGAGGCACATGATTGGAGAAATAAGATAAGAATAAAAAGAGAACCAGATTTTACTATTCTAACTAATTTTGTTTTCATATAAATCCCACCTTTAATAAAGGGGATTCAAAAATAACATTTTATTGGAATATTTCAACTATTTATTTAACGACCCGGCAATACTATAGTGCGGCAAGCCGCAATGTAAGATGGGAAACGGGAGACGGGAAACGGAAGACAGATTAAAATATCTTGACATAAAAAAAAATATAGATAGCAATACTATATATGCAGATTTGAATTCGGAAGTTACACTCTGCGCTTATTTACAGTAACGTACAAAATAGCTGCGTCTTTTATCCGGCTGAAATTTAATTTTGCGCAGTATTACTCCGTATAGCAGACAGAGATAAAATTTTTTAGGGAAATAATTAATACCAAATGGATTATTGTTCATAATTTACTGATTTTTACAATGATACATTTTTATTTTTAGGAGACACTTTCAGTTATGGCAATTATTAAACCTTTCAAAGCTCTTCGCCCGGCTAAACAAAATGCGGAAAAAGTTGCAAGCGTTCCTTACGATGTTGTAAACACTGTAGAAGCGAGAGAACTTGCAGAAGGAAATCCGTTAAGCTTTTTAAGAGTTACCAGGTCGGAACTGGAACTGAACGAGCATACCGACCCGTATTCACACGAAGTTTATTTAAGAGCTAAAGAAAACCTGGACAAGCTTATAAATGATGGTGTTTTAATATCTGATGAGAAAGAGCACTTTTACATATACAGACTCATAATGGATGGCCGATCGCAGACCGGAATAGCCGCAGCGTTTTCTGTGGATGATTACGACAACAACGTTATATTGAAACACGAGAAGACAAGAAAGGTTAAGGAAGACGACAGGACAAACCATATTACTATAACCGACGCTCAAACCGGCGCTGTCTTTCTTACTTATAAAGGCACAAGCGAAGTTGATAAAATTATAAACAATACAACGGCATCGTGCAAGCCGCTGTACGATTTTACCTCCGCTGACGGTATTAAACATACCGTATGGATTCTGCCGGACGAAGATAATCAAAAAATTATCGATGAGATTGCCAAAGTTAAAAATTTGTATATTGCCGACGGCCACCACCGGGCAGCCAGTGCCAGCCGCGCAAGAGCAGTTAAAAAAGACGCCGGTAAAAATTATACCGGGAATGAGGAATATAATTTCTTCCTCGCCGTCCTTTTCTCCTCTGCGCAGCTTAAGATTATGCCTTACAACAGGGTTGTTGCAGATTTAAACGGAAACGATAAGGAAGAATTCTTAAATAAGGTTAGCGGAAAATTTATCGTCAATAAATCCGAAATAAAGGAACCTTTAGAACCGAAGAGCTACGGTATGTACCTGGAC
>JAKAJV010000033.1 GCA_021813585.1 Bacteroidota bacterium | reverse complement strand
TTGATGTCTGCATTGTCATTCCCACGAAAGTGGGAATCCATTTTTTATCATATTTTCGCATCTTGGATACCCGCTTTCGCGGGTATGACACTCAAGCTTTATAATTTTGCGTAACATGAGTTAATAAGAGAAAGAACATGAAAAAGTTTTACCCAGTTGTCTTTTTGTTTTTCTTAACGGCAGTTACCTTAAGGTCTCAATCTATCAGTCTTGATAAATTGGACCTGTCTTCAATGGAATGCGGGTGGGGCACGCCGGAAGCCGATAAATCCGTTGAGGGTAATCCGCTTTCGATTGCCGGTAAAAAATATGAGCATGGAATCGGGACTCATGCAGTAAGCACATATTTACTTAACATTAACGGAAAAGGAAAAAGGTTAGTTGCTGAAGTAGGACTTGACGACGAAGCCAATAATAAAGGCTCTGTCGAGTTCTATGTATTGGGAGACAAGAAAGTTCTCTGGCAGAGCGGGATAATGAAGAAAGGGAACGAAGCTAAGAAAATAGATATTAGTATTGCCGGGATAAAAAAGCTAGGGCTGCTTGTAACAGATGCAGGCGACGGTATTGATTACGACCATGCCGACTGGTGCGATCCGGTAATAGAGCTGACTGAAAATATCCATGCTGCGGCGCTGATAAATAAGATTGTAAATGTGCCGTATATTTTAACTCCGGCAGAAAGCGCAAAGCCGAAAATAAACGGAGCCGGTGTTTTTGGCGTAAGACCGGGTCACCCGTTCCTATATACAATTGCGGCTACCGGGGAAAGGCCGATGTCGTTCTCTGCTGAAAATTTACCTGACGGATTAATCCTTAACAATAATACCGGAATAATAACAGGCAAAATAAGCAGGGAAGGCGATTATGTTGTTACGCTGATTGCTAAGAACAACCTGGGCAAGGCGGAAAGAAAATTTATTATAAAGGCGGGAGACAAAATTTGCCTAACGCCGCCGATGGGCTGGAATAGCTGGAACTGCTGGGCCACGTCAGTTGATGCATCAAAAGTAGAAGCTGCCGCCGATGCGATGGTTAAAACCGGACTTATTAACCACGGCTGGACTTACATAAACATCGATGACTGCTGGTCGATTAAGCCGGACAGCAAGGATTCTTTAACAATGGGCACGCCGAGAGATAAAAACGGAATGATAAATTCGAATAAAAAATTCCCCGGCATGAAGGCACTGACCGGCTATGTTCATTCCAAAGGTTTGAAGATAGGGATTTATTCTTCACCGGGACCTTTAACGTGCGCCGGTTATACTGCCTGCTATCAGCATGAATATAAGGATGCCGAACAGTTTGCAAACTGGGGCTTCGATTATCTTAAATACGATTGGTGCTCTTACGGAAATATTGCTAAAGATAACAGCCTGCCGGAACTGGAAAAGCCGTACATGCTTATGCGGGAAGCGTTGAACAAAGTAGATAGAGATATAGTTTACAGCTTGTGCCAATACGGTATGGGCGACGTTTGGAAGTGGGGGAGCGAAGTAGGCGGAAATCTTTGGCGGACTACAGGCGATATTTCAGACAGTTGGTCTAGTATGGCGGGAATAGGCTTTAACCAGGCCGGGCATGAAAAGTACGCCGGTCCCGGCCACTGGAACGATCCGGATATGCTCGTCGTCGGGCTTGTAGGCTGGGGCCCGGAGCTGCATCCGACTAGACTAACGCCGGATGAGCAATATACTCATATCAGCTTGTGGTGTTTGTTATCGGCGCCTCTGCTTATAGGATGCGATTTAAACCGGATAGATAAGTTTACCTTAAGCCTGCTTTCAAACGATGAAGTAATAGCAGTAGACCAGGACCCGCTGGGCAGGCAGGCAGAAAGAATTTATAACAAAGACGGAAAGCAAATTTGGGTAAAGGAGCTGACGGATGGTTCCAAAGCTGTAGGTCTCTTTTATACCGGTGAAAACTCTAAATCACCTTCCGGTTATTTTATGTGGAACGGCAAAAAGAGAAAGTCAAAAATAATTTTGACAGCTGATGAGTTAGGAATAAGCGGCAAGTTTAAAGTAAGAGATATCTGGAGGCAAAAATATCTCGGCGTGTTTATAAATAAATTTGAAGCGCTTGTGCCTTACCACGGCGTGGTTTTAATAAAGGTAAGCAAGGCAGGCTGATAGAAACATCAATGATAGATGCTGAGAAATAATTTTAATAACTCATGTTACGCAGGAATACATTTTGATGTCCGCATTGTCATTCCCACGAAAGTGGGAATCCATTTTTTATCATATTTTCGCATCTTGGATACCCGCTTTCGCGGGTATGACACTCAAGCTTTATAATTTTGCGTAACACGAGTTAATAATTAAGCCGGGCTGATTTCCCCGGCTTTAATTTTATCGGCGCATTCTATTCATCAAAAAAAATTAGAAGAATATTTTTAATAAACTGTATAGCTGCGCGCAAATGCTGCGCGGTTTAGCGGTACAAGTAAAACCGTCTGGATAATTCCTTAAACTTCTTCACATCTTTATTTAAAAAATCTTTTATATCGTCGTACTTCATATTCTTAGAGAACATCTCGCGCACTCTTGAAGTGCCGCAAACATCGTCAAAAAATCTAAGCCGTTGCTTGGTTGCCATTGTAAAAGGATTTTTATCCGGGTACATTTCGGTCTGTACCTGCATAAATAAAAACTGAAGGCTCATTAAATTCACCTTCCGGTAATCGGTAAGATTAACTTCCACGCCGTGAAGTTCTTTATCCTTATCTCTTCCGTAAAAGGGCTTAAAATTTATCGGGCGGAAGAGGACGCCTTTCAAGCCCAGTGCGTTCATCTTTTCAGCCAGTTGATCGGCATCTATCCACTCCGCTGCAAACACCTGAAAAGGCAGTGTGTATCCTACTCCTTCGGAAAGAGTGCCGAGCTCGCCCATAATACCGCTGAGAACATAATATTCGGGCGTATCGAAGTGCGGCACATGCGGTGAAGTAAGCACCCAGGGCAGACCGGTATCTTCAAAGGACATGCTTCTCTTCCAGCCTTTCATAGGTACAACCGTAAGCTTGCACTTCTCGCCATTTTTCAACATGCCTTCCTTGTTCAGCATTTCAGCAAGCTCGCCGCAGGTTAAACCATACACATAAGGAATTTTGTACGCGCTAACAAATGTCTGGAATCCGTCTTCAACCAGGTTTCCTTCAACCATATTTCCGCCTAAGGGATTCGGGCGGTCCAGCACAACAAACTGAATATTGTTCTCGGCGGCGGCTTCCATTGCCTTGCCCATCGTGCTGATGTATGTATAAGAGCGGCAGCCTATGTCCTGTATGTCGTAGACAAGCACGTCAATGCCCTTCAGCATTTTCGGTGTCGGCTTGCTCGTCCTACCGTAAAGTGAATAAACCGGTATGCCTGTTTCCTTATCGGTGTAAGATTCAACATCCGCGCCTGCCGAAAAATCACCCCTCACTCCGTGCTCGGGGCCGAACAGAGCAACCAGCTTAACATTCTTTGCATGGAAGAGAATATCAACTGTGGAGACAAGCTTCGAGTTAACGCCGGTTGGATTTGTAATTAAACCGACTCTCTTACCGGCGAGTATGTTAAAACTGTTGTCTCTCAGAACTTCAATGCCGGTCTTAACCTTTGGTGTTTGCGAAAAAGTGAAGACGGCAGCGGTTAATGATAAAATTAATGCTTTAAGAAATGATCTCATATAGTTCCTCCTTTAAGCCTTCCGCTTTTTATTTTAAAATTATTTTGCAGTAAAAAGCCGGGGCACAAATTAGTAGAAAAAATTAATCAAACTTTTATTTTTTCAAGCGCAGTATTTATTCTCTTTATTACTTCGTCTTTTCCGAGGATTACAAGTATATCGTACAAACCGGGGCCGGTGCTAATGCCCGAGACGGATAAACGGAGCGGGTGAATTATTTTTCCTTTTCCTATATTCAATCCTTCGGCGGTCTTTGCCAGGGCATTTTCATATTCTTCTTTACCGGGATTTTGAAGAGCAGAGAATTCGTCTCTCAGCTTTTGAAGCACCGGCGGAGTCTCCGGTTTCCAGTTCTTTAAGACTGCCGCTTCTTCATACTTTTCCGGTGCCGCAAAAAAGTAAGGACTCTTAGTTAAATATTCGCGGACGAATGAGACGCGCTCTTTCATCGCAGAAATTATTTTCAGCAAATATTCGTCGTCGAAATTTCTATTCTTTATAAGCTGCAATTCCGGCTGCTGGTTTATGTCAGTGCTCTCTTCTGTAATGTTATGGATTTCTTTTTTAAGCATCGGCAATATTTCTTCGTCCGTCTTTTTGCGCAGATGCTCTGCGTTAAGCCAGTTCAATTTTTCCAGATCGAAGACGGCGCCGGATTTATTGACGCGATCTAGCGAAAATTTTTCTATCAGCTCATCAATGTAATAAAATTCTTTATCGTCGCCGGCGTTCCAGCCCAGCAGAGCAACAAAGTTAATCAGAGCTTCTTTTAAAAATCCTTTTGCCCTGTAATCCTCAACTGCAACGTCGCCCTGCCGCTTGCTCAGCTTGGAACGGTCGGGGTTTAATAAAAGAGGGAGGTGGGCAAAGACGGGCCTTTCCCATCCGAAGAAGTCGTAAAGAAGCACATGCTTGGGAGTTGAGGAGAGCCATTCCTCCCCGCGGATAACGTGTGTTATCTTCATCAGATGGTCATCCACAACATTTGCAAGATGGTAAGTAGGATAGCCGTCGCTTTTAATTAACACCTGGTCGTCAACGTTATTGCTCTCGAACTCAATGTGCCCGCGGACTACATCGTCGAATACTATTTTCTTATCGGGCTCAACGTTCAGCCTCACCACATAATCTACGCCCCCGTTCAGATTCTCTTCTATTTCCGCTTTGCTTAAGCGGAGACAATGCTTGTCGTATTTTGCCTGCGGCAATTTTTTAGCCTGCTGTTCTTTGCGCAGCTCATCAAGCCTTTCCGGCGTGCAAAAGCAATAGTAGGCTTTTCCTTCCGCAATTAATTCTTTTACATGCTCTTTATAAATTTCAAGTCTTTGCGACTGCATGTACGGGCCGTAGGTACCGCCTATATCGGGGCCTTCATCATATTCTAGCCCACACCATTTTAACGAGGCAATTAAATTCTCAACAGCGCCTTCAACAAAACGGTTTCTGTCTGTGTCTTCTATTCTGAGAATAAATTTCCCGTCCCGGTTTTTTGCAAAAAGGTAATTGTATAAAGCGGTACGCAGCCCGCCAACATGTAAATATCCGGTAGGGCTTGGTGCAAATCTTACTCTGGGTTTTTCGCTAATCATATTTCAGTAATCTTTTAGGACCGGGAAAAGCTAAACTGCTTTTACTTTGCTTTCGGTATAGTATTTAACTTTCTCAATAAATTCCTGGCTGTCAATCGGTTTAGGTATATAATCGGTTGCACCGGCTTCAAGGCATTTTTCGCGGTCGCCCTTCATTGCGAAGGCAGTGAGTGCGATAATAGGAGTTTCTTTATACTCCGGCAGCTGCCTTATCTTTTCTGTGGCTTCAAAGCCGTTCATTACCGGCATCTGCATATCCATAAGTATTAAATCGAACCTTTGCTTCTGTACCGCCTCGTAAGCTTCCAAACCGTTCTCCACAACTACAATAGACTCGAAGCTGTTTTTCTTTAAGAGTCTGGTAACAATAATCTGCGAATGCTTATAATCCTCAACCAGAAGGATCTTAACAACATCCTTTTGCTTAACAATCTCTTCAACAGGCGGCGGCTCGTCAAAACGGTTAATCATCTGTGTAATCGTATCCGAGAGCTCTTCGATATTAGTACTGCTTTTTTCGAGCAGATCGGCAAAGAGGCCGTCAATCTTTTTAAGGTCCTCTTTATAGTTTTCCTTGCCGGTATATATTATTATAGGTAGCTTTTTAAAATTCGGTCTAGATTTAATTAATTTTATAAGATCGAAGCCGTTCAGTTCCGGCATATCCAGGTCGATAATAGCCAGATCAAGATTGGTTGACTCGATCATTCCCATCACTCTATACGAATGAGATTCTGCAATTGCATTAAAGCCTGCCTGCTCCACGGCTTCTTTTATCAGATTAAGCGTAGGGACGTCGTCATCAACTATAAGGATGCTTGATTCTTTTTTAAGCTTGTAGCTTGTAAGTACCTCAACAAGATATTTGTACTGGATCGGCTTAACAAAGTATTCAACCGCACCCATTAAGAAAGCCTTCTGCTGTTCGGCTTCTACCGAGCAGACAATTACCGGTGTGTTCTTGGCATTTTTATGCTCGCGTATTCTCTTCAGCAGTTCAAAGCCGTTGGCGTCCGGCAATACTATATCCATAAGCACTGCAAGAAAAATTTCCTTGTCGATTGTTTTAAGTGCCTGGTCTGCCGAGTTGACTATGGTCGGCTCGTAGCCCCACTTGTTCAAGTAATTGCTCAGCAGCTTGGATGTTGCATAGTCGTCCTCCACCACAAGCACTTTGTTTTTTTTGCCCGGCTTAGGCAGTGCGCTTATCTGGGCTTCGATAACCGAAAGAGGCTCTATCCCAATGGTAAAATTGTAAGTGGTTCCTTTCCCAACAACGCTTGTAATTGAGATGTCTCCGTTCAGAGTCTCAATATATTTTTTGGCAAGTACTAAACCCAGCCCAGTTGTGTTTCCTATTTTGTTGTCTCCCATATCTGCAAGGGCGTATGGCTTATAGATATCATTCAACTTGGCCGATGAAATGCCGCTGCTTGAATCGACGATTTTAAAATTCAACTTATTAGATGAAGGCGCAGAGACCGAGATGGAAATTTTTCCCTTTTCGGTAAGCCGCAGCGAAGTGGTTATTATATTCAATACAATGTAGCGGAGCTTCTGCGAATCCAGCTTAATTGTAGCCGGCAGCTCTTTATCTATGTTAACGATAAAATCAATTTTGTTTTTGTTTACCTTATCGCTTAGCAGCTTAATTATTTCATCAATAAAATGCTTAAGGTTTACGTTAATGGTACTTTCTTTTGTAATTCCGGCATCAATCTTGGCCAGGTCGATCAAATCGTTTATTAAAGATAAAAGATTAAACGCACTGTCCTTAAGAGTATTTACATACTCGGCTTGCGAGTTAGAAAGGTTGTCTTCGTTAAGCAGGGAGGCGAATCCCATTATGCTGTTTGTCGGCGTTCTTAATTCATGTGCAATTTCGCTTATAATCTCGCTGGTAGTAGCAGAGACGGTACCTTTATTGCCTGCCCAGAGGCCTAAAATATTTCCAAGAGCATCGCCTATAGTTTTAAGATTATCGTTATCACTTTTAGCAAAGGGTGTTTTTTTGGCAATTTTAAATAAGAAATTATCTTGAGCTTTAAGGTTTACTGCCAAGCATCCTTCGTAAATAACATATTCCGAAACTTGAAACTCGCAATCAGGCTGGGAGTTGAACTCCGGTGTTCCCGGTTTATTATTTAATAATTTGCAAACAGAGCAATCGTGTAAGCTGTTTACAGTAAGACTTTTCTTTGCATCGCCGGCTTTACCAATAAGTATAAGTTTGTTGTCCGGATTAACTTTAAATAGTACAGTAGTTTGAAACTCGTATTCACTAACTAAAAAATTGCAGAGGCTATCTGGTAAATTATGGGATGCACTAACGGCCAGCTTAACTAAATTGTTGTATTTTGTCAAAAAGTCAATTTTTGAACTTTGCATGAGTTACCTTTAGTTGCTGATTATTGTACTTTAAATACTGCAAAAATAATAACAAAAGCAAATATAAATATTTAAAATTCAAAAATAAAAGAAGCTTTTTAAAGTGATTTATTCATTTTTCTTTATAGCCGGTTTAAGTTTAACCACGCATTAACAAATAATATTACCTTTCTCATTGTAGGTACTTGTCTGGAGGTTTATGGTAATTTTTACGGCCAGCCTTTATAACCGAATCTATAATGGAATAGTTGTAGGAGATATCGTTGTTATATTCATATGCAGTATAAACAGGCTGCTTGTTTATGTAGGTTACCGGCACGTCTGCCGAAAGAGGGAAGAGCGTCTGCGGCGGTACATCACCGAGGTTAAAGAAATGTGTAGATGATTTATGTTAATAACTCATGTTACGCAAAATTATAAAGCTTGAGTGTCATACCCGCGAAAGCGGGTATCCAAGACGCGAAAATATGATAAAAAATGGATTCCCACTTTCGTGGGAATGACAATGCGGACATCAAAATGTATTCCTGCGTAACATGAGTTAATAACTAGAACTAAAAAATAATTAATTCCCTTGCTTTGAAGTTTAATTTAGTGCCCACCGGGGTAACCGAAAGACCTAACATAAGAACTGTCAAACCACCAGCTATTAGTAATTGTACGCTTGGAGCCGAAAATTCCTATTCCATTATTAATATTTGAATAAACAGATTCATCCAATCTAATAGAATACTCGTCGATTGAGCCGTGAATGCTGGAATAATATTTTGATAAAGATGCATCCATCTCTACAAGTTGAAATATAATTTTAGCAACAAAATATTTTTCTTTATCGTTATCACCTTTCCCTATATTCACCATAGCAGAATCGATTGCCGCATACTCAAAAGAAATGCTTTCACCGGTAGTAATACCCGGATATACCGGCTCATATTTACCATCCTTTTTAATATAGCTACATGGAACTTTCTCATAAGAAAATTTATGTGTATCATCAATTATATATTCTATCAACATTTCGGGAAAAAACAAACGGTTGTCAATTTTTCCCCATGTTATAGTAAAGGCATTCCCGGAATAAAACCTGTTTATAAAAGTAGTAAAATATTTCCGGTACAAATAAGAATATTTAAATTGTACAGCTTCCAGCAATTGTGTTTGCGCAGTTAGCACAGTTCCGTCCGGCATCCTTGCAGAAACGGAAACAGTATAATTAGGATATATGTTCTGAAGATTAGCGGAATAATAAATTGGATTTGTACCGTATCTTGTTCTTACGGCTCTATTTGTATCTTCCTTAAGTTGATAAAATATATCTCTATAGTTAAAATAAATTTCCGCACCGGAAACAGTGGGGTCTATATTGTTCTTGGAAGGAGTGAAACCGTCAACATCATAAAGCTTGCTAACGGTTGCATAGACTTTTGTGTTAGTATATTGGTCGTAATCAAGGTCAACGTAGCAGTTTAATACATACTTCTGTTTAAATTCAATTTTAGGACTGAAATCTTCTTTGCACGAAAAACTGAGTAAAGAGTAAATAAATGCCGCTGCAAACAATAAAAACTTTTTCATATCTCAATCTTTAACGAAACCGACGGAAAGAAAGGCAGCATGTATGTAATCTTGCCCGTATCCTTATCAAAGTAAAAAATATTTTTCCTGTTGTAAATGTTAAGTATGCTTCCTTCAAAGGTTAGGTGTGTAAAATAAAATTGGAACCTTTTGGAAACGCTTATATCTAGCCTGTGGTAATACGGCAGCCTGTAGGAGTTTCTATCGCCCCAGTAAATAACCGGCTGGTAAGGCTCAAACACATAGTCTCCCCAAACATTATTTATAGGCATCCTATCATAAAAGCCCGCTATCGGCGTAAACGGCATGCCGGAGCGGAGAGACCAAACTGCGCTCGCTGTCCATTCATTGCCGAAGTTATAGCCGAGAAGAATATTAAATGTATGGCGTATATCGTACTTGGGAACGTAAATAAGGTTACCGTTAATCTGGTACGTCCAGCCGAGAGAGTAGTTAAGATTTAAGAAAAACTTTTGAGATTGGTACTTTGTTACAAACTCCATTCCGTAAGACTTGCCGTTTACGTTTATAAAGTCGTAATCTTGCGGAGTGTACTTCTGCTCGTTTACATCGGTAAGATCGGTAATATACTTATAATATCCGGTAAGGCTTATTTCAAGCTGATCATTAAGATACGCATCCACACCCAATGAAAGATCTGATGACTCCGGCGCAGCTACTCCCTTTGGAACTATTACCCAGGGCTGAAAGATTGAGATTACTTCGTTCTCGTTTGAAAGAGAAATTACTTCCTGTGAATACCTTCCTATGGAAGCCTTGAATGATAGGAAAGGGAACGGCAGATAGTGAATGCTGAGCCTCGGCTCGAAAAAGAAAGGACGGAGAATTGACAGCGCAACAAATTTTACACGCGTGCCTATTTCAAATCCTACTTTCTCCCATCTGTAGAACCTGTAGTTTACGTAGCCGGTCATATCCCAGCCGTTCTGGTTAAAGTCGGTTGTTGTGCCGAAAAGGTTTTGCTGTGTAAGTTTTACGTCCAGCATTTTATTCTGCAAACCGAATTCCAGCTCATCTTTGTTCTGATAGATATATGTGAAATTAAAATCCGCAGTAATATCATTCAGCCGGTTCATTCTGTACTTCGACTGGCTAAGGTTAGGATTAACTTCCGCCCTGAAACCGCTGTAAGAAATATTTACTGTAGAGAACAACGGGCTTGCCCATACTTGGTTCCAGTTTATACCGAGTACATTGTTCTTTACATCGTAATCTTCCATAAGAGGATTATTATTTTTAACGGCATCGTCGCTAGTAAAGCCGAACAGTACAAACTTCCCGTTGTTCAGCAGATCGGGATTTGAATAGTTCGCCTTAAAGGACATGTCGTAAAAATCGAACGGCGCTTCCTGGTCGTTGAGATATTTCTTTAGAATCTCCGCATAGTAGCTTTTTCTTCCCGTTACAATAAACGAGCCGTGAGGAATCGGTCCTTCAACAGAAGCCTTACCCGAAAGCAGGCTTGCAGCAAGAGTTCCGTGGTAGGAGTTCTTGTTGCCGTCCTTTGTAATAATATTTAAAATTGATGACAGTCTGCCGCCGTATTTTGTGGGGAAGCCGCCTTTGTAAAATTCAACTGCGGAAATCATTTCCGGATCGATAACGCTGAAAATACCGAGCGCGTGAAACGGATTGTATATGGTAGCCCCGTTAAGCAGCACAAGGTTCTGGTCGCCTGCCCCGCCTCTAACATAGTAATGTGCCGATACATCTCCCGTTGTAGTAACGCCTGCTGTAGTCTGCAGCGCTCTAAAAACATCCGGCTCGGCGCCTATCGGAATCATTTCAATTTCCTTTGCCGAAATTTTTTCGAGTCCGAGGTTTGTTTCGGTGGGCTTTAAAGTATTCCTTCCGATGATCGATACTTCCTGAAGCTCAATATTTTTCGGAGTAAGCGCCGCGCTTAGCTCCGTTATCTGGTTCGCCCTAATAGTAACGGTTATTTCTTTGGGCTTATAGTTAACGTGGGAAAAAATAACAGTCTGTTTCCCGGCTGGAATAGCAGGAATATAATAGTAGCCTTTGGTGTTTGTAGGTGCGCCGTTCAAGGTTCCGGCAACAACAACGTTTGCATATATTACCGCTTCGCCGTTCGTCGAATCTGTAACAAAGCCTCGCAGTGAGCCCGTGCTTTGCGCCTTTAGTGCAAAACTAAATAACACTGCGGAAATAAATGATAAACAAAATCTCGAAGATATCTTTATAGAATGCATTTCCGGAAAACCCCGTGTTAAAATTAAAACCGCTTACATACCGTATTTACGTATGTTAATTTAAATATTTTTCCAAAGGCATCAAACAGAAAAGCGTAATTTTGCTAAGGGCGATTGATAAGCCTGACTGCGTACAGAAGATGTGATTTAAATTTTTATACCTCTATACGGTTTAGAATCTCTATTCATATTTCTATATTTTTTCAGCCTGGAAAATTTTTGATTAATAAGGTAGTGTCAAAAGTTTTATGAAAAAAGGGATATGAAATGAAAATACGAAAAGAGAGGATGGATTAAAGATATAGATAAAAACTGGAAGCGTTTTTTTAGGCATGGAATCCACCTATGGCGGAATAAATAAAATAAAAATGGAATAATTTCGGAAGTCCCGTTAGGGACGAAATATCTATAGAAAATAAATGATCCATTAAAAGCATCGTCCCGTTAGGGACGTAATATGAAAAGATTAGAATATTGTGAAAGAGCAATGGATTAAAATTTTATAGCGTCCCTAAAGGGACTCAGGTGTGTCTTCCTAGAATAATTAATTTTATAAATATATTGTCCCTATCGGGACAAAAGATGAAACAAATATGAAAAAAAATTGAATAAAGGAGGGAGATAGTTCTGTTAATAAAAAAATAAATCAAACTGTCTGTAAAACAAGCAGCTAACTTTTTACTAAAAAAATATTTTGACAATACCATTAATAATTACGGGAGATAAAAAATGAAAATGAGATTTCTTGGTAACAGCGGCGTAAATGTTTCTGAGATTTATTTTGGTGCGATGACTTTCGGCGGAAGAGAATACTGGAAGGCTATCGGGGAACCGGAACAGAAAGAAGTGAGCGGGCTTGTAAGCATTGCTATGGAGGAAATTGAATTATGAACAAGTTGTTTTCAACTCTAAAAGTTAGAGACCAAGTATTTAAAAACAGAATTGCGGTCTCGCCTATGTGCCAGTATTCAAGCATAGACGGGATGCCGTCGGATTGGCACCTTGTTCACCTGGGAAGCAGGGCTGTAGGCGGAGCGGGCTTAGTTATTGCAGAGGCAACAGCAGTTTCTCCCGAAGGCAGAATTACGCCTGACGACGCGGGCATTTGGAATGAAGAGCAGGCAGATGCCTATAAAAGAATTACATCATTCATTAAATCGCAAAACTCTATCCCCGGAATTCAAATTGCTCACGCAGGCAGAAAGGCTTCTACATTCTCACCCTGGAAGGGAGCGGGCGCAGTACCCGAACAAAGCGGCGGCTGGAAAACCCTGGGCCCGAGTCCCATACCGTTTAGTAATACTTACGGCATGCCTATGGAAATGAGTAAGGACGATATTCATAAAGTTGTAGGGCAATTTAAATCCGCTGCCGTACGGGCTGTTAAAGCAGGCTTCGGAGTTATTGAAATCCATATGGCACACGGATATTTAATACACGAGTTTCTTTCTCCGCTTTCAAATAAAAGGAAAGACAACTACGGCGGAAGCCTGGAGAACAGATGCAGGCTTGCGGTAGAAGTTGCTGCGGCTGTTAGAGAGGTTATCCCGGAAGGTCTTCCGTTATTTGCCAGGCTGTCCGTTACCGACTGGATTGAAGACGGATGGGATGCTGAGCAGTCGGTTTATCTTTCCAAAAAATTAAAAGAAACCGGAGCGGATTTAATTGACTGCTCAAGCGGAGGGAATGTGGCAGACGCGGCCGTTCCTTTGGGACCAAGTTACCAGGTTGAGTTTGCAGAACGCATTAGAAAAGAGACCGGAATAAATACCGGAGCGGTCGGCTTAATTACTTCGCCGGAACAAGCGGAAAATATTTTAAGGACCGGACAGGCAGACATTATTATAATGGGAAGAGAGGTACTGCGTAATCCGTACTGGCCTCTTTACGCGGCGAGAAGATTAAAAGCAGAAACCGATTGGCCGAAGCAGTATTTGAGGGCGAAACTGTGAAATTAAATTTTTGAGTAAACGAAATTAGCGGCTTCCAAAAACTTTACGGCAAGCTTGCTCTTGTCCTTTATTAAAAAGCTGTAAAGGGCCTCGGATAGTTCAGGGACTCTTAAATAGCCGTACGACTTGTGAGGATTTCTGTTCCCATTAATTTCATATGAATTTTTAACGGCTATATCAACCGGTTTTATGCCGAGAGAGTTCGCTTCAAAATCTTCGGCAAGGTTATGATGCATTGCAATCTTGTCTTCATAATCCGAGAAGTTGTACCATGAGCCGGTTATGCATTCCGGTGTCTTAAGTTTTTTAGCGGCATTATTTTTTATATGCTGCTCGGCTGCTGTTTTACTTTTTACAACCGGGAAGCCGAGCGGCGAGCCGATGGTAATGAAGGTATCTATTTTAATTCCCTGAGCCATAGACGACAAAACATCGTATGCGATTATCGATCCCATAGAATGAGCAATTAAAAGGATCTGATCGGACTTGTGTTTTCTAAGAACGGCAGCAGCTTTTTCGCGGATAATTTTTTTTGCCGGCTGCCTTATGCCGTTTTTATCAACCAGGTCTCCGGAATAATAAATCTCAAGTTCCTTGAAATACTTATGAATTATCAAATCATGAATGAAGGAAAAGTTAACCGACATGTCCTCGTTCAATAAAATCTTGTCGATTTCTTGTTCTATCAAATTGAAAAATTTATTCTTTAATGTTTGCCTCGCGCCGAAAAGGTTATTAACAGGCGGGGTGTAACTTTCCGATAAATAGTAAGGATTGTCCGGGTCGGTTATCCTTTCATCTAGCGGCCTGTCATGCAGAACATCCGCCCAGTATATCATCCTTATTCCGGGTTTAAAAATAAATTTTCCCATCCCGTTAAGACCGTCGACGATGGATTTTCGCCACCAGCCGGTAAGAAGCTTCGGCGTTGGCTTATTACCGATGCCGTGTATGCAGATAATTACCTTAGACATTCGATTTGAAAAATATTTTTGCGAAAAACTAACAATGTAAAATTAGCCACTCATTTAGAAATTAAAAATAAGACGCCAGAATCAATACCCGTTTTAAAAAAATATCCGCTTGTACTTAATTACCGGCATCATGTCTTCTACTTACTTTTTTGGATAATGTAAATTTTGTAATTTTATTTCGAAATAGAAAATCAATTTATCCGAATTTTAGCTTGGTTTAAGAATGGATAATAAAAATGACTGGAAACCCGAACTATATCTTCTTTATAAAAATGAACGGACTCAGCCTTCAATCGATCTTGTAAACAGGATTAATATCGATTATAATCCTGAAAATATTATTGATGTTGGATGCGGACCGGGGAACAGCACAATGATATTAGCCGGGAGATGGCCGTTTAGTAACTTCATCGGCGTCGATAAATCAGCAAGTATGATTGAGAAAGCAAGGAAGGATTACCCGGATAAGAAATGGATTGCGGCGGATGCGGCGGAGTATGAAACGGAAACTGAATTTGATATCGTATTTTCGAATGCCGCTATTCAGTGGATGCCCGGCCATGATAAGCTGATAAAAAAGTTTTACAGTATGCTTTCCGGCAGAGGAGTCCTTGCAGTGCAAATCCCTTTATTCTGGAATATGCATGCCGGACGCGCAATTAAGAGCGTTGCCAGGCTAAACCGGTGGAAAGAAAAAACAGAAGCACTTGAGAATTTAATGACCATCCATAATGCTGATTTTTATTATGACCAGCTCTCGGCCCTTTTTATTAAAGTGGAAATTTGGCGGACGGATTACTACCATATTTTGGATTCGCAGGAATCAATCGTAGAGATGTTAAGAAGCACCGGGCTTAAGCCGTATCTTGAAACGCTTGATGAACCGGACGGTCTCCTTTTTGAAGAGAAGGTGCTGGATGAAATAAAGAGATTTTATCCGCTGCAGAGCAACGGTAAAGTATTGTTCCCGTTTCAAAGATTGTTCTTTATCGGGTATAAATAATTTCTAATTTTCTTACATGCACTTTTATTTGTAAAGTATTCTGATTCAAATCACCTGTCCCAACAGACGATTGACAATAAAAAATATGTTGTTTAATTTTTCTTAACTTAACAGGCAGCGGATGCCTGATAACAAAAATATTCAAAACGAGTTTAGAAAATGACAAAAGAAATTTTGGAATTGAAGGACGTTACCGTACGATTTGCCGGGGACTCCGGCGATGGCATGCAGCTTACCGGGATGCAATTCACCAATACTACTGCCCTCGTGGGCAACGATTTGAGCACACTGCCGGATTACCCGGCAGAAATTAGAGCCCCTGCCGGAACTACATACGGAGTCAGCGGTTTTCAGCTTCACTTTTCAAGCAGCGATATTCAAACCCCCGGCGATTCTCCGGATATTTTAGTGGCTATGAACCCCGCCGCTTTAAAAATAAATTTAAAAGATCTAAAGCACGGTGCTACTGTAATCGTTAATATAAATTCATTCGATTCGAAGAATTTAAAACTAGCGGGCTATGCGAACAATCCTCTTGAAGACGGAACTCTTCAGGGATATAATGTGGTAAGCGTACCGTTATCCCAATTAACTTCGGCGGCGCTGGAGAACATCGGTCTTTCTGCAAAAGAAATTTCGCGAAGCAAAAACTTTTTTGCCCTGGGCATGATGTACTGGCTTTACAGCCGGCCTATAGAGCCGACAACAAATTGGATAAGAAGCAAGTTTAAAGATAATCCGCTTATAGCAGCAGGAAATGAGAAGGCATTGTTTGCCGGATATTATTTCGGTGAGAACACGGAACTGTTTACCACACGGTATAATGTTGAACCGGCAAAACTGCCCAAAGGAATATACCGGAATATCTCGGGGAACGAAGCTTTGGCGATAGGATTTATTACGGCATCTGTTAAGAGCGGTTTGCCGTTGTTCTTAGGCTCTTATCCTATAACTCCCGCTTCGGATATTCTTCATGAATTGAGCAGGCATAAAAATTTTAACGTTAGAACTTTCCAGGCAGAAGATGAGATTGCGGCAATCTCCTCGGCTATAGGCGCAGCCTTTACCGGCGCACTTTCAATTACAACAACAAGCGGCCCCGGTGTTGCCTTAAAAACCGAGGCTATCGGCCTTGCAGTAATGACGGAGTTGCCCGTAATTATTATTGACGTTCAGAGAGGGGGGCCTAGCACGGGGCTTCCTACAAAAACAGAACAGTCCGATTTGCAGCAGGCAATTACCGGGCGCAACGGAGAGGCTCCTGTTGTGGTTATAGCTCCTTCAACTCCAGCCGATTGTTTTGCGATGGCTTTAGAGGCAGCAAGGATTGCAACTAAATACATGGTGCCTGTACTATATTTATCCGACGGCTACATTGCAAACGGGTCCGAGCCGTGGAAAATTCCTGAGCCGGATGAGATTCCGAAAATTGATGTTAAGTTCCGGACTGAGAAAGAAGGATTTTATCCCTACTCCAGGGATGAGAATCTAACGCGGCCGTGGGCAATTCCCGGTACGCCGGGGCTTGAGCATAGGCTTGGCGGGTTGGAAAAATCCAATATTACCGGCGATGTAAGTTACGATCCTGAAAACCACGAGTTTATGGTAAGGCTTAGGGCGCAGAAAGTAAAAAACATCGAGAACGATATTCCCGAACTGGAAGTAACAGGTGATAATGATGCCGAAGTACTTGTTGTTGGCTGGGGCGGCACTTACGGCTCCATAACCGAAGCGGTGAGCCGTGTTAGAAAAAAAGGATTAAAAGTAGCTCAGGCTCATTTCAGGTATTTGAATCCCTTTCCTAAAAATACCGGTTCCGTTCTGAAGAGATATAAAAAAATTATCTGCCCCGAACTGAACATGGGGCAGTTAGCAAGATTTTTGAAGAGCGAATTCCTGATAGAGATAGAATCATTCAACAAAATTCAGGGAATACCTTTTAAGTCTTCTGAGATCGAAAATAAAATTGAAAGAACAATCGGAGAAATTGACAATGCGGTTAGATAAAATTAATGGCGGCGAAGAAATTCATTTAAAATACACCGCGAAGGATTTTACTTCCTCGCAGGATGTAAGATGGTGCCCGGGCTGCGGAGATTATTCAATATTGGCGCAGATGCAAAGGTCGGCCCCCGACCTGGAAATAATAAAAGAGAAGATGGTATGGATTTCCGGCATCGGCTGCTCTTCAAGATTTCCTTATTACATGGAAACATACGGAATGCACGGCATACACGGCAGAGCCCCGGCAATTGCTACCGGCGTAAAATTAAATAACCCCGGTCTCTCCGTATGGGTTGCTACCGGCGACGGAGATGCATTAAGCATAGGCGGCAACCATTTTATTCACGCCTGTAGACGGAATATCGATTTAAAGATACTTCTGTTTAATAACCGGATTTACGGATTGACGAAGGGGCAATATTCACCTACATCCGAGAAGGGGAAAAAGACCAAGAGCACTCCCTTCGGAAGCGTGGACTTTCCTTTTAACCCCGTAGGACTTGCTTTAGGTGCAGAAGCAACATTTATTGCAAGAACGCTCGACCGGGATCCAAAGCATCTACAGGAAATGATAAGAAGAGCAGCAAAGCATAGGGGTACCGCCTTTATAGAAATTTACCAGAACTGCAACATATTTAACGATGAGGCCTTTGCATTATTTACCGATAAGGAAACAAAGGCCGATAACGTGCTTGTACTGGAACACGGCAAGCCAATGGTATTCGGCAAGAGCAATAATAAAGGAATTAAACTGAGCGGCCTGGAGCCCGAAGTTGTAAGCCTGGATGACGGACAGTATTCGGTTAGCGACCTTTGGGTACATGACGAGTTCGATAAAAATCCCGCCAGAGCATTCTTACTCTCGCAATTAAGTGAAAGAGAAAATTTTCCGATGCCGGTGGGAGTAATAAGGCAGATAACCAAACCCACATACGACCACGATTTTCACGAGCAGATTGAAAAAGTAAAAGAGCAGAAAGGAGAAGGCGATCTTAGAAAGCTCCTCTTTAGCGGCAACATGTGGGAGGTAAATTAAATAGCGGCAGGAAATAAGAAGTTTCTTTTCTTTAAGCTTGAAAATTTTTATGTTTAGAGCAAGGATAAATTGAATTGAGTTTAATATGGATTTAAAATTGTTAGAATCTGAATTGCTGAAATTGTCGCCGAAAGAAAAGGCTGCAATTGCTTATAAGCTTCTAAAAGAAATTGAAGATGTTGAGCCGGATGAAATTGAAGAAGAATGGTTTGATGAAGCTGCAAAAAGATATGAGCAAATAAAAGGGGGCGAAAAGCTTTTAATAGACAGCAAATTAGTTCTGAAAGAAGCAAAATCAAAGTATAAATGAGTGGGATCAAATTTCATCAAGCCGCAAAAAACGAATTCTTTGCGGCAAGAGATTATTACGATGATTTAGTCTATGGACTCGGTAAAATTTTTATTAATGAAACTGAAAGATATTTCGAAATTATTAAATCCAATCCTTTGGCCTATCCGATTATTAAAAAGAATGTCCGTAAAGCAGTAATGAAAAAATTCCCGTATTCGATTCTTTACCGTTTGGAGAGTAACAAGATATATATCCTAGCAATTGCAAATAATAAACGGAAACCTTTTTATCGGAGAAATAGATAATAAGAATGATAGACTTTCCCAACCTAAAAAGAATAATAGAAGACAACAATTCATTCCTGCTAACCACGCACGTCAATCCCGATGCAGATGCCATAGGCTCTGAAATTGCATTCTACTTGATATTAAAAGAGCTTAACAAAGAAGTATTTATTATCAATCATAGTTCAACTCCGTATAACATTGAATTTTTAGACGTCGATAAAAAGATAGAACGTTTTGACGAAGCAAAGCATAGATCATTATTCGACACCGTTGATGTACTGGTTGCACTGGACTTCAATCGCTCCGACAGGATGGTAAGGATGCAGAACAGCTTTTTAAATTCGCATAAATTGAAAATATGCATCGACCACCACCAGGACCCGGAAAAGTTTACGGATTTCCTTTTTGCGGGCACCGACTATTGTGCAACCGGGCAGATAATTTACGACTTTATTAAAACGACTGAAATAGTTAAGCTGAACTTTGGTACAGCCTATCAGATTTATGCCGCTATAATGACTGATACCGGCTCATTCAGGTTTGAAAGAACTACGCCCGAAATTCACAGGATTGCCGCCGAGCTGCTTGAGTACGGCGTAGTGCCGGGAGACGTTTTTGACAAGCTGTATGACCAGAGCAAATTCAGTAAAATAAAATTAATGGGCAGCGCATTGGAATCGATGCAGCTTTACGGCAAGCAGAAGCAGATCGGTTATATGATTATCCGCCGGGAAACTTTCAAGAATCTAGGCGCAGTAGAATCGGATACTGAAAACTTTGTTAATTTTTCCCTTTCTGTTGAAGGAGTAAGAATCGGACTTTTGTTCATCGAATTAAAGGAAGGATTCAAGGTAAGCTTCCGCTCGAAAGGAACAATCCCCGTTAACAAGCTAGCGGCCGAGTTCGGTGGTGGCGGCCATATAAACGCATCCGGCGCGCGTATTTTTAACGGTAAGCTGGACGACTACATAAGTATTATCTTAACCAAGGCAGAAGAATATCTTGATAAATAAAATCCGGGAAATTTCATGTTAAAATTAAATATCAAATCCGGCGGAAAAAAGATCGCCTATAAATCCTTAAGCATAAGTCTAAAATATTTAATCGACGGGCCAAAAATTAATCAGAGCCTCGAGAATCTCGTAAAGGTTTCGAATGTAAAAATATCCGAGCTGCAGAGAAAAAATTTTCTTGCCAAGGACGGCAAAGAGATGCGCATTGCAAAGCACGACGGCAAGCCGGATGAGCTTGTTATATTTAAAGTGAAGATTGACGAGGCATTCTCACCGGACTTCTTCAGGAACCAGCTTGCGGGATTCATTCAGAATATTGAGAATACCGAATTAAAAAATCTCCACATATTCATTCCTAAGTACGAGCCGTTCAAAAAATATTTCGATTCGGAAAATTATTTTTACCGTACGTTCATCGAAGGAATATTCCTCGGCAACTATTCGTTTAGCAAGTATAAATCGGATAAAAAAACTGAGAGGCAAGTTTCAGTCTTTTTATATGCCGATAATGAAAAGAATGTGAAGCAGGCAATTGTAAAAACACTTAATCTAATGCAGGGACTGGAGTTCGCCAAAGATCTTCAGAACGAGCCTTCGGTGGAATTAACGCCGGGCGTACTTGCGAAAAGAATTAGTTCATCGCTTACTAAAGCGGGAGCCAAAGTAAAAATCTTTGATGAAAAGGAAATACGAAAGCGCGGAATGGGCGGCGTAATTGCCGTAGGGAAAGGCAGCGATAACCCTCCCAGATTTATTGTAATTGAATACAACGGCAGCAAGCAGAAAAAGAAGATCGCACTGGTTGGCAAGGGCGTTACTTTCGATTCGGGCGGCATTTCAATTAAGCCGCCTGCAAATATGGGAGAGATGAAAGCAGACATGTCGGGTGCAGCTATAGTAGCGGGAGTAATTTTGTCTGCTTTAAAACAGAAGCTGCCCGTAAATATAGTGGGAGTAATTCCGGCGGTTGAGAATATGCCTTCCGGTAAAGCCTTGAAACCAGGCGACATAATTTACACTGCCTCCGGTAAAAGCATAGAGGTTGACGATACCGATGCAGAAGGAAGAATAATCCTTTCCGATGCACTCGACTATGCATCCAAGGAAAAGCCCGAAGTTATAATCGATCTGGCTACGCTTACCGGGGCGGCGGTTGTTGCTCTGGGAGAATTTACCGCAGGAATGTTCACAAAGGACGATAAGCTTGCAGGTACACTCTTTAATCTCGGGCGGAAAACTAGCGAAAGGCTCTGGAGACTTCCTTTGTGGGATGAATACAATGAATTGATAAAGAGCGATGTTGCCGATGTAAAGAACCTGGGACCGAGATGGGGAGGCGCTATTACGGCTGCAAAATTTCTTGAACACTTTGTGGATAAAAAAATTCCTTGGGCACACCTGGATATCGCCGGTCCTGCCATGGCACATGAATTTAACAATTATACAAAGAAGTTTATGACGGGCTTCGGAGTGAGGCTGTTGTTCGAATACCTGGATTCATCGACAAAATAAATTCGACTTAAATCCACATGCAAGAGATATTATAATTAGCGCTGCTAATGTTAGCATGCAAGAAGGATAATAGTTAAGAATCAGAAGGCACCGATTTCTAAATAATCTTTCCGTCTTTCATTTCGAATACTTTGTCTGCCAGTTGGACAAGGCTGGCATTATGGGTTACAATAACAAAGGTCTTATTTAATTTTTCTTTAAGATCGATCAAGATCTTATGAACTATTTCGCTGTTGGCTGAATCAAGATTCCCGGTAGGTTCATCGGCAAAAACAACCTCCGGATCGTTTGCAAGGGCTCTGGCAACGGCAACTCTTTGCTGCTCGCCGCCGGAAAGCTCTGCCGGCTTGTGGTCGGCTCTATCTGTCAATCCAACAGCCCCGATAAGCTCGTTTGCTCTCTTTATTGCCTTATCCATTGATGTCCCTCTTATCAACTGAGGTATTGCAATATTTTCAACTGCCGTAAACTCGGGCAGCAGATGATGGAACTGAAAAACAAAACCTATATTCCGGTTTCTAAATTTGGCAAGCTTTTCATCGGAGAGCTTTAATATGTTTTCCTGCCCGAAAAAAATTATGCCGCTGTCGGGTCTATCTAGGCCACCCAGCAAGTGCAGCAATGTACTCTTGCCCGCACCGGAGGCGCCCACAATAACAGCTATTTTTTTCTCTTCAATCTCCAGGGAGATTGACTTTAAAACTTCCAGCTTTACCTTCTTATTGTTCTGATAAGTCTTAACTAAGTTTTCTGCTTTAATTATAATGCCGTTGTTCATAAAGTATTTTTTTAAAATTAATAATTACGGTCATTCCCATTTTATTGCTTCCAGCGGATTAACCTTAGCAGCGCGCTTTGCCGGGAAGAGCGAGGCTAAAAAGGATAAAAGCATGGAAGCGCCTGTAACAAAAAAGAAATCGGACATCCTAATTTGCAGCGGGAGCGAATCTATTTTGTACTGTGTAGGATCTAGCGGATAAATGTTGTAGTGAATTTGCAGAAAGCAAACAAAGTAACCCAGCAGAGCCCCGGCAATGGTTCCTATAACACCAATAAGCAAACCTTCGTACATAAAAATTCTTAAAATAGATTTTTCTCCGGCGCCCATAGATCGCAATATTCCTATATCCCGCTTCTTTTCAATTACCGACATGGAAAGAGAGCCGAGGATGTTAAAAGTGGCGACTGCAACTATAAGGCAAAGAATTATGTAAGCCGACCATCTTTCTATTTTCATTACAGTATACAGCTCCTTATGGAAATCGTACCACGTGCTTACATTGAATAATTTTGGATCGAGGACTTTATCGAGCTTTCTTTTAACAAGGTTCGACTCATTTATATTATCCAGTCTAATATCGTAGCCCTGTATTCTTCCGTTATATCCAAGCAGGCTTTGCGCAGTACTTAAGTTGGTGAAGATATAAGAACCGTCGTATTCATTATTGTTTGAGCTGTAAATTCCGCTAAGGATAAATTTTTGCGTCTTAGGCATCGACAGTTGAGTGATTGCCTGTTCAATTCCAACCGGCGAAACGATTGTTACTGTGTCTCCAACAAGCGATTGAAGCCGGTCTGCCAGAGTTAAGCCTAAAATTATATGTGGAAGTCCTTCATTGCCGGAAATATTGTAGCTGCCGAAGAGCATGCTTTTTTTTATTCCGTAAATATCGTTCCCGCTTTTTTCAACAATGCCTTTTAAATTTACAATCTGGGTCAGTCCCGATTTATAAGCGAGCACTTTTCCAGAGACGAAAGGGGCAAAAAGTTTTACGTCGGGAATTTTTTTGATATCCGAAGCGAGCTCATCCTGCCTGTTAAAGCCTTCCTGAGAAATAATCTCAACTCTAACATGCGGATCGAAATTTATAAGAAACGAAGTTACCAGGCTGCCGAAGCCGTTAAAGACCGACAGTACTACAATTAACGCGGCAACGCCTATGGTTATCCCGGTAATAGATATCAAAGAGATAATTGTTATAAAATTAATTTTGTGCTTTGAGATTAAATATCTTTTCGATATGAACGATTCAAACTTCATTTTAATTGAACCTTAAGGTTGAAACTGGCTGAATTTTAGACGCAATAAAGCTGGGTATGAACGAAGCAATAATGCAGAGAGTAAAAGTTAGTACGGAAACACCTGCAAATGTGTGAACCGAAAGCTCTATCGGAACGGTAGACATAAAATATACGGACGAAGGGATGGAAATAATCCGGTACTTCAGTTGCAGGTCGGTAAGTACAAACGCAATTATATTGCCGATTGCAATGCCGGCTATTGCCAAAAAAATTCCCTGGTAAATAAAGATTGAAATGATCTGCCTGCGAGTTGCGCCAAGGGATTTTATAATCCCGACTGCGTTCGTTTTCTCGAGAACTATCATAAGCAGAGTTCCGATAATGTTGAATACGGCTACTATTATTATTAGTCCCAGCACAATCGGTATCGGTTTCTTCTGAAGTTCTATCCAGGTAAAAATGTTTCTGTGTATCTGGTAGATTGATCTGACTGCGTACGGATACGGGAGATTGTCGGTTAGATAATTTGTAAGACTATCTATCTTGGAAATATTATTAACCTTTATATCGTATCCGGATATGTCGCTGCCGGTATTAAATAAATTTTGGGCGTCATTAAGATTAACATAGGCTACCAGGTCGTCGTACGCTGCCATGCCGCTTTCAAATATACCGGTTATAACAAATTTTTTAATGTTGGGAAGGTTGTCCGGAGACGGAATTTTATTTTTGTTCAAAGCAAAGACTGTTACCTTGTCGCCGACTTTAACCAGAAGCTTGTCGGCCAATTTTTGACCGATGATAATTGCAGGATAATCGCCGCTTTTATCTAGAGAAAATTTACCTGCAACAATGTCTTCCTTAACTCCTTTCCAATCGTCTTCGGGTCTAATGCCTTTTATGCTTACGCCGTCTTTAATAATACTGCTGCTTATAATTGCAAGGTTCGAAACAAAAGGATTTATCTCGATGGCGTAAGGGTAAAGTTTTTCTTTCAGAACCGGGAGTTCCGAACGGTAATCCGGCAGCGTGTTTGTGTAGGAGCTTATTTGAATGTGGGAATCAAAGTCTATTATCTTATTAGTTATAGTCTTTTGGAATCCGTCCAATATGCTTAGAGCAATTATTAATGTAGCAACACCGAGCGCAATTCCGGCAATTGAGATGGAAGATATAAATGTTATAAATCTTGAATCCTTTTTAGAAAAAGTATATTTACTGGAAATATAAAACGGAAATGACATTAACTTGAGCGATAATTTTATTTTTTGTGGTGCAATTTAATTAAGAATTCAGATAAATAAAATTTATCATAATAAATTATGGTTTAAGTATCCATTTATTTATTTTTCATCTCGAATTTTTAAAAATTACGAGGGAGTTCACATTGGGTTTACTAGTTGTTGGTTCTTTAGGCCTTGATACTGTTGCCACTCCGTTCGACAAAGTTGAGAACGCACTGGGAGGTTCGGCAACATACATTTCTCTAGCCGCAAGTTATTTCTCCGGTCCGGTTTACCTTATGGGAGTTGTTGGAGAAGACTTCCCCAAAAAGTATATCGATCTTCTTGAAAACCATAATATCGATCTTGGAGGTCTGCAGATAGTTGAAGGCGGAAAGACCTTCAGGTGGTCAGGCAAGTACCATTACGACTTAAATGTACGCGATACTCTTCTTACGGAATTGAACGTGTTTGAAGAATTCAACCCGATGGTTCCCGAAAAATATAAGAAATCTAAATTTGTATGCCTCGGGAATATTGACCCGGCATTGCAGATAAAAGTTCTAGACCAGATGGACAATCCGCAGTTTGTTGTTTGCGATACAATGAACTACTGGATAGAAGGGAAGAAAGACGACCTGATGAGCCTGCTGCCGAGGAGTAATGTTCTTATAATAAACGATTCGGAGGCGAGACTGCTGGCCAAGGAGCCGAACTTAATAAAGGCCAGCAAGGTAATAAGGGATATGGGGCCGGAAATTCTGATAATAAAAAAAGGCGAGCACGGCGCTCTGCTGTTCACTGAAGATATAATCTTTTCGGCTCCTGCGTACCCGCTGGAGATGATATATGACCCGACAGGCGCCGGCGATTCCTTTGCAGGCGGGTTTATCGGCTACCTTCATAAAACACAGGACCTCGGCTCCGAAAATATGAAGCGGGCGGTTATTTACGGCAGTGCAGTTGCATCTTTCTGCGTTGAAAAATTTAGTACTAAAGGACTGGAAGAACTTGAGTATCTAAAAGTCCAGGACCGGTACAGAGAATTTCTAAATCTTTCCAGGTTCGATGAAAAGTAAAGAATATTTTTCCTTAAAGTTTGAAGATGGTAAGTTCATCTTTTTAGAGCAGACCAAGCTTCCGCTTGAAGAAAATTATATTGAAACGGAAGACTACAACAGGGTGGCAGAGGCAATCGAAAGGCTAGAAGTAAGAGGCGCCCCGGCAATAGGCATTGCTGCGGCTTACGGGCTTGCGCTTTCCCTTAAGAACTCTCCTAAGGATAAAGTAAAAGAAAATTTCTTTACTGCCTACCAGCGCTTGAAACAAACCAGACCGACCGCAGTAAATTTATTTACCGCTCTAGACGATGTGAAGAAAGTTTTTGAAGCTCTCGGCAGCTATGAAAATGCTTATGAGAAAATTCTGAACAAGGCGGTTGAGATTCATAATGACGACATAACCAAGTGCGGAAAGATAGGCGAGAACGGTTTGGCGGTTTTTAAAAAAAAGTCCACCGTGTTAACCCATTGCAACACAGGCAAACTAGCCACCGGCGGGGACGGTACCGCATTTAATGTAATTAAAACAGGATTCGAGAATAACCTTGTCGATTTCGTTTACGCCGATGAGACCAGGCCTTTACTGCAGGGCTCGCGTCTTACTGCGTTTGAACTTGAGCGGACCGGGATTCCATTTGCTTTTCAAACAGACTCGATGGCGGCTGTTTTAATGCAGCAGAATAAAATCGATCTTGTGGTAGTTGGCGCTGACAGGATTGCCTTGAACGGCGATACAGCAAACAAAGTAGGAACTTATAACCTGGCCGTACTCTGCAATTTTCACAACGTACCTTTTTACGTAGCTGCGCCTACAACAACTATAGACAGAAATACGCCT
Source organism: Bacteroidota bacterium (assembly GCA_021813585.1). Classification (GTDB taxonomy): domain Bacteria; phylum Bacteroidota; class Ignavibacteria; order Ignavibacteriales; family Ignavibacteriaceae; genus FEN-1297. Next base: position 3,378 of record JAKAJV010000033.1, on the reverse strand, counting down.
ACCGGGAACGAAATAGTAATAGAGCACCGAGGCAAGCACGAGCTGAATACTTTTAACGGAGTTCTTGTTGCGCCGGAAAGCTACGAAACATTTTCCCCGGCATTCGACGTTACTCCATCTCATCTTATTACCGGAATAATAACCGAAGAACAAATAAATATTTTTCCTTATAATTTTATTCGATGAGTGAAATTATAAAAACCGAAGCCGTAGTTTTAAGCAAGTTAAACTACGGCGACACCAGTAGTATAGTTACCCTATACTCAAAAGATTTCGGGAAATTCTCCGCTATTATTAAAGGCGGAAGAAGTCCCAAGTCAAAGATCGGTTTGATTATTGAGCCGCTTAATTATATTCAGGTAATCGTGTACATTAAGGAAAGCAGGGAACTGCAATTTATTTCCGGCTCAGACATGATTTCTTACTTCCCCGGAATTAGAGAAGACTTTGATAAGCTGAAGTATTCCCAGGCGGTAATTGAGCTGTTAAAAAAATTAACCGCCGAGCACGAAATTAATGTGAGGCTGTTCAAGGGGGTTGTGCGAATCATTTCATTAATCGAATCATCAAATGAATTACCGGTAATACTTTTCAGCAGGTTTTTATTTTTCTTTCTTACGGAATTAGGCTACGGCCTTCAGTTAGACAAATGCCCGATATGCGGTAGAACAAATCTTGGCGCAACTGAATTGTCATACAATTATGAATTTGGTATTTTTTGCGGTGATTGTAAGAAAAACCATCTGGAAACCGGCGCGGTTACACCGGAACTTTTTAATTATTTGCTTTGTCTAAAGACCAGTAAAAAAATTGAAGCCAATAGAGTTGGCACTGCAGAAACGGCAATAACTTTTATGGAGAAACATTTGATTTATCATGTACCGGATTTTAAGGGAATCCAAACGCTTAGAATATTGAAATAGCGTTTAATGTATTTTTACAATCAGTCTATGTATTTATGAATAATGATAAAACAAGAAATAAATCGGAGGAAGAAAATGAAATCTAAAGGAATGTGGGGCGCAGTTGCACTTATAGTTGTGGGAATAATATTCGGCGCCGTTCTGGTATCTGGGTTCGGATTGGTAAGACCAAGCTTAGCGGATGTAAACATCGGTGCCCCGGAACCACCGGTAAAACTTAATGCCGACGCAAATTCATTCAGCAGAGCATTTATTGAAGTAGCTAAAACAGTAACGCCGGAAATTGTTCAAATAACCGTTGTAGCCAAAGCGGAAAACAACCCGCACAGTAACTTCTTCTTTTTCCCGTTCCAGGACCTTCCTAAGGAAGAAGAAGGCTCCGGAAGCGGAATTATAATTTCGCCCGACGGATACATCGTAACGAATTACCATGTTGTTAAGAACGCTACTTCTGTTAAGGTAGGCTTATACGATAAAAGAGTCTTTACGGCCAAGGTAGTTGGTACCGATCCCAATACCGATCTAGCGGTAATTAAAATAGACGCTCATGATTTACCCGCAGCTTACCTTGGTAATTCCGACAGCTTAAAGGTAGGGCAGTGGGTAATGGCAATCGGCAATCCTCTGGCGCTTACCTCAACAGTTACTGCCGGTATTGTCAGTGCTCTGGGCAGAGGTCATCTAGGACTGGTTAATATGAATAATTCATACGGTATAGAAGATTACATTCAGACCGACGCTCCGATTAATCCCGGAAACAGCGGCGGCGCATTAGTCGATCTTTCAGGTGCGGTAATAGGCGTTAACGCTGCAATAGCAACTTCCGGCACCGGTACTTTTATCGGTTACGGATTTGCAATACCGATTAACTTGGTTAAGTCTGTTTCCAAACAGCTAATTGCTTACGGCAAGGTAGACCGCGGATACATCGGAGTACAAATACAGGAAGTGGACGATGCTACTGCCAAAGCATTGGGAATGGACGAGCCACACGGAGTTATAATTCAAAAGGTAGTTCCTGGTGGTGCAGCTTCCAAAGAAGATATTAAAGCCGGCGACGTTATACTAAAAGTAGACGGCAAGCCCGTTAACAAAGCCAATGAACTGCAAAGTATGATTGCTACAAAGCCTGCCGGCTCAACTGTTGACCTTACCATTTACCGGAACGGAAAGGAAATAGACAGGAAAGTAACTCTAAAGGGAAGCAGCGACGAGAATAAAACCGAGAATGTCTCAAACGATAATGAGTCGAATAATAATAATAATTCCGAGTCAGAAACTCTTAGCTTAAAGGATGTAGGGATGTCGGTTAGAAATCTTACATCGCAGGAAAAAACCAGCTACAAGGTTGATAACGGAGTTATGATAACCGATGTAACGCCATACGGAGCTGCTCAGAACCAAAACCTGGGACGCGGGCTGGTAATTACCGAAGTAAATAAAGAGCCTATTAAAAATGTTTCCCAGTTTAAAAAGTTAATAGACAACAAAAAAGGATCGGCAATTCTATTAAAAGTACAGGATTCAAAAGGCGACAACATGTTCGTCGGCCTGGAAATACCGAAATAAATCCGGGAAGAAATATTTTCAGAAAAAGCGCCCGTATATTCGGGCGTTTTTTTATATTTGAATTCCAAATTCCCAGGAGCTACAATGATAAGATTTCTTACGGCTGGTGAGTCACACGGTAAAGCGTTAACTGCAATTATAGAAGGCTTTCCGTCGAATTTAAAAATAGAGAACGAGTATATTAATTTTCATCTTAAGCGGAGGCAGGCCGGCTACGGCAGGGGCTTAAGAATGAAAATTGAATCTGATACGGCCGAGATTTTGTCCGGCATTAGATTTCGAAAAACTCTCGGCTCTCCAATTTCCCTGCTGATTAAAAACCGCGACTGGGAAAACTGGATAGAAAAAATGACGCCGGGGGAAAAAACTTCCAAGGTGGAAACCATTACAATTCCGCGTCCGGGTCATGCGGATTTGGTAGGAGTTACAAAATATAATTTTACCGATATAAGAAATTCAATTGAACGCTCAAGTGCAAGAGAAACCGCGGCTAGGGTTGCAGCCTGTTCAATTGCAAGAAAATTTCTGGAAGAGTTCGGAATCTCAATCGGCAGCTTTGTAGAAAGCATAGGCGGCATTTATCCCAAAAATAATTTCGCACAAGATTTATTCGGCAGCAATCTGCCCAAAGATTTTACCGGCTGGGATTTATCGGAGAAAGCCGATTTGAGCGAAGTGAGAGTACTGGACGAAGAACATGAAGTAAAAATTATAAATAAAATAAAGCTGGCCAAGAAAAGAGGAGACACTCTCGGCGGAACTTTCTTTGCGGTTGCTACAGGTGTCCCTGTCGGCCTAGGCAGCTTTGTTCATTACGATACCAAGCTTGATGCGGAAATCGCGCATTCAATTATGTCGATAAATGCGGTAAAGGCAGTATCAATCG
>JAKAJV010000116.1 GCA_021813585.1 Bacteroidota bacterium | reverse complement strand
GCTTGAGTGTCATACCCGCGAAAGCGGGTATCCAAGATGCGAAAATATGATAAAAAATGGATTCCCACTTTCGTGGGAATGACAATACGGACATCAAAATGTATTCCTGCGTAACATGAGTTAATAATATAGAAGCGCTTTAATTGAACTGCAGAATATCTTTTGCTTTACCGCTAGGCTGCGCCCGGTTTATTTTTATTTAAGTATGAAGATAATAAGGAAAGCCGAAGCAAAATAAGACTGATCAAAAATAATTGAGTATGCAGCCGGCTTAGTTTACAAAATAGAAAATGTAATTAGGTATGTCTTAAACCCTTACTGCTGCATAGGAAGTTTAGTTAGGTTCATTGCCAGATTAGTTTTCTACATAAAGAACCTAATTAGGAACGCAGGCTGCTTAGTTTGCTACGCAGGAAACCTAATAGTGTACATTGCCTGGCTAGTTTACTACGTTGAAAACTTAATTAGGTACGAAGCAAACTAAGTTTTCAAGGAATCAAAGTGAGATAAAAAAGGAATAATGTTGATAATAATGATAAAAAACGGGGTTTTTTAAAAATTGTGCACTAAGCACATTTATCAACAAACATAAGTGAAAGGTATCTTATGGGATTCAAGGAAAAAGCCAAATCCGGCATTGTGGAAAAGGCTGAAAACAGGCTTAGCGGAATGCAGGTGGTAGACGGCAGCCAGGATAAACCCGTTAACTACGGCAGTGAAAAAGGTCCGCTTACGGTGCAGGAAATGACTGCACAGATAAATCTTGTTGAAGCAAAAAGAGCGGAATACAACAAGACGCTGAAAACTGCCGACGAAATAAGCAACGAGTATGATGCCGAGGAGACAAAGCTTAATGAGCTTTGCAAAAAAGTTTTGTCGAATGCCGTCGGCATATTCGGAGACGACTCCGATGAATATGAGCAGCTAGGCGGTACTAGAAAATCCGACAGGAAAAAACCTGTAAGGCAGCCTAAAGCGCCTAAATAAGTGCAATAATTATATGCCCGGTTTTATATTGGAAGCCGGGCATTAAAAAAATAGGATATGAAATATCTTGATATAAAAAATCCCGAAGATATTACAAAGTGACAAAGATTTAAACGGCAATACCATTATGTTAACAGGACCACAACGTATTATTCAACAAATATTATATGAGGAAAAATTGGGTGGAGTTACTATTAACGAAAATTAAATTACTTGTTGACATTTACCCCCCCCCCATTATATTTTATAATACAAGATTAAAGTTCTTAGTTGGGTTTTGTTCCTTTCATATTTTTATATTCATGGGAGAAGATGAGCGGTGCAGCCAAAAATTAATTTGTATGCTGTTTCAGCAGGCACTTCTTTTTTAGAAGGCTTAGGGAAGTTTCTTAAAAAAGAAAATGAAATTTGTCTTGCAGGCTGTTATAGAGGCTTTGATTCTGCCTTGAAGCGTTTTAAGAATGATAACACTTCACTCCCAAATAACAAGATAATTTTTATTGATGACATTTCTTTAGATAAAATACAAACATTAAACTTCCTTAAAAACTTTCAACCCGGTTTTCGTCTGGATGAAATCAAAACAATCGTTTATACAAATAGTATCGACTCAGGATATTTGAGAGGACTCTGGTCATCTAACGTGAATGCTATACTGCATGAAAAAGAAACAAGGATAAAAGACCTTTTCGTAACGGAAAAATTTAGGAAGAGTGCTGTTTCAATATATACAAAGATTTCAAGACCTTTGGTATCTGTGCAAACGAGTACCAAATTAATTGAAACTATAAAAGCAGTAAATAACGGCATCAACTGTTATGACAGTATAGTCCGCAACTTCATGTCGAGAAGAGATAAATGGGCTATAGATAATACTAAAGCAAAGTCTATTATTAAGAATCAGGATGCTCTCAAGTTTAATGAAACTTCGGCGGCTCTAAGAGGAAGAGATGCAAGGCATGTGCAAGATTTAGCTATCAAACATGTTAATGCGGAAGAAAGTGAAAAAGTAATAGAACCTAACAGGAAGACTAAAAGAATAAAAGCATTATTCATATCTGCTCAATCTATTCTGATAGCGGGTTTAATTTCTATTTGCTGCGACGATCCCTTAATATCTTTGGACACAAAAAAGATACCCTTCTTAAATGAGAATAAAAAAAGCGAAGCTATAAATTATGATGTGATTATATATGATGATGATAGTCTAATACTGGAAGAAGACGAAAAAAGCATTCAATCCGCTAATGAAGGCATGAATAATTTATTAGGAAGTAAATTTAAACGGCGGAGAATAGTATTTACGGATAAGCAAGAAATCAGCAATTTAAAGAGGATAATAAGCCACGGGGTGGATGGGATAGTAAGCAAGCATTCCGATCCAGATAAATTAAAGGAAGCCATAGCCAAAGTTGCTGACGGGGAAAAATATTTTGATAAAAAAATATATCAAATTATTCAGGCAGATTCTAAAAACATGTCAGTGCTGACAGAGATAGAAGTAAGGGTATACAGTTACTTGCAGGTAAATCTAGGTTATAAAGAAATTGCGGCTAAGCTTTTCCTTAGCCCTCATACAGTTAGGAGACACATGGAGGATATGATGAAGAAATTAGGAGTTAAAAGTATATCCGAGTTAAAGGCAATCATAATTCATCCACGCAATATATCTTAACGGTTTCTTTTCATTTAGTTTAATCTTTTAAATGCTTTATCCTTTAGCCAGGCTGCAAAAAACATGGTTACGCGTGACCAGTAAAATGGTTATGCGTGACCATTTACAAATACATATTCCATCCGTAAATTATATCAAGTTAAAAATTTGAATTTAGTTTGTAATTTGAAATTATTTCGGATTTAATTTGCTGACAGTGGGTACATCATTGTTAAGTGCTGGAGAAGATAGAAAGAAAATTTATTTTTCTTATCTAAATATAATTTTCACTTACATTCCTATTGAAATCTTCGACTATAAGGTTTGTGTTTATATGTAGATTTTACTATTTGATAAAGCAAACCTTATTACAGTTAGGATTGAAAAATCAACAAAGTTGTTTAAGTTTTCCTATTGACAAATTAATATTTTAATATAACTTAATATAAATTATTTCAAGTAGAAAGAGACATAATGGAATTTTCAAGTATCTTATTAATTCAAGTAATATTTTCAATTGGATGTGTGTTTATAGCGGAAAAAAGAGGAGGACAACCTTTTGTATGGTTTTTTTTAGGTCTTATTTTTGGCCCGATCGCATTTATAATTGCTCTAACATCAGGTAAAAAATGTACATATTGTCAATCATGGATATCAAAGGACTCAAAGGTTTGTAAGTATTGCAGAAAGGAACTATAGTAACAATTCTTCTAGTTTAATACAAAATTTATAACAACCTAAGGATATATAGCTATACTCGATAAATATATAATGGATGATGAACGTCATGATTTTTCAAATACTTTTGAGACGAAAACTCGCATGAATTTGTTTTTTAATTCAAAATTTTGCCACCTTAAATTTTCGTCCAGTTTTTGCAAGAAAGTATAAATAACATGCAAAATAATGTTCTAAAATTTGGAAACTCAGTTGTCAAAAACACACATTTATTCAATATTGGGAAATATTGTTGTTATTATTTTATGATAGGTATACTACTAATATCTGGTATTACAAAACTTTTTAATCCATCATCTTTTACTAATACTCTAGAAGTATTTAATACTCGGACACCAAGTATAAATATTTTCATAGCTACTATCCTACCAATAATTGAAATATTTGTAAGTATTATGTTGTTGATTAAAATTTATGTTAAATATGTTCTAATTATAACCTCCATTCTGTTTTTCTTTTTTTTCGTATTAAGTATCTATGGCTATTATATAGGATTAACTAATGATTGTGGTTGGGATATACAACAACTGCACCCTATACTTTTGCACAAGAGCCAGGTAATTGCGGTGGTTCTTCAAGTATGGTATGTGCAACTGCCTCCGGTTGGGACTCTTCATGTAGTTGTACAGTTACTTTTACTTGGTACTTTTATGTGGTTTATGCTTAATTTAACATAAATAGGTACTCAACCAAAACTATCAGTTAATTCTAGTTGAGTTTACCCTGAATTGTAGTTTCAATTTTTAATCAAAAGTTATTTTACTTCATCAAACTCTTTTACAGAAACTTAAATTTTGAGTAAACTCATTTTTTTGATGTTAAAAAAAATGGGTAAAATAAAATGAAAAAAATTAATCCTATGCTTTTTATTTTAGTCGGGGGAATTTTCGCCGGTTCTATTATAGGAAGGTTGAACTTAATTAATTCACCTAAACAGAATATTATCAATTCTTCGCTCCTTATACGCACTACGAATCCCATTAATGAACAAAATCCTAAAAGCAGAACTTGGAAAGCAGTTTCAATAGATAAGGTTTTATCAATAAATAATTATGGTAATAATAAGATATTGATGCCAGGTAAAATTGAAATTAGATACGGTTATATTTATGTATTTGACTTCAATATTCCAGCGGTGCTGAAGTATAGTTTATCCGGTAATTTCCAGCAAAAATTTGGTAATGGTAAAGGGAGAGGACCCGGTGAATTTCAATCCCCTACGGATTTTGACGTACTTAATAACGGTCATGTTTTTGTAACGGACGGGACAAATAATATGATTAGTCTGTTTGATTCAAAAGGCAGATTACTTAGATCGATAAAAACAAATGGAGCGCCAGTTAGAATTGCCGCATTCAATGACTCTCAGTACTTTGTTCGCTTGTCAGGCATTGGAAATTTATTTTATAAATTTAATAATAATAAACCGGTCAAATCATTCGGGCTTTTTACTAAAGAACAGTCTAGTTATTCCTGGCCTGAAGATATTTCATTAACCTGTAATGATGGAAAAACAGTTTATGGTGCTTTTTTCCATGGCGGTTACATCGTTTGTTACGACGCAGAAGGAAATCAACTATATTTTGTACAAACAATAGACCGATTTTCTTTTCCTAAACTTAACTTAGAGCATTTTTCTGAAGGGACTAAGCATTTAACCTACACATCAATATCACGTAGTACCCCAGTTTCTGCAATTGATATTTCATGTAGTAACGACACCCTTTTTGTATTTGCTGGACAAGCTTCAAAAGAAGCGAAAGGAGTTGTTATTGATGCATATTCATCAAAGGATGGCAAGTATATATACTCATTCAAATTCAGCAAACCGCAAGAAGTTGAAGGTTATACATACTGCACAGTTTCGGACGGTTACCTTTACCTTTCAGAAATATTAAAAGACGGCAATGCAGACGTTTCAAAATATAAGATTGTGTTTTAAAGCTAAGTAGGTAATTATCTCATTTCATAATAAAAAATTTCAAATCAAAGTAATAGAAACAGATACATATATCGATCTTGAAATAAATTAAGAGCGGCTCACCTTTTAGTTACCACTAACTATATGATATCCCCAAGGTGAGGCTCACTAGCTGCTTACATTTTTATTTTTACTTAACCGCAGTATTTTGTTTTTTATTTGAAAGCCGCTGCAGGGCCTGCTGCAGTTTTTCAAGTTCCTTTGCGGCTTCGGTAAATCTCTTTTCGCCGGAATACCTAAGGTAATTATTAAACGCATCGTTTGCATTTTGAATTAGCTGCTGCTGGGAAGAGATTCCCGGCTGTTCCGTTTGCTGCGGCTGGGCTATTTGCACTCCCGGTATAGTTGCGTTTTGAACTGCTGCCCCGCTCATCTTTGCGAACAATCCGTTTAATGCATCGTCGAATGATTTTGCATAGCTTAAGTAATTGCCCTGCATAACCACAACAAGCTGCAGCTCGGGATAAGCAGCGGTCTCGGCTTTAAGGTAAATGGGCTCTACATAAAACAGAGTATTGTTCACGGGGATTGCAAGAACGTTACCGCGGATTACGTTTGAGCCGCGCTGATCCCAAAGCGTTAGCTGGCTAGAGAGATAGCTGTCCTGGTCTATTTTAGTTTCAACCTGCTGCGGGCCCAGAATGGTTTTATCTTTGGGGAACTGGTAAGCAATAAGCTGCCCGTAATTTTCCGGGTCGCACATACCTGCAATCCACCCGATAAGCACCTGTCTGTTCTTAGGAGTAAAAGGCATCATTACTACGAACTGCGGTTTATCGGTACCCGGCAACTGCCACATTATATAATAAGGATCGACAGGCTGTACCTGGTTGTAATATTTTGCGGTAGCCCGCATCCACAAGTCTTCCTGGTTGTAAAACACCGTCGGATCGGTCATATGGTATTTCTCAAAAATTAATCCCTGCACTTGAAGCATGTCGATAGGGTATCTAATGTGCGCGAGTAAATCTTTGGGCATCTGGTCTTTTGTTTTGAACAGGTCCGGAAAGATTTTATCCCATACTTTAATAATCGGATCGTTAGGGTCCATGATATAAAAGTTTACTGTGCCGTCGTAAGCGTTAACAACCGCTTTAACGGAATTCCTGATATAATTTATACCCGATATAAAGCTGTTTGAAGGCTCGCTGTAAGGAAAATACGGCGACGTTGTATATGCGTCTATCATCCAGTAAAGCTTTCCGTCGGCAAGCACAAGGTAGGGGTCGCTATCAAAATGAAGGAAGGGGGCCAATATCTTAACCCTGTCGCTAATCTGCCTGTGGAACATAATCCTGGACGAGTCGGTAGGATAATCGGAGAATAACAGGCTGGTGCCGTCAAACTTCCATCCGAACAGGAACTTCCTCCAGAAGTTTGAGATCCTTACTCCGCCCTTGCCTTTATATCTTGTATAAACATTATCAGCGCCGCTGGGATAGTCGAATTCTTTTTGTTTAGAGTTAACGATAACGGGAGTAGTAGTCAGCTCGCCGAAATAAATTCGCGGCTGCTTAACATCCAGTGAAGGGTATTCGCTTACGGGAGGAATATCCTTAATAAGCATGTGGGGCAGGCCCTGGGAAGTAAACTCATTTACGGTAGACATTGCTACGCCGTAGCCGTGCGTATATTGAAAGCGCTTGTTTACAAATGTCTGGCTCTGCGGCGGAAGATTGTTTAAATTTATTTCGCGGCCTGAGATCATAACCTGCCTGTACTGTCCGCCGAACTTATATCTGTCGACATCCACATCCGAGAATTCGTAATAAAGACGTATCTCTTGGAACTGCCTGTAAACTGCGTCTAGCGCGCGCCAGTCCCAGAGCCTAATATTGGAAAATATGCTTGGGTTTTGAGCTACTACATTCGGAGTAAATGTCCCGTCCATCGGGTATTCTTTAAGCTTAATTTTATTTAAACCAAATGCGTAGCGTGTGAACTTGATGTTGTTGGTAATATAAGGCCTTTCGTAGGTAATCTCATTGGGCTGTACCATGAGCCATTCGAATATTCCCGGTAAGGCAGTAAGCGCTATAAAATTTATCGCTATCAATAACACTGCGGCGCTTATAAGTATTATACCGTGGGAACGCTCCTGCACAATGTTAAATCTTTTAAAGTAGAACTTCTGAACTTTCTTTCTGGTTGCGGGCAATAATATTACCGCACCAATAACAATCATTATAACTATCATTGCTGCATAAGCAGGCAGGCTAACATTAACGTCCGTCCAGCCGGGCCCCGCCACAACACCGGTTGTTGAATACATTAGATCAAACCGGTTTAGATATTCTCCAAAAGCCATAATGAAAATAAAGACGGCGGCATTCATATAAAGAGGCAGGTAATACTTTTCAATGTTTACTTCAATAGGATTTGGGAAATAAAGAATAAAGTTGTTTCCCTCAAACCGGATAAAGAGGGCAATTATAACTGCGATAAGCGAGATTATCGATAATAAAAAAAGTAAATTATAAAGTGAATCCAGGAAAGGCAGTGTGAAAAGATAGAACCCGACATCCTTGCCCAGGATAGGGTCTAGTAACCCGGTATATACTCTATTTAAAAACTTTAGGATTACATCCCAGTTGGAGAGTCCCCACGATGCACCGACGATAAGGCCGAGTATTCTTGTCCCGTTCCTAAGAATCTTATGCTGTTTTGAGAGCGAATAGGTAAGTATGAAGCAGACAAGCGCACCGAATACGGCTCCGATTACAGCCAGCAGGCTGTTCGAGTATACGAATGTCCACAGGCGGCTGCCGTAGCCCAGATTTTGGAACCAGAGGACCTCGCCCCAAAAGCTCATGAACCAGAAGAACGCGAGGGTAAATATACCTATTGCAAGTCCGATGAAGGCTTTTACCGGTTTTCTATTTTTCGCTCCGCTAATAAAGAAAAACGCAGCAAGAGCGATTAGAGCTAATATTAATGCCGTGTACATTTATAATGCCTTTCTAATTTATTTAAGAGAAGAAAAGACGACGATTAGTTTGCAGCACAATAGTGTATTGATCATTTTAAAAATAGACGTAAATATCCTTAGGTAAAATTACGAAAAGAATTTTTATGAAATCTACTTTTAATAATTATAATCTTTAAGCAGCCGTATAAGGTCTACCGAATTGTGCTTTAAAGTAACGGGGGAAGGCATTTTGTTTAATCTCATTAATTCCTCTATTGCGGCAATCTCCTTTTCTTTTTTATTGCCGGCTGCTGCAGCAACTTTGTTATCTTTAACGTAGAGCACCAGGAACTCTTTTGAATTAATATCTCCGAGAAAAATAATTTCCTGCCAATCAACTGCACGGCCCACATACTGAAGGTCTAACCCGGACTGCGACGTCCAGAAAAACGGTATGCCCTTAAATTGTGTTTTTATTCCCGCCATATTGTGTGCGGCAATTCTTCCCTGCTGCTCTGCCGTGCGCCAATGCTCAATCCTTATGTCTTCTCCGGTTCGCCAATCGGTAAAGGCGGCAATATCGCCGGCGGCAAAAACATCTTCGCTTACCTGGAAGTACTCATTCACTTTAACCCCGCCGTCCTTGCGCAAAAGATGATTGGGTAAAAAACCGGTTGCCGGTTTTGCGCCTACGCCTGCAATTACAAGGCCGGCTTCAATCCTTTCTCCGCTTTGAAGAACGACGGCTTCAACTTTTTCATTGCCGTAAAATTCCTTAAGAGTCAAACTGAGCTTAAACTTTACGCCGTTATCTTCGTGGAGCTTTTTAAATATCATGCCGACTTCTTTACCGAAGGTTCTTTCAAACGGTATTTCTTCTACGGAGATAATAGTAACATCCAGTCCGCGCTTTCTCAGGCTGTAAGCAGTTTCCATACCTATAAAGCTGGCGCCTATTACAACAGCCCTGGAAGAGCTTTTACAAGCCTCGATAATGTTTATTGCGTCGTCAAAGCTTCTTAGGGTAAATACATTTTTCAAATCCTTTCCGGGAAGATCGAGCGTTCTAGGCACGCTTCCGGGCGCTAACAGCAGCTTATCGAATTTTAATTTTTTACCCGAATCGAATTCTACATGCTTGTCATCAAAATTAATATTAACAGCCTTTAGGTTAAGCAGCACCTCAATGTTGAATTCATTATAGAAGCTTTCATCGCGCAAAGGCATCCAGGATTCTTCTGCATCGCCAGCCAAATAATCCTTACTTAAGTTCGGCCTGTCGTATGGTGCCCGGTTCTCCTGCGTTATCAAGATTATTTTTCCTGTAAAGCCGTCCTCGCGCAGAGTTTGTGCGGCTACCTCGCCTGCAGCGCCGCCACCGATAATAACGAAGGTTCTTTTATCTTTTTGAATATCGGCTCTTGCCATTTCGGGCAGCCGGCTTACCGGATTATTTATTGGCAATGTTATAAAAATTTTTCCGTTCTCAACATTAACATGATATTTGGGAAGCGAATCTTTGGCGGGAGGCTCAATAAGGCTTCCGGTCTTTGCATTAAAGCACGCATGGTGAAGAGGGCAGACAATCCTGTCGCCGCTTAAAACTCCATTGGATAACAAAGCGCCGTAGTGGGTGCAGTGCGCTCCTAAAGCAAAGAATTCATCTTTTATCCTGCATAATAATATCTCGTTCCCATCAACGTTAATGGTTTTCATATCGCCGTTTTCAAAATCATTAACTGCTGCCGCCAAATATTCCTTCGCCGCCATATTATTCCCTTTGCTTTTGTTTTATTAAATCTGCGGGTAGTTAACCCGTAATTAATTTTATAAAAAAATTAAGTGAGATGCATTCGTTAAACTGCTGAATAACCCGCCTATTCAAACCACTTGATAAAAATCTGCAAGCGATATTTTAATAAATAATATCGAAGTATATTACTTCACTATTATTGTTCCCGTCATGCTTGCCAGATGAATTTTACAATAGTAGCTAAAGGTTCCGGTGCTGTCAAAGGTATAGCTGTAGGTGCCGTTAGCGGCAATGTTTCCGCTGTCGAATAGTCCCGAAGGATGTCCCGGTGTTCCGCTTGTTACCGTATGGTTGTAAGGATCTTTATTCGTCCAGGTTACCGTAGTGCCCTTGCTTATTGTAAGACTTTGCGGCGAGTAGGATGTGTTCTGCATATTAACCTGGTTTGAACCTGACGAAGGAGGAGTTACGGGATTATTATTGTAGCTGCTGCTGCTTTTACTGCAGCCTGCAGTAATAAAAATTAATAAGAATAGAATGATTGAACTTATTGCCGGAAGTCGTTTAAATTTTTCATTATTTAATTTCATAACGAACCTCATTAGTTTAAGTTAGTTACTCATGTTACGCAGGAATACATTTTGATGTCCGCATTGTCATTCCCACGAAAGTGGGAATCCATTTTTTATCATATTTTCACATCTTGGATACCCGCTTTCGCGGGTATGACACTCAAGCTTTATAATTTTGCGTAACATGAGTTAATTATTTTTTGCAATTTCCCCGAGCTTCGGTCTTATATTAATCGTAGCACAAAGCATGGCAGCAAAGGCTACCGAGATGCCTGTTAAGAAAAAGTTTATTGAAAGTTCGAGATAATTTGTAAACCCGCAGCCTGCTACCCATATGCCTAGCATAAAAAGCATAACGCCTTCCCAATTTTTCCTTGCCCATAAACCGAAGATTAAAAGTACGGCGCCGCTTATTAGGAGGTTTGTGTTTGTTTGCATCCGCCAGAATAAAGAAGAAGCAGTCAGCCAAAGTCCGTCTAGTAAAGCTATCCATCCCTGCCACATTAATACCTCCGGGGTTGTTTTAAATTAAAAAACCTGTCTGCCGAGTCTGTTGCAGAACTGTAAAACTGGGATGTCACGGATCATTCCGTGACATAAAAAACTCACAATTCAGTCATGGTTTGGACCATGACTGCCCTGCACTCGATTTGTGCAACAGACTCTACCGACAGGCAAGATTCAAAATAAAATATTTATGAACTTTGCAGTTAAGGAAATCTGAAATATTCCGCACTGTTTCATCTTTCCTTCGAAGGAGTTCTTGCATAGTCGCTCCGGTATTACAATAACCGGAAACGATATGCATAACTATTTAAGATTTTATCTCAAATTTGTCAATCCTATTAGCCGTAAGGTTGATGCCGGTAACATTTAGTCCTTTACATTCCAGCTGCAGCCGCCGGAGGAAATCAGCTTATCGGCTTCATTGGGCCCCCAGGAGCCGGCAGTGTAATTAGGCAGCTCGGTCCACGGTTCGGCTTCCCATTTCTTTATAACGGCATCTATTATCGACCAGGCTTTATAAATCCAGTCTGCCCTTGGGAAAAGAGTCTGGTCTCCTTTCATTGCATCGAACAAGAGCCATTGGTATGCGCTGGGAGTTTCGGAAATTCCGAAGGCGGTGTCGTACTGGAAATTTAAATTTACAGGCTGAAGCTTAAGCTCGGCGCCGGGCTGCTTTGCCATAAAGGTGTAAATAATCCCTTCGTTCGGCTGCAGCCTGAATGTAAGAACATTCCTGTTCAGCCTGTCCTTTTTGTAACCCGGAAACATTAAGTGCGGAGTTGGTTTAAACTGAATAGTTACTTCGGTAAGCTTCCTCTTTAATCGCTTACCTGTTCTAAGATAGAAAGGCACGCCCGCCCAGCGCCAGTTATCTATCGTAAGCTTAAATGCGGCGAAGGTGGGCGTTGTTGAATTAGCCGCCACGTTCTTTTCTACCCTGTAAGAAACTACCCGCTCGTCCTTTACAATTCCGCTTCCGTACTGGCCCAGCACAACGTCTTTTTCAACATCAATTCTGCAAACCGAATCCAGCACCTTTTTAGTTTCCGAACGCAACGAGATATCGTAGTTAACCGGCGGCTCAAGCGCGGCCATACAAAAAAGCTGAAGCATATGGTTCTGTACCATGTCCCTTAATATTCCCGTAGACTCATAAAAATTTCCGCGAGTTCCTATTCCAAGGTCTTCGGCTACGGTTATTTGAATGTTCTCTATATAGTTCCTGTTCCAAATCGGTTCGAAGCCGGGATTTGCGAAGCGGAATACCAGCATGTTCTGAACCGTCTCTTTGCCAAGGTAATGATCGACCCTGAAAATTTGTTCCTCTTCGAATACTTTATGTATGTCGTCGTCCAGCTTTCTTGCCGATTTTTCGTCGTGCCCGAACGGCTTTTCTATAATTACTCTTCTCCAGCCGCTTTCGCTTTTGGAAAGCGAAGCCCTGCCCAGCCTTTCAATTATTGCACTGTAGTTCTCGGGCGGAGTAGATAAATGAAATAAAACATTGTCGGGAATATTTAATTTACTTTGAACTTCTTTAATCCTTCTGCGTAAATCGGAATACGACGTCGATGCGTCGTCGTTAAAATCTCCTCTAACGTAAAAAAGATTTTTTGCAAACAGTTCCCACTCTTTTTCTCCGCACTCATTAACCTTCTTCATAATGTTCTTCATTTCGGTACGGAAGAAATCATCGCTCCAGTCTCTTCTTGCAAATCCTATTATGGCAAACTGCTTGGGTAGCAGGTTTCTGCATCTTAAAGCATAAAGAGATGGAATCAGTTCGCGGTGCGTTAAGTCCCCGGTTACCCCGAAGATAACTACAATGCACGGCTCCGGCGGTACCGACTTTGACATGCCCGACTTTATCGTTTCAATGTATTCGTTATTCATAATTCTTACCTACTCGTACCTAAAAAATTATGTGTATTATATTATCTTAAACTTGAATTCTTCTTGAACTTGATCTTAAACTTGATCTCCCAGCCAAAGTTCAAGCTTGCCTCTACCTATCGGTAGACAGGTGCTGCAAGCAGGTTCAAGTGTAAGTTCAAGTTCAAGAATGACGAATTGCCGCAAATTTTTTCTAACGCAAGATAACTTAACTACCCAGCCATTCCGCAAGCTTCTTAAGTCCGCCTTCAACATCGCTGCCGAGATGAATTCTGATTGCGCGGCGCTCATGGTCGTTTAACGATCTCAAATCGCCGAGAGCCTGGGAACGCTGAAGAGTAGCAAAGCCGTAAGGGCTTCCGGGAATTTGAACTTCAGCCTGGGCGTCGGCAGTTATTATTAAAAATATTCCCGTATTCGCTCCGCCTTTGTGAAGCTGGCCGGTTGAATGCAAATACCTCGGCCCGTATCCGAGTGTAGTAGCAACTCTAAATTTATTCCTGAAATTAACTCTTATGCCTTGCAGCAGCTTTTCTCGCTGCGGAGTTTGCAGAAAGTATGCAAGCAACGAAATATAATCGGGCTGCTCAGCATGCTTAAGATAAGCATTTAAAATTTCCTTAACCGATCTACTGCGGCCTTCAAACAGCCGGCTTGCAGAGGCATCGCAGAAGACGGATATTCCGTCTTTCTCAATTAACGGCTCGCCCTCGCTGAACTTTCCTTTCTCATGCCATTCATTCAATAACTTTTTTGTATTGTTCTTGCTTTCGGCAACGTTCGGCTGGTCGAAAGCGTTAATGCCCATTACAACTGCGGCGGTAGCGGTTGCAATCTCCCAGCGTAAATACTCGGCGCCCAAAGCAAGCTCGTCCGGTATGGCAATCCTTACAACCGGATGCCCCGCCCTCTCAAGTGCTGCTATCCTTTTTGCATCTTGTTTAAAATCATCCTTAAGCGAATAGACATGAACGAACACACGGTCGCTGCCGTAGCTTTCCGGCTGGCCTGTCGATTCGCTTTCAACAGGCAGAATCCCTTTACCATCCTTGCCGGTACTTTCGGCTATCAGTTGTTCTATCCACAATCCGAATGCACTAATGGATTTTGAAAGCAAGAATGTTAGTTTGTCCTTGCCCTGCTTCTGGTTTATGCCTAGGAAGGCGCCGAGGCTGACACCGGGGTTGTTTTCGGCAGGCACAAACGGCCCGCAGCTAAGCATCATTTGATGCGCATTGTTCAAAATCTTTTTTATATCAATGCCTAATAAAGCCATAGGCACCAGCCCGAAGAAAGACAAAGCCGAATACCTGCCGCCGAACTCGATGGGATTCTCAAAAATATGCATGAACCCTTTGGACTTTGCCTCGCTTACCATCGGTGTTCCGGGGTCGGTAATAGCTGTAAAATGCTCGCCTGCATTTCCACCCGCCAGTTTCTGCATCTGATAATCAAAATATTTGTAGAAGCTGAGAGTCTCGGTAGTAGTGCCGGATTTGCTGGAGACAATAAATAAAGATTTCGACAGATCAATTTTGGATTCAACATCTTTAACCGCTGCGGGATCAGTATTATCCAGAACAAACATCTGAAGATATCCCGGCCTGGAACCGAAAGTCTCCTTCGAAACTTCGGGGCATAGGCTGCTTCCTCCCATTCCCAGCAGTACCACGTATTTATATTTTGCCTGTCTTACGTCTTTAACATACTGGTGGATTTCATCGGCGCGGTTTAAGAAATATTCCATGCTGTCTAGCCAGCCTATCCTTATCCGTATTTCTTCAACCTGGTTTTTATCCGAAGACCACAGGTAAGGATCTTTTTCAAACAGTCTTTGCGTAAACTGTTTCTCGTTCAGAGATTTCAACACTTCAGCAACTTCCGATTTTGATTTGCCGTATCCTATCGACTGCTTTCCGGCAGCATCGCCTAAAATTTCGTTCCGCTTTTGAGCAAGCGACTTCATTAAATTATCGTATGGATCAATGAACTTCTGAATCCCCTCGTTTACCAGTTGGCGCGTTACGAAATTGATATCTATCCCCAGCTTCTTAAGGTCATCAAAAATTTTGTAAGCCTTATCCAGGTCATTTTCAATTGTATTTGCTTCCAGCTTTCCGTGGTCTGCAAAAGCATCTATGGTCTCATCCGGAAGTGTGTTTACCGTATCAGGCCCGATCAGTGTTTCTACGTATTTAACATCGCTGTAGAGAGGGTCTTTAGTGCTGGTGCTTGCCCAAAGCGGCCTCTGAACTTTTGCGCCCATTGCGGCAAGCCTTTCCCAGCGCTCGCCGCTAAAAAGTTTTTTAAAGCTTTGGTATGCAAGCTTAGCACTTGCAACGCCTGTCTTGCCCAGCAAGTCCTCAGGCTTCAATTCGCCGTCATGGTTATTTCTGGGAATCATTAGTTGTCCCAGCAGCTGATCCGTTAGCACATCGATCCTGCTTAGGAAGAAGCTGGCCACAGATCTTATATCCTTTATCGATTTGCCTTCGCCGGCTCTCCGTTCCAGAGCGTTTATATACGCTTTTGCCACGGCTTCGTAACTGGAAATGGAGAACAGCAGCGTTACGTTTATATTTACTCCTTCATACAGCATCTCTTCAATTGCATTGGCGCCTTCTTCGGTGCCGGGTATTTTAATAAAGCAGTTCGGCTTGTCTACTTCGGAGTAGAGCTTTCGCGCTTCTATCATCGTCCCTTCCGCATCGTGTGCAAGGTAAGGAGAGACTTCCAGGCTTACAAATCCGTCCACTCCGTCCGATCCATCGAACACTGGGCGCAGAATATCGCATGCATCCTTTACATCTTTAACGGTGAGAGCTTCATAGATTTCGTGCACGCCTTTTTTCATGCCCACCAATTGCTTAATCTGCGGGTCATAATCATTCCCGCCCGTAATCGCTTTATTAAAAATGCTGGGGTTCGAAGTTATGCCCCGCAGTCCTTGTTTAACAACCCGCTTTTTAATTTCACCGCTTTTAATTTTTCCCCGAGTTAAATTATCAAGCCAGTAGCTTTGCCCAAATTCCAAAAGTGTTATTAGGTTTTCCATTCCCGTCCTCCTTAAATCGATTATAACAGTCTAAAGTAATAGAATGCCCGCCGGTTGAGTAAAGTAAAAAATAATTAAAATGATTGACCGAAATATATTCCCTTTAACAGAACATACCAATCAAAAGTCAATTTAATGTAATTTGCATCAAGAATTTCTACCGGGTAAAAATTCAATAAAAAAATTTTTAAGTATTGATTTGAATGTTGACTGCAAATAAAAAATTACTTTATATTATCTTCAAGAGGAAAATTAAATTATAATTTTAAGAAACGGATTTAAGTTGAAGAATAACGAATTAAATATTCCGCCGCATTTTGATAAAGCGAAGGCAAGTCAGGTCTGGAAAGTGGATTATGAAAAAACCGCAGCCGGCGGATATGAATGGGCAAGGCAGAATAATATAAGGCCCGCTTATGAAGATAAATTTAGAATCTGCGTCCTTGCAGTTGATATGCAGAATACGTTCTGCATACCCGGATTTGAATTATTCGTAGGCGGGGCCTCCGGCAGCGGCGCCGTTGAAGATACATGCAGACTGTGCGAATTTATTTACCGCAATTTGAACTCAATAACCGAGATTATTCCGACTATGGACACGCACCGGCCGCTGCAGATATTTCACTCTATCTTCCTCTCCGATAAAAATGGAGAGCACCCTGCGCCCTACACACTTATACCGGTGGAGGATATTGAGAAAGGTATCTGGATGGTAAACAAACATGTCTGCAAGAATTTGAACATCGATTTTGAAAAAGCACAGGAGTATCTGCTTCACTACACACGCGAATTGAAAAAAGGAGGAAAGTATAACCTTACAATTTGGCCCTACCATGCAATGCTTGGCGGTATAGGCTACGCGCTAGTCTCTTCATTTGAAGAGGCGGTATTTTTTCATAGCGCCGCCAGGTACTGCCAGCCGGATATCCAAATAAAAGGCAGCAATCCATTAACCGAGCATTATTCTATATTCGGCCCGGAAGTAAGAGAAGATATAAGCGGTAAAAAGATCGCTCATAAAAATACCCTGCTGCTGGAAAAGCTAATTGAATATGACGCCATAATTATTGCCGGGCAAGCCAAAAGCCATTGCGTTGCATGGACAATAGACGACCTGCTGCAGGATTTCCTTCTTAAGAAAAAACATTTGACCGAAAAAGTTTATTTGCTTGAGGACTGCACATCGCCGGTTGTTATTCCGGGTGTAATAGATTATTCGGAGGAAGCTGACAAGGCCTTTAAAAAATTTGCAGACCACGGTATGCATATTGTTAAATCCACCGTGCCGATACGCGAGTGGCCGGGAATTAGTTTGTAGTACGCAGCTTAAAAACAGTTTAATAAGCTCATCTAATCCTCTTAATCACTTTCCCGGCGATTGATTCCCCGATGCTTAGAGATGCCGTAGCTGCGGGAGAAGGTGCGTTTAATACATGCACCATTTTTTCAGCCTCAACAATTCTGAAATCGTCTACCAGCTTGCCGTCGGCTTCCAGAGCCTGCGCTCTTACGCCTGCGCCTTCGGGATGCACATCTTCGTATTGTATTTCCGGAACTAGCCTTTGCAAAGCCTTTACGAATGCCGTTTTACTTAATGAACGGTAGAATTCTCCCATACCCATCCTGTAATATTTTAATGCCATCTTCCAGAAGCCGCCGTAAAAGAGCATTTGAGAAACATCCGCAGCAGAAAAATCTTTGTGGCTGTATCCTTCTCTTTTAAAAGCGAGGACTGCATTCGGACCGGCTTCAATACCTCCGTTAATCATCCTTGTAAAATGCACGCCGAGGAACGGGAAGCGGGGATCGGGCACCGGGTAAATTAAATTTTTAATCAGATGCTCTTTTTCTTTTTTTAGTTTATAGTACTCTCCGCGGAACGGAACTATTTGAAGACCCGGCTTAATGCCGCACAGCCGGGCAATTCTGTCGGACTGCAGTCCCCCGCAGTTAACTAAAAATTTTGCCTTTACCCGGCCGGCAGATGTATTTAGAATTAAAGTGTTCCCGTCTTTTACCAAAGAAAGAAATCTATTTCCGGTTCTTATTTCTCCGCCCCGCTCGCATATTATCCGCGCATATGCTTCCGTAACCTGGTTGTAATCTACAATTCCTGTTTGGGGTACGAAAAGACCGTCTATCCCTGCGGCGTAAGGCTCGTAGTTTTTTATTTCATCTCTTGATAATCTTTTTATTCCTTCCAGGCCGTTAGCTTTTCCTCTCCTCTCAAGTTCATCAAGTGCGGGTATTTCATTCTTATCGACTGCAATTACAACCTTACCGCATTTTTGGAAACGGATGTTGTTCTCTTCGCAGAACCGGTACATCATCTCCCTGCCGCGCGTACAGTTCTCAGCTTTTAGCGAGCCGGGCTTGTAATAAAGTCCGGAATGTATAACGCCGCTGTTGTTGCCTGTTTGATGAGCGGCCAGCTTATCTTCTGCTTCTAGTACAACAACCGAAAGCCCTCCGGTTTTTTGAAGCGGCATTCCCGTAGAGGTTCCAATTATTCCGCCGCCTATAATTGCAATATCGAATACTTTTTCACTATTCATTTTAAAATAAGGGAACAGGTTAATGTGATGTAAATAATATTTCTTACAATTGCATTAAAAATATCATTTTATCAATAGACAAAAAAGATTAGTATTGTAGTAGGATTCATTTACCTCTTTAGAATTTTTTTCAATATTAGTATATAAACATATTTGATAAGCAACCGTGATAAACCGGGAATGAACAATTTTATTATAGGCAATAATTCTTAAAATCTAAAAACTTAAAAGCGAAATGAAAATTAATAAGAAACAAAAGTACAGCATTCTGGCCGGTCTTATTGTTATTGCTGCCGCCTTTATAATCTGGATTTACGACGGCAGCTATGTTTTTACACAGACAAAGGTTCTTATTGAGAAGAAAGATCCGTTGTTCGGCACGACTTATAAAGTATGGGAGAATAAATTTATTTGGGGATTGGATTTAACGCTGGTTATTACCGCAGTTAGCATGTTAATATCCGCGGGTTTTGTGTTTTTATTTAAAAGTAAAAGGAAAAAACTAAATGAAGAAAACGGCTGAGTTATTGTTTTTTATTTTAATTCTTGCAGCATCTGTAATGGCGCAGGGCTTCGATGTTAAAGCAAAAGGAGTTCAAACATTTTATTTTAAGGACGACCATGGGCGCAACCAGGCTACTTTCCACAGCATTACGCCGATGGATGAAGTCGACGGGCTGTCCAGCCAAATTTCCGGCAGCGTTTCCTTTAATGTTTCCGATATTAAAAATACTTTAAAGGGAGAGATAACTCTTCCTACCGAATCGCTGCAGACCGGAATTCAGATGAGAGACCGAGACCTTAAAGAGGCTAAATGGCTAGACGCCGAAAGGTATCCTACAATTTCATTTACAATTAAGAAAGTAATGGATGTAAAAAAACTGGCGCCTAACAAAATTGAAGTAAAAGTGTTGGGCGGTTTTAACCTGCACGGCGTAACGAACGATATTACCGTTGATGCAACAATGACGTATCTTGATGAAAGTCCTGCAACAGAAGCACGCGAGCCCGGCGATCTACTGGGAGTAACTTCCAAATTTTCCATTACGCTTTCCAAGTATGGTGTAAAGAATATGATACTAGGTACCAGAGTAGCCGATAAAATTGATATCGGTGTTAATATTGTAGGTACCAATAAACCGCAGAACGAAAGTAATTAACTCGATTTTTTGTATGTGTCCGATTCCTTCTTCCAAAGAAGTAAAGAGCGCAGAATAATCGTTAAAAAATTTTCTTTCTCAAGCTAAATCAAAAAAAATCCTCAGGGCAAATTGTCTTGGGGATTTTTTTATTTCAGTATGTCCAAATAAGGAGGAAAAGAAAAGGTAGAAAATATAAACGATCGCAGATGTCTGATTGCTTATCAATATAATTTTTGTGTTGGTATTTCTAATTATTGTACAGTTAATTTTGTACAGGCAGAATTTATTGTATAACATCCGAAAAAACTTTCATATACTTATTTATCTAATACCGGAAAATTTTAAGGGAAGCAGCACAGCACGGCTAAGAACAACAACTCCAATTCCGAACCGATTGAAAAACAACTCTGGAAAGCAGCAGATAAGCTAAGAAAGAATATTGATGCAGCCGAATACAAGCACATAGTGTTAGGCTTAATCTTCCTAAAATATATCTCAGATGCCTTTGAAACTCATTACGAGAAGCTTAAAGAAGGCAAAGGCGAATACGCCGGTGCCGATCCCGAAGACCGTGACGAGTATAAGGCGGAAAATATTTTCTTTGTTCCACCCTCAGCTAGATGGTCTTACTGTATCCCTCCTACCGGCAATGCCAACTATGCATGGATACAACACTTTATTTATCACCTGGCACCAAGCGGACAAGCAGGATTCTTTCTAGCAAAAGGTTCACTAACGTCTAAAACTTCCGGTGAAGGCGATATAAGGAAAGCTATTATTAAAGCACGCTTAATTGACTGCATAGTTAACCTGCATGCAAAGCTTTTTTTAAATACCCAAATACCGGCAAGCTTATGGTTCTTAAGCCGTAATAAGGAGAACGGTAAATTCCGCTACCGCAAAGATGAAATACTCTTTATTGATGCCCGCAATTTGGGTTACCTTATTAACCGCAGAACACGGGAGCTATCTGAAGACGATTTTGATTTTAACGAACGGTTTACAAAACTTAAAGTAGAGTTTGAAGAACAACTTAAAGAAGAAGATGTATTGAATAAGCTTATTTCTGAAAATCTGAAAAAAATTATTATCAATTGATACAGTCAAATTATGTAACCGGATAATTACGTTATGGCAAAGTCTAATTCAAATATTACCATTGAGACAGCATCTGAAATTCAAAAGAAGATTCATACTGTTCGAGGGGAACAGGTTATGCTGGACAGCGATTTGGCAAATTACTATGGAGTTGAGACTAAATATTTAAATAGAGCCGTTAAGAGAAATTCAGATCGGTTTCCCGAACAATTTATGTTTCAACTGACCGATGATGAATGGAATTCTTTAAGGTTCCAAATTGGCACCTTAAAAAGTGATGATGCTCTAAGGTTCCAAAATGACACCTTAAATCCAAATGGTTCTTTGAAGTCACAAAACGCAACCTTAACACAAGGAAGAGGAAGACACAGGAAATACTTGCCTTACGTTTTTACAGAACAAGGTGTAGCTATGCTTTCTGCAGTATTGAAGAGTGAAACCGCCGTCAAGATGAGTATTCAAATCATGAACGCTTTTGTTGCAATGAGAAAATTTCTTGTTGCCAATGCCGGAGTCTTCCAGCGTTTAGACAAGCTAGAGTATAAGCAGATAGAAACCGATAAAAAGTTTGAGCAGGTTTTTAATGCACTGCAAAGTAAAGACCTTGAACCGAAGCAGGGTATCTTCTTTGACGGCCAAATTTTCGATGCATACAAATTTGTTTCCGGTATTATCCGTAAGGCTGAAAGGGAAATAATTTTGATCGATAACTACATTGATGAAACAATTCTTGATTTGCTTACCAAAAAGAAAAAGGACGTAAGCGTAACTATACTAACAAGGAACGTAAGCAAGGCACTGAAGCTTGACGAGAAGAAGTTTAACTCGCAGTACCCTTCTATTACGATAAAAGAATTTGACAAAGCATACGATAGGTTTATTATTATTGACGACAAAGACGTATACCGCTTCGGCGCTTCGCTTAAGGACATGGGTAAAAAATGGTTCGCATTTCAGAAGCTGGATAAGACAGCTTTGTCTTTAACTGAAAATCTTAAAAAGGTTGTTGCCGATGAGTGAGTGGAAGGAATGTACGTTAGGCGATGTTATTGTTTTACAAAGAGGACACGATCTTCCTAAGTCGCAAATGAAAGCAGGCAATATTCCAGTAGCTGGCTCAAAAGGAATAATTGGCTTTCATGATAAGGCAACCACTAAGGCGCCAGGTATTACTATAGGAAGAAGTGGCAATATATGAACGCCTAAGTTTTATAAAAAAGATTTTTGGGCACACAATACAGTATTATATGTAAAGGATTTTAACGGGAATGATGAAGTATTTGTATTCTATTTTTTGAGTACTTTTGATTTTAATGGTTTTAATGCTGGAAGTGCAGTTCCTACCTTGAATAGAAATCATATTTACGAATTGCCTGTAAAAATTCCTCTCCTCTCCGAGCAAAAAGCAATTGCTGGCATGCTTAGCAGCCTGGATGATAAAATAGAATTACTCCACCGCCAAAACAAAACCCTTGAAGCAATGACAGAAACACTTTTTAGGCATTGGTTTGTGGAAGACGCGGATGAGAGTTGGGATAAAAAAATGCTTGGAGAACTTGTTGATATTGGAATAGGAAGAACGCCACCTAGAAAAGAAATAGAATGGTTCACAACAAATTCTAATGATATTAAATGGGTTTCAATTAAAGATATGGGAGATAGCGGAGTGTATATTCTAAATACAACTGAGTACCTCACGAGTGAAGCAGTGAATAAATTTAACATACCAACAATACCTAATCATACAGTACTATTAAGTTTTAAAATGACAGTTGGCAGGGTAGCGATTACTTCTACGGAGATGCTGTCAAATGAAGCAATTGCTCATTTTAAATTTAATTCGGCGACTCCATTTATCAAAGAATATTTATATCTATTTTTAAAGACTTTCAAGTATGAATTACTAGGTAGCACTTCATCAATTGTGTACTTCGATTAATTCTTCTATGATTAAAGAAATAGAAATCTTAGTACCTGATAAAAAGACCATGAATAAATTTCAACAAATAACAGAACCATGCTTTGAAAAAATCTTATCAAACCAGAAACAAATCCGCACACTCGAAAAACTTCGGGATACATTGCTACCGAAGCTTATGAGCGGAGAAGTGAGAGTGAAGACTAAATAAACAATGAATCAATTAGACACAATAAATAGAATAATTTCCCTTTTAAGTCGATTCGTTACAGAAGTTAAAGGATTCAATGCTATAAACCAATATGGGATAAATCTAATATCCGAGAATATATTAATACCTATTTTTCAAGAAGTATTTGGCTACCGCCATCTAGTCAACCTAAATAGAGAAAAGATAAATTATGCCGGAATTGATTTGGGAGATAAAGTGAATAAAGTTGCATTTCAAATTACAGCAACTTCAAATAATGCTAAAGTCAAACACACTCTCAATCAGTTTGTTAAAAATAATTACTACAAGGATTATAATACACTATTCATTTATATAATTACAGAAAAAGAAGATTCATACTCAGAACGTGAGTATCACGAAATAATCCAGGGTAAATTTAAGTTTTCTGCAAAAGATAATATACTTGACAATCGAGACTTAATACGGTTAATTAATTCATTAAGCGATTACAAAATACTGAAGCATATTGAAGAATTACTTGAACAACAATTTTCTGATCAAAAACTTACTTCCTATAAGGAAAGCTTTAGCGATCTAAGTCATGAAATTGTTACAACAAATTTGTTAGAAATAAAATTCCCAGAGAAGTTATATGTTGGTAAATTGAATTTAGACAGAAAGGAAATTCTAAAAGGAATTAGAAGGAAAAAAGTTAATGATCGGGAAGTTATATATTATTATAAAAACCAAAAAGGATTAAGGTTTAGTGCGGATTGGATAGACTACGAAAAACATATATATACTTTTCATGATTTGTGGAATACTAATCACGATTTAAGCAAAATAGTGGATGTGGGAAGCGTTGATGTAATTCGACCAGAGGAGTTCTATGAACAAGATCAAAATTGCCTCCGGGCATTTAAAGCCCTCTTAAAGTTTTGTTTTTCCAAACAAGCTTATTTTTGGGGCATAGATTTCTATCATGATGATAAAGTTTATGTCTTTGTCCCGGAAGATGAGAATATAATAACTAGAACAGAAACTTGGAATACAGGTAAACGCAATACTTCAAGAGAAGTAATACGAGTTAAATTACACAAAAAAGATTATACACCTTGGTATTATACAAATCTTGCATTT
The DNA here is from genome assembly GCA_021813585.1 of Bacteroidota bacterium. Lineage (GTDB taxonomy): Bacteria > Bacteroidota > Ignavibacteria > Ignavibacteriales > Ignavibacteriaceae > FEN-1297. The sequence goes on along the minus strand of JAKAJV010000116.1, from coordinate 6,128 downwards.
AGTATCATATTTAGATTTTATGACAACAAATGGTATATAGAAATTTCTCCTGAATGGTATATAACTTTTGATGGAAAACAAAAACACTATTGGGAACATGAAGATGTGTCAAGCTACTTAAAAAGGGTTGAGAAAAATCAGCACGTTTTGAATCATATAAGGTTTATAGGTAATTATCTGAAATTTGGCAGAACTCAAATTGAGTTATTTAAGGAAGATGTTAAGAGGCCAAAAAATTTTATTGAATTCCTTCACTTTTTGAAATTTAATAACGCTCCGAATTTGCTAGAAGAAAATTGGACTAACAACGAACAAGAGGACGAGCTAAAAGCGATGAAAGATATTGACGGGTTGCTAGAGTTTGATGTATGAAATATAATTATATACAAGAACCGCAACTAGAATTTGGTACAAGTATTCATATCTGTCCCCGTAAAGGTATTGCCGAATATAATGCATATGATATTAAGATTAACAATCGTAGAAAAGATATATTGTTAGGTGTTGTTGGTACAAATGAAAATATTGAAAAATTCCTTAGCTGGATAGAGACTTGTACAAAATACATTCCTCCCAAACCTAAAAGTAAGCAACCTAATTTATTTACATCTTTCTGTGGATTCAATGAAAATACAGGTTTTAATGCAAATTTTATTGTAAATCAAAACCTTACAAAAGCAATTTCCAACAAAGATATTAAGCTAATTAAAGATATAGATAATTGGGAAAAAAGGCTGACAACATGTGCTGAGATATATTACTCGTATATTAATTATTTAGCTATTGATAAAGGTGTTGATGTAGTTATTTGCATTATCCCTAATAAATTACAAAAATTTATTATGCACCAAACTTTAAACGAGGTCGAAGAAACAATAGAGAATAAAAAAGAAGATATACGACTTGAAACAGATTTTAGAAGATTGCTAAAGGCTAAATCAATGCAGGTTGGAAAACCTATTCAACTTATTTTACAAGACTCGCTAGAGTCTTATAGAGAAAAAAGCGGAAAACAAGATGATGCAACCAAAGCATGGAATTTTTGTACCGCACTTTATTATAAGACCAACCATATCCCTTGGCGCCTTATAAGGGATAATAGTGAAGTGACAAAATGTTTTATCGGAATAAGTTTTTATCGCAGTAGAGATAGGAAGCAAACACATACAAGCTTGGCGCAATTATTTGACGATTTAGGTAACGGAGTAATTTTAAGGGGCTCTCCAGTAAAAATTAGTGATGAAGATAAACAACCTCATCTTACCGAAGGACAAGCATTTTTCCTATTTCATGGAGTAGTAAAAGAGTATGAAAATATTCATAAAACCAATCCTGCTAGAATTGTAATTCATAAAACTTCAAATTTTAATGATGAGGGAATGAAAGGATTTTCCGAAGCAGCAAGTGATCTACGTATTAGCCTAGTTGACTATATCACAATACTTGATAGCAGCACAAGACTTTTCAGAAGTGGATTATACCCAATAAAGCGAGGTTCCCATATTCAAATCGATGAATCAACGTATTTATTATTTACTAGAGGTTCAATTGATTATTACCAGACATACCCTGGATTGTATGTTCCTAGACCAATAGAAATAAGAATTGTAGAGAGTGATGAATCTGCTATGACAATCTGTAAAGAAATTCTAAGCTTAACAAAAATGAATTGGAATAATACGCAAATAGACGGCAAGTACCCCATTACCATTGAATGCGCTAGAAAAGTTGGATTAATTATAAAATATATACCAGAGAGCGTTAAACCACAATCAAAGTATAGTTTTTATATGTAGTATAGTTCCGATAATATAATCATAAAACTTGCTTATGAAAAAAGTAACCGAATCCGACATTGAGCTCTTTGCAATTGAGCAGCTTGAGCATCAAGGCTACCAGTACATTTACGCACCGGATATTGCACCTGACGGCGAAAAGCCGGAACGGCAAAAGTTTGAAGATGTTCTGCTGCTTGAACGTTTGGAAGAAGCTGTAGGTAGAATAAATCCCAAGGTCTTGGTAGAAGCAAGAGAAGATGCACTTAAGCAAATACAGAGAATCAACTCACCGGAACTAATAGCCAACAACGAAGCATTTCACCGTATGCTTACCGAAGGAATAAAAGTTACATATCAAGAAGACGGCAACAGCAGAGGCGATATTGTTTGGCTAGTAGACTTCAAAAACCCGGACAACAATGACATTATAGTTGCCAATCAGTTTACTGTTGTTGAAAATGGAATTAACAAGCGACCAGATGTAGTGCTTTTTGTAAACGGCATACCTTTAGTAGTAGTAGAACTTAAAAACGCAGTAGATGAAAACGCAACCATAGGAACGGCTTATAGGCAGATACAGACCTACAAACAAGCAATTCCAAGCTTGTTTACTTACAATGGTTTTGTAATTATATCGGACGGACTGGAAGCCAAAGCCGGCACTATCTCAGCAGGGTTCAGCCGTTTCTTAGCATGGAAATCTGTTGACGGTAAAAAAGAGGCTTCGCATCTTGTCAGCCAGTTGGAAACATTAATAAAAGGGATGCTCAACAAAAACACACTCCTTGATTTAATAAGGCACTTCACTGTTTTTGAGAAGACTAAAAAGGAAGACCCTACAACTAATCTTACTATAATCGAAACCACAAAGAAGCTTGCAGCCTACCATCAGTACTATGCAGTTAATAAGGCAGTTGAAAATACAATTAAAGCATCTTCAGCTAACGGCAACAGAAAAGGCGGAGTTGTCTGGCATACTCAAGGCAGCGGGAAATCTTTATCAATGGTCTTTTATACCGGCAAGATTGTTTTAACCTTGGACAATCCTACAATTTTAGTTATAACAGATCGTAATGATCTTGACGACCAGTTGTTCGATACCTTTGCAGCTTCAAAGCAGTTGTTAAGACAATGCCCGGTTCAAGCCGAGAGCAGAGAAAATCTAAAAGATTTACTAAAGGTAGCCTCAGGAGGAATAGTGTTTGCAACTATTCAAAAATTCCAGCCGGACACTTCGACAAACTCAGTGTCCTGTGCGGTTTACGAGCAGTTATCAGATAGAAAGAACATAGTAGTTATTGCAGATGAAGCTCACCGCACCCAATACGGCTTTAAAGCAAAGGCTATTGATGATAAAGACGAACATGGAAATATTATCGGCAAAAAAACTGTTTATGGTTTTGCTAAGTATATGAGAGATGCTTTACCTAACGCTACATATCTTGGCTTTACCGGTACACCGATTGAAAGTACAGATGTTAATACTCCGGCAGTGTTCGGAGATTATATTGACGTTTATGATATTGCTCAGGCGGTTGAAGACGGTGCCACAGTAAGAATTTATTATGAAGGCAGGTTGGCAAAAATAAATCTAAGCGAAGAAGGGAAAAAGTTAGTTGTCGAACTCGATGATGAACTAGAGAAAGATAACCTTACTTCTGCACGGCAGTCAAAAGCTAAATGGACTCAACTGGAAGCCCTGATAGGCAGCGAAGACCGTATAAGGCAGATTGCTGCGGATATAGTTTTACATTTCGAGTTAAGGCAGGAAGTCTTTGAGGGCAAGGGAATGATAGTTGCGATGTCCCGAAGGATTGCAGTTGAACTCTATAATGAAATAATAAAATTAAAACCGGAGTGGCATAATGAAGATTTAAGAAAAGGCGTTATAAAAGTTGTTATGACTTCCGCATCTTCCGACGAGCCTGAACTATCAAAGCACCATACCACAAAAGACCAGAGACGGATTTTAGCTGAAAGAATGAAAGACCCCAAAGATGAATTGAAGCTTGTAATTGTACGGGATGTGTGGCTAACCGGTTTTGATGTACCTTGTCTCCATACTCTTTATATAGACAAACCTATGCAAGGCCATAACCTTATGCAGGCAATAGCAAGAGTTAACAGAGTATTCGGAGATAAGCCGGGCGGATTGATTGTTGATTATCTAGGAATTGCGTCCGACTTAAAGAAAGCTCTCTCCTTTTATTCCGATAGCGGAGGTAAGGGTGACCCTGCTATAGCACAAGAAAAGGCTGTACAACTTATGCTGGAGAAACTGGAAGTTGTTTCTCAAATGTTCCTTGAGAAACCGGCTAGAGCGTATTCAAATGAATATGAGGAATTAGTTAAAGACCCAACAGTTCCATACTTAGGCAAGGACAAAAGATTGCTTTACGAGGAATATTTTACAGCAGATACAACAACAAAGCTAAAAATAATATTGGCAGCCGAAGAACATATATTAAGCCTTGAAAACGGTAAGAAGCGGTTTATTGATGAAGTTACAGCACTATCATGGGCATTTGCTATTGCGATTCCTAACGAGCAGGCAATGGATGTAAAAGACGAAGTCTCTTTCTTCCAGGCTGTCAAAGCAAATCCCTAATGGAAATGCTGGAGAACTCAATCAAGAAGTACCACAACAAAATTCTTACAGCAGCCGAAGTGATTGAAGAGCTTATCAAACTTGGCAAGGAAATACAGAAGATGGACAAAGAGCCTGCCGAAATGGGAATGTCTGAATTTGAATATGCCTTCTACACAGCCGTAGCTAATAATAAAAGTGCTCGTGAGTTAATGCAGAAAGAGAAGCTGAGTGAGTTAGCCATTGTCTTATACGAGCGTGTTAAACAAAATGCCACTATAGACTGGACAATAAAAGAAAGCGTGAAGGCTAAGCTGAAGGTGATAGTAAAAATGACTTTGCGACAATTTGGTTATCCACCAGATATGCAGAAGCTTGCAACAGAAACCGTCTTAAAACAGGCAGAGTTGATAGCGAATGAGTTGACAGCATATAAGCTTTAATAATCGTACCTAAAATTTGTGCCGGTAGTAAAATAATACAGTTAAAAAAAGGAGAATAAATGGAACAAGCACCAACAAATGAATCACAACAAGAGCATATAGACGATCATGAAGGTAACGGTAGATCACCACTTACTGATGAAATAGGAATTAAAATTCTCTTACAGTGGGATGACTACGATGTTGTGTATACGCCGATCGATCCAGAAGAACACGGATTTGAGTTAGGTATGTTAGAAGATCATGGACTAATAACGCATGACTTAAAGGTAACGCCTCAGGGTTGGAAAGAAGTACTCGAAATACTTCAAGAGCGGATTGAAGAAGCAAAAGCGAGAGAAGGTAGAGAAAATAATAATGGGGTCTGATATTCTCCGCAGAATCGACTAGTATAAAAGCTTGTAATTAAATGAACCCTGTTATATTTTTTATTTTTGGGTTTAATTGCAATTGATTAACGCCGGAATTTTTTAGCTTGGCAAGAATTATTTATAGGCAGCATTAATTCCTCCTATTATTTAATTCAACCTCCCGTTGATTTTTTTTAATCATTCTCTTACATTTATTAATGTAAATTTGAGGTTGGTAAGGTTGATCGCTGGACGAATATCTCCAGAAAGATACTTATCAACCTCATCTTTTGGTATAAACACTTTGCACAATTCAATTGGAACAGAATTAAACCATTTTTTAATGTCATTCCTAAAAATAATAACAAAAGCTTTTATATTTGCATCTACTTAATTCCGTCAGTAAGTACCAGTAATATATTTTGAGTACAAAATGCAACGTAAAGAAAATTAATCGATCTAGACGAAGCATTCAATAAACGTAACATGCTGTTTATAATAGTCGAATGTATGATGAAATAAGATTGTTTTGTATGTAATGTGTATGTAAAAAATAAAAACCCTTTGTAAGTACTTGATTTACAAAGGGTTTATTTTTATGTTAGTAGCGGGGGCAGGACTTGAACCTACAACCTTCGGGTTATGAGCCCGACGAGCTACCAATTGCTCCACCCCGCGATATAAAATTATATTTTCTAAAGAACATCTTTTATAAACTTGAACCTACATCCCGATAGCTATCGGGATATGAGCCCGACAGCCTGTCCCGATCATATCGGGAAGCTACTCCCGATTAAATCGGGACTCCACCCCGCGATATAAAATTATATTTTCTAAAGAACACTTTTATAAACTTGAACCTACATCCCGATAGCTATCGGGATATGAGCCCGACAGCCTGTCCCGATCATATCGGGAAGCTACTCCCGATTAAATCGGGACTCCACCCCGCGATATAAAATTATATTTT
>JAKAJV010000095.1 GCA_021813585.1 Bacteroidota bacterium | reverse complement strand
AAAAAGTCTTAAGGTCGGCAGTTGCAAATCTCTTAAACAGAGATGATGCAACCAGGCTTGAGCCGGAACAGCTTTACGTAAAGGAAGCTTATGTTAACCAGGGACCTACTGTTAAAAGAATTTCTCCTGCCCCTATGGGACGGGCTTACAGAATTAGAAAAAGGTCTTGTCATTTAACAATTGTGGTAGCAACAAAGGCATAAACTTAGGAGGATTTTTTTTGGGACAGAAAACTAACCCGATAGGATTGAGAGTAGGAATTATTAGAGGATGGGACTCTAATTGGTATGAAAATAAAAGTTACTCTTCCAAATTAAAGGAAGATGACAGGCTGAGAGATTATATTAGGAATCGTTTAAAGAAAGCGGGTATCTCCAGAATTGTAATTGACAGGACCTCCAAGAATATTATTCTAACTATCTACACTTCCAGGCCCGGGGTTGTTATTGGCAAGAGCGGTAAGGAAATTACACAGCTGGAACAGGAATTAAAGCAAGTAACCGATAAGGAAGTTAAAGTTCAAATATCCGAAATTAAAAGACCGGAGCTGGATGCCTACCTTGTTGCAGAAAATATTGCAAGCCAGATTGCAGGCCGAGTTTCTTTTAGAAGAGCCATGAAGATGTCTATTACCGCAGCAATGCGCATGGGCGCAGAAGGTATTAGAATTATGTGCTCGGGAAGATTGGGCGGAGCCGAAATGGCAAGGACCGAGCAGTACAAGGAAGGCCGCATTCCGCTTCATACCATTAGAGCCGATATTGATTATGCCAACGGCAGAGCCGAAACTATTTACGGGTCTATTGGTATTAAAGTTTGGATTTGCCGGGGCGAAATTTTAGGAAAAAGAGTTACGGAATAATAATTAAAAATTAAAAATTAAAAATTAAAAATTAAAATGAATTTCAGTCTTATAATTTTTCATTTTTAATTGATTCAGGAGTTTAAGTTATGTTAATGCCCAAAAGAGTTAAGTTTAGAAAAGCACAGCGCGGAAGAATGGCCGGCAAAGCTAAGCGCGGTAGCTCGGTTGCCTTCGGCGATTTCGGCCTGAAGGCTTTGGAACCCCACTGGATTACCAGCCGCCAGATTGAAGCCTGCCGTGTTGCGCTTTCTAGAAAAATGAAGAGAGACGGCAAAGTTTGGATTAGAATTTTCCCTGATAAGCCGGTTTCCAAAAAACCTCTGGAAACAAGAATGGGTAAGGGAAAAGGAGCTCCTGAATTTTGGGTAGCCGTTGTTAAGCCGGGAAGAATTCTTTTTGAAGTTTCCGGCGTTTCCAGAGATTTGGCCAACGACGCCCTTAGAACCTGTGCATATAAATTGCCTATTAAAACTAAAGTTGTGTCCAGACCGGACTTTGAATAAAAACCTAGGTGTGAAGAAATGAAAATTCATGAAATAAAAGAATTAAAAGACGATGAGTTGTTAAAGCAAATTTCCGAGGATGAAATTAGTCTTATGGATTTACGATTTGCACACCAACTGAAGCAGTTGACAAATACGGCAAAACTTAAAATAACAAAGAAAGAACTTGCCCGGTTAAAAACAGTCTTAAAGCAAAGGCAGGCTGCAAAAGCCGCTGCAGCAGCAGACGACAAAAAAGAAGGAGTTAACGCTTAAATATGGAACAACGCGCATTAAGAAAAACTAGAGTTGGTGTAGTTGTAAGCAATAAAATGCAAAAAACCATTACTGTTGCAATCGAACGAAGAGTTCCGCATCCTATTTACAAAAAGTATTTTAAGAAGACCACCAAGCTAATGGCACACGATGAGAAGAACGAATGCAGTATAGGCGATAAGGTAAAAATTATGGAAACCCGCCCTCTTAGTTCTAAAAAAAGATGGCGCTTAATTGAAATTGTAGAAAAAGCCAAGTAAGCCGGAGGCTTACTAGTAGGAAAAGCAAGGAGTATAGTTTAAAATGATTCAAGAAGAAACCAATTTAGTAGTTGCCGATAACTCAGGCGCTAAAAAAGTTAGGTGCATCCGTGTACTTGGCGGAAGTGGTAGAAAGTATGCAAGCGTTGGAGACCTGATAGTTGTATCTGTTAAAACTGCAATTCCTAACGGAACAGTTAAAAAAGGTGAAGTTTCCAGGGCTGTTATTGTAAGAACCAAAAAAGAAGTTCGTAGAAAAGACGGCTCCTATATCCGCTTCGATGAGAATGCTGCGGTTCTTATAAGTAACCAGAACGAGCCTAAAGGTACGCGTATATTCGGACCGGTAGCAAGAGAGTTAAGAGAAAAACAATTTATGAAAATAGTTTCTTTAGCACCGGAAGTATTATAAAGCAGACAGAGTCTTAAATTTGGAAGATAAATGAAAATTCATAAAAACGATAATGTAATGGTAATTGCCGGAAACGATAGAGGTAAATCCGGTAAAGTTCTGAAAGTTTTTCCCGCAAAATACAAGATAATTGTAGAAGGGGTAAATTTAAGGAAAAGACATACCAAGCCTAACCAGAACAATCCGCAGGGCGGAATTATAGAAAAGGAAGCTCCGATTAACGTGTCGAATATTATGCTTATCGACCCCGGAAACAACCTACCATCAAGACTCGGCTCCCAAATTATTCTTGATGAAAAAACCGGGAAGAAGAAAAGAGTTCGCGTTAGCAGAACCAGCGGAGAGATGATTTAAATACTAAATTTTTACTCAAGGTTTAATTGAATAATGGCAGAGAAGAAAACAAAAAAAGAAAGTGCTGAAAAGCAGCCGAAAGGCGCTAAAAAAGAGACCAAAGGCGCCCCGGAAAAAGAAATTAAAATTAAGGACAGGCTGGGCGTCGTCTATAAAAAAGATGTCGTACCGGAACTGCAGAAGAAATTCGGATACAAAAGCATAATGCAGGTGCCCAAGCTTAATAAGATAGTAGTTAACATGGGTGTAGGCGCTGCGGTTGCAGATCAGAAAATTCTGGAAGAAGCGGTTAAAGAGCTGGAAGCTATTACCGGCCAGAAGGCCAGCATTAGAAAAGCGAAAAAAGCTATTTCTAACTTTAAGCTGAGGGAAGGTGTTAACATAGGCGCGATGGTTACACTAAGGCGCGAAAGAATGTACGAGTTTCTGGACAGGCTTATAAACATAGCACTGCCCCGGGTAAGAGATTTCAGAGGCCTTTCGGACAAATCGTTCGACGGCAGAGGCAACTATACTCTTGGAATAAAAGAACAAATTATCTTTCCGGAAATAAATGTGGATAAGATAACCAGGATACTTGGTATGGACGTTACTTTTGTAACTACAGCCAGAACAGACAATGAAGCCTACGAACTGCTGCAGGCATTCGGCTTCCCGTTTAGAAAAAAAGAGATGAAAACAGCGTAATAGGAGTTTTAATGGCAAGAAAAAGTTTAATAGCAAGAGAAGAAAAAAGATTAAGGCTTGTAAACAAGTATGCAAAGCTTAGAAAAGAACTGAAAGAAAAAGGCGATTACGAAGCTCTGCAGAAATTACCAAGGGATGCTTCTCCGGTAAGGCTACACAACCGCTGCATGTTTACGGGAAGAGCTAGGTCGTATTATCGTAAATTTGGTATTTCGCGTTTGGTTTTAAGAGAGATGGCATTGAAGGGCGAAATACCTGGATTAAAAAAGTCAAGTTGGTAAAGGAGAAGTTTTATGCCTGTTACAGATCCGATTTCAGATTTTTTAACGAGAGTTAGAAACGCTGCCAAAGCAAAAAAAGTTAGAGTAGATATACCGTCTTCTAATATGAAGAAGAGTCTGGCCGAAATTTTAAAGAAACAAAAATTTATTGAAGTCTATACCGTAGTTGAAGATAATAAGCAGAATATTTTGAGGATACAGTTAAAATATACCGGCGGTATTTCTGCAATAAGCGGCTTAAAAAGAATTAGTACTCCCGGTCTAAAAGTTTATAAAAGCTCAGGCGAGCTTCCGAGAGTATTAAACGGACTGGGTATTGCCGTTATATCTACACCCAAGGGACTTCTTACAGATAAAGAAGCCAGGCGGGAAGCTATGGGCGGCGAAGTAGTTTGTTATATCTGGTAAATTATTTTGAATGGAGTTTGAAAGTGTCACGTATCGGTAAAAAACCAATTGAAATTCCTAAAGACGTTAAGGTTACCCAGAGCGGTAACTCGTTAAAAGTTAAAGGGCCCAAAGGCGAGCTGGAAAATACTTTTCACCGCAATATGTCTATTGAAGTTAAAGGCGATGAAGTAATTGTTAAGAGGCCAGACGACTCAAAAGAAAATAAAGCTCTGCACGGCTTAACTCGGGCGCTTATTCAAAACATGGTAGAAGGCGTTACTAAATCCTACCAGAAAACTCTCGATATAGTGGGCGTAGGCTACAGGGCCGAGTTAAAAGGAAAGAACCTTCTTTTGAATATGGGATATTCGCACCCGATTTATTTTGTTCCTCCGGACGGTATAACGCTGCAAACCCCTGTTCAGACTCAAATAGTTATAACGGGAATTGACAAGCAGCTTGTAGGAATGGTTGCTGCAAAGCTTAGATCGATTAGACAGCCAGAACCTTATAAGGGCAAAGGTATTAAGTATTCCAACGAACAGATTCAAAGAAAAGCCGGTAAAACTGCAGGTAAATAAATTTTAGGGAGTTAGTGTAAAAATGATTAAGAGAAATTATAATTCAAGACTTAGGTCTAAATTAAAGATTAAGAAAACGATAAGCGGTACCCCTGAAAGACCGAGGCTATCGGTTTACCGCAGCCTTAATAATGTTTATGCCCAGCTTATTGATGATACAACCGGCAAAACCTTGGCTGCAGCCTCTTCTTTAAATAAAGAAGTTAAAGAAGATTTGAATAAGGCAAAGGGTAAAACAGCCAAGAGCAAAGTGATAGGAAATTTTCTGGCTAAAAAAGCTATCGAACAGAATATTACATCGGTAGTATTTGACCGCAACGGTTACAGATACCACGGGCGTATTAAGGCCTTAGCAGAAGGTGCCCGCGAAGGCGGTTTAAAGTTCTAATTTCCGCCATAGGCGGATGAGCCTCTGGCTCAAAAAAATTAAAAATTCAAAATTAAAAATTGATTCATGAACGTAAACAATATGGTAGATATAAAATTCGCATTCCGCTCTTTGAATTTTGAATCTTGCCTGTCGGCAGACAGGTTTTTAATTTTGAATTGTTCTTTCCTTGCCGGGTCGTCTAATGGCAGGACTACGCCCTTTGGAGGCGTCTGTAGAGGTTCGAATCCTCTCCCGGCAGCAAAGTAATTGCCGGTGTAATAAAAAAGTTTCTATAAAAAAGTAGAGTTAAAAAATATTAAAAGAGTAGTACTTGGAGAACCAATTGAAAAACGTAAAGTCGAGCGAAATAGAAGGACTAAAAGAAAAAGTTGTTCACATTAACCGCGTTGCCAAGGTTGTTAAAGGCGGCCGCCGCTTTAGCTTTAACGCCATTGTGGTTGTAGGCAACGGACATGGAATAGTAGGCGTTGGACTCGGTAAAGCGAACGAAGTTACTGATGCAATTTCTAAAGGCATTGACGATGCTAAAAAGAATCTTGTCGGTGTTTCGGTAATTAAAGGAACAATTGCTCACGAAATAATAGGAAAGTTTGGTGCGGGCAGAGTAATGCTAAAGCCGGCATCTCCCGGTACAGGCTTAATTGCCGGCGGCGGCGTTAGGGCAGTGCTAGAAGCTGCCGGAGTTCAGGATATTTTAACAAAGTCCTTAGGCTCAAGCAATCCGCATAATCAGGTTAAAGCTACTCTAAACGGTTTGTTAAACATTACAGACGCCAGGAAAATGGCCGGTAAAAGAACAATGAAAGTCAGCGAAATATTTAGTGCTTAATTGAGGAAGCTATGGGAAAAATAAAAATCATTCAAACAAGAAGCGTAATCGACAGACCGTTAATTCAGAAAAAGACTATAGAGGCGCTGGGATTAGGCAGACCTAACTGGGAAAAGGTACACAACGATACTCCTCAGGTTAGAGGCATGATTAGGAAAGTATCGCATTTAATAAAAGTTGAAGAAATAAAGTAGAGATAAGGTTTTTAAAATGGATATTCTAAGCAATTTAAAATATGCCACGGGTTCTGTAAAGAAGAATAAAAGAATCGGTAGGGGTGAAGGCTCTGGGCACGGCGGTACGGCTACCAAAGGAATGAACGGCCAGTTGTCACGTTCCGGTGCAAAGCATAAAAGCTGGTTCGAAGGCGGGCAGATGCCGCTTCAGAGAAGAATTCCCAAGTTCGGCTTCAGTAATAAATTTAAAGTTTATTATCAGCTGGTTAATGTAGACTCTTTGGAAAAGCTCGTTTCTTCTAAAAAGATTACCGATACGGTTATTAACGCCGGCGTATTAAAGAAGCACGGACTTATTTCGAATCTTAAAGATCCCGTTAAGCTGTTGGGCAACGGCGATCTTAAATCAAAAATTAAGATACAAGTCAACTCGTTCAGTCAGTCTGCTAAAAGTAAAGTGGAAGCTGCTGGCGGATCAATTGAAAAGATATAAGCTGGAATTAAATGGCAAAACTTACAGATACCTTCAGAAATATTTTTAAGATTCACGAGCTTCGCCAGAGGATAATTTATACTCTGGCTTTACTCGTTATCGTAAGGCTGGGTGCGCATATTACCATTCCCGGAATAGATTCTGCCCTGCTGGCCGAGAGCACCAAAAACCAAAGCGCCGATACTCTCTTCGGGCTGTACGATTTGTTCGTAGGCGGTGCATTCCATAATGCAGCTATTTTTGCGCTTGGCATTATGCCTTATATTTCCTCCTCAATCATCATCCAGCTGCTGGGCGCAGTTATCCCGTATTTCCAAAAGCTGCAGCAGGAGGGTGAGGACGGGCGTAAAAAAATTACCCAGTTAACAAGGTACGGAACTGTTATTATCGCTGCCCTTCAAGGCTGGGGCGTTACTATTAAATTGATCAACACAAGCGTGCAGGGCGTTTCGGTCGTCCCTTTAGCTGTTCAAGGTTTTTCTTGGACTCTCTCCAGCGTCCTTATTTTTACTGCCGGAACAATATTCATGATGTGGCTGGGCGAGCAGATTACCGATAAGGGAATCGGCAACGGTATTTCTCTTATAATCTTTATCGGTATTATCGATAGGTTTCCCTTTGCAATACTCGATGAATACAGACTTATAAGCGAAGGTACAAGAAGCCTTATTGTGGAAATTGTAATTGTTGCCTTTATGGTACTTATTATTGCCGGGGTAGTTCTAGTAACCGAAGGAACCAGGAGAATTCCAGTTCAGTATGCAAAGAGAGTTGTAGGCAGAAAAGTTTACGGCGGAGTAACCCAATACATCCCGTTAAGAGTAAACACTGCCGGAGTAATGCCTATAATATTCGCACAGTCAATTATGTTTATACCTGCAACTATTCTGCAGTTTTTCCCGAACAATGAATTCCTGGTTAACTTTGCTCAATACTTTCAGTATACCTCGCCGGTATACTCAATTGTTTATGCTATAATGATTGTGTTCTTTACTTACTTTTACACTGCAATTGCATTTAACCCTAAAGACGTTGCAGACAATATGAAAAAGCAAGGCGGCTTTATACCGGGTATTAGGCCTGGCAAGCAAACGTCGGAATTTATCGACAACATTTTAACAAAGATTACTTTGCCCGGCTCAATATTTTTGGCCATCATAGCCATACTGCCGGCGTTCGTTTCCAACTGGGGCGTTACAGGCAGGTTTGCTCAATTCTTCGGCGGTACCAGCTTACTTATTGTTGTAGGCGTTGCGCTGGATACTCTTCATCAGATTGAATCTCATTTATTGATGAGACATTACGACGGCTTCTTGAAGACCGGTAAAATAAAAGCAAGGAAATAAAAGTATCTTGTGATTTATATAAAGACAAAAAAAGAAATTGACTATATTAGACAGAGTTGTAAGATTGTTGCAGAAACATTGCAGTTGTTGAAAAGGTATGTCGGTATCGGGATTACAACAAAGGAACTTGATAAGATAGCGGAAGATTACATCTTAAGTAATAATGCCGTTGCAGCCTTTAAGGGATATTCGCAGGGCGGTTCGTCTGTAAATTATCCTGCTGCAATTTGTACTTCTATAGATGATGAAGTTGTTCACGGCATACCCGGAAACAGAGTTCTTAAAGAAGGTGAGATTATTTCTCTAGACGTCGGTGTACAGAAGAACGGTTACTTTGGCGACGCTGCACTGACAGTAGCTGTAGGCAATATTTCCGGAGAAAAGCAAAGACTGATGGATGTTACCGAAAGATCGTTATACATCGGCATAGAAGAAGCTGTAGCGAACAACCGTGTGCACGACATATCCGCAGCTGTTCAAAGCTATGTTGAAGAGAACGGCTTTTCGGTGGTAAGGGACCTTTGCGGACACGGCGTAGGAAAGTATTTGCACGAGGAGCCCTCGGTACCCAACTTCGGCAAAAAAGGTACCGGCGCTAAGCTAAAAGAAGACATGACTATTGCAATTGAGCCGATGGTTAACATGGGCAGGTATTCTGTAAAAACAAATTACGACGGATGGACAGTACTTACAACCGACGGTATGCCCTCCGCCCATTTTGAGCATACGATTTTAATTTCTAACGGTAAACCAGAGATTTTAACGGCTTGCTGATGGCTAAACAAGGACCAATAAAAGTTGACGGAATCGTAATGGATACATTGCCCAACGCTCATTTTAAAGTGAAGCTGGACAACGGCCATGAAATATTGGCTCATATTTCGGGCAAGATGAGAATGCATTTTATTAAAATTTTGGTCGGAGACAAGGTGTCTATAGAATTATCGCCGTACGACTTGACCAAAGGCAGAATAACTTATAGATATAAATAGCGGAGCAGAAATGAAAGTTAGAGCTTCAGTTAAGAAGATTTGTGATAATTGTAAAATAATTAAACGCAAGGGCGTTGTAAGAGTAATTTGTAAAAACCCGAAACATAAACAACGTCAAGGTTAATTTAAGTTAAAGGAGTAAATAAGTGGCTCGTATAGCTGGTGTTGATTTACCAAAGAATAAAAAAGTCTTGTTCGGACTTCAATATATATTCGGAATAGGTCCTAATATTTCTTCGGAAATATTAACCAAAGCAAAGGTTAATCCGGATAAAAGAGTAGCCGACCTTACCGACGAAGAAGTAGCTGAGATAAGAGCTGTCTTAACAGCGGAGTTTAAGGTGGAAGGTGCGCTGCGGTCCGAAATTCAGCAGAACATAAAGAGATTGATGGATATCGGTTCTTACCGCGGTATAAGGCACAGGAAGAGCTTGCCTGCAAGAGGTCAGCGAACCCGTACAAATTCCAGGACAAGAAAAGGTAAGAGAAAAACAGTAGCAGGTAAGAAGAAAACACCGGCTAAGAAATAATGTTTGTTAACTTGGAGGTTTAGAACTTGGCTAAAGTAGTTAAAAAAGCAAAGAAAAAAACGCATGTCGATTCCAACGGAGTTGCGCATATAAAGGCAACTTTCAACAATGTTATAGTTACTATTACCGATATATACGGTAACACTATTGCATGGTCGTCTGCTGGTAAGAACGGATTTAAGGGCTCTAGAAAGAACACACCTTTTGCGGCTCAAACTTCTGCAGAAGCAGCGGCTAAGGAAGCGTATGATTTGGGATTGAGAAGAGTGGATGTATTTGTAAAAGGGCCTGGCTCCGGGCGGGAGGCAGCAATTAGAGCCTTGAATACTGCAGGGTTGGATGTTAGCTCTATTAAAGACGTAACCCCGATTCCTCATAACGGCTGCAGGCCGCCAAAGAAAAGAAGAGTTTAATTTTATAGCGGAGAGTTATTAAATGGCAAGATATACCGACTCAGTATGCAAATTGTGCAGAAGAGAAAGACAAAAATTGTTTCTAAAAGGCCAGAAGTGCTTTACTGAAAAATGCCCTATCGATGTTAGGAACTATCCTCCAGGTCAGCACGGCAACAGCAGGCGGGCAAAAGTTTCGGAATACGGCGTTCAGCTTAGAGAGAAACAGAAAATTAAAAGGCTGTACGGCTTGCTCGAAACACAGTTCGAAAATTACTTCGAGAAAGCAATAAAGCAAAAAGGAATTACCGGTGAAAACCTGGTTAAGATTTTGGAAAGCAGACTTGACAACGTAGTGTACAGGCTGGGCTTTGCTTCCTCGCGCAAGCAAGCCAGGCAATTAATTAAACATAGACATATAATTGTAAACGATCACCTGGTTGATATTCCTTCTTTCCTGCTGTCGGCCGGAGATATAATTAAAATAAAAGAGAAAAGTAAAAAATTGGATCTTATCCACAGTTCTCTTAAAAGAGTGAAAGACAGTACTTATTCATGGTTGTCCGTCGATAAAGCTTCATTATCGGGAACATTCTTACAGGTTCCGGAAAGAGCTGACGTTCCTCTAAATGCCAACGAACAATTGGTTGTTGAGCTTTATTCCAAATAAAATCATTTTTTTTATACTAATTTTTAGAGGATTAATAAATGAGTGGATTAAATTTAAAGATGCCTGAAGCTGTAGTTCTAGATGAGACCAGTTATTCGAATACATTTGGAAGGTTTTTTCTCCAGCCGCTGGAAAGAGGCTATGGAGTTACGTTAGGAAATTCTTTAAGAAGAGTATTGCTGTCCTCCTTAACCGGCGCTGCAATTACATCCGTTAAGTTTAGCGGTGTATTGCACGAGTTTACCACCATAGAGGGAGTGGTAGAGGACGTTTCCGAAATTATTCTTAATCTAAAGCAGGTTAGATTAAAACTGTTGAATAAGAAGCCGAATAAAATAGATATCTCCTTTAACGGCGAAGGAGAATTTACCGCTGCCGATATTCAGAAAAACAGCAACGAAGTTGAAGTGCTTAATCCCGACCTGCACATTGCAACCCTAAATAAGAACGCCAAATTCGACATCGAAATAAGAGTTGGCAGAGGCAAGGGCTTTGTACCGGCTGCCGAGAACGTTACACCCGAACAGACAATAGGAGTGATCCCAATCGATTCGATTTTTACTCCGATAAAGAATGTTAAATACGATGTGGAGAACGTTCGTATAGGCGATAAGAACGATTATGAAAAGCTTACTCTCGAAATTATAACCGACGGCTCGCTTACGCCGGACGATGCGTTAACGCAGGCAGCAAAGATAATGAAAGAGCATATCCAGCTGTTTATTAATTTCGATATAGAACAGGAAGAAGAGCAGACCGTCAGTCAGAAGGACAGCGAGAAAGAAAGAATTAAAAAGATACTTTTGACGAACGTGGACGACCTAGAGCTGAGTGTAAGATCTCATAACTGCTTAAAGGCTGCCAACATCAAAAACTTGTCGGACCTTGTTAGAAAAGATGAGTCGGAAATGCTAAAGTTCAGGAACTTCGGAAGAAAATCTCTTGCGGAATTGATGGAGATAGTTGAGAACCTGGGCCTGGAATTCGGTATGGACGTAGATAAATATTTAAAAGAAGAAACTGAAAACAATTAATTTTATTGAATCAATTCCGGCAGCAGTCCGCTAATCCGGGCGGCCCGGACGGAAGGGTTTATTCATGAGACATGGAGTAAAAGTAAAAAAATTAGGAAGAACAGCAAGCCATCGCGAAGCTTTATTGAACTCGCTTGCAACTTCCTTATTCAAACATAAGAGAATAAGAACCACTACTGCCAAAGCAAAAGAGGCAAGGAAATATATTGACGCGCTTATAACCAAGGCAAGGAAAAACGATCTGCATTCCAAGAGGCAGATAATGAGCGTTATACACGACCGGGAAGTTGTAAAAGAATTGTTCGGCGAGATTATTCCTAAAATAGGCGAGCGCCCGGGCGGTTATACCCGCGTAGTTAAATTGGGCAACAGGATGGGCGATGCTGCGGAAATATCAATTCTCGAGCTGGTAGATTATAACGATATAGCCAACGCCAAAGCCGAAGAACATAAGGAAAAGAAAGAAGCTAAATCTAAGGCAAAGAAAGAAAAAGAGACTGAAGAAGTTGAGGATGCAAAGGTAGTCTCCGAAAGCGAAGACAAAAAGTAAAGAACTGCATTAGTCCTTTTCCAAGAAATTAGATCCCGGTTTAGCCGGGATTTTTTTTGCAATTAATTGAATTGAAACTTGGCCCATTATTTAGTAGCTTTTATTCAGTAAAAAGGGAAACATAAATGAAGACAAGATATTTTTTAGTCTTGTTGTTTTTATGGCAGCCAATTTCTTTTTGCCAGCTGATCGGACCAGTGGGCTTAGCAGGCAAGAAAGTCACTTCTCTAACGATAGTAGACAATACATACGAAAAGCTCTTAGTTGCAGGTATGGAATCCAGCGGCATGAATTTTCATAATTTTGATGACGACGACTCGGTTTGGATTAGAGTATTTTTCAGCACCAGGTCGCCGTCGTGTGTTTATGCACAGCCGGTCTCACCCTCGCTTACCAAATTGTTCATGGCATTAGTGCCCGATTCATCAATCGATAAGACGCTGATATATACCAATATAATGCCGATTCAATCCGCGCTGCCTGCCGAGGATTCCGGATTAGATAAAAGCAAGGTTAAATTAATTAAATCTATAGCCGGCTTTGCATATACCGAAAAGGATTCCGTAATGCCGGCATATTGCTGTACGAATGATCCGAACATTTATGTTAATGAAGACCGCGTATGGACCGTTTCGCGGGCAGGTGAAGAAACAGTAACATTGAACTTTGTTTATACAAGTGACTCTACTGTTTGGGCAGGAGGATTTAACAACGGCCCAATCGGTACAGCGCTGTTATTAAAGTCAACCGATTACGGAAAGTCATGGGAGAATATTATTCTGCCGGTAGGTGAAATCTTTTCGTGCTATTCGATCTGCGTGTCGCCTAATAATCCGGATACTGTTTATGTGGGACTAAATGAATTTATATTGAAGTCAACCGATAAGGGAAAGACATGGTTGATGTGTCTGGATGTTCAAGGTACGGTTTTTACAAGCATTGAGGAAAATCCGCTAAAACCGGGAGAAATATTTGCCGGAGGAAGAACAAGCAATAACGATTTTCTATTATATAAAAGCAGCAACGGAGGTAGAGAATGGCAGCCGGTTATAATAACATGCAACTGTATAATTAAAGGTATTAACGATATGGAAGGCGTAGTAATAAATAATCAATTCCAACTGTACATTGCAACAGACGGAAGCGGCGTATGGAAATACTACGATAAGGTTACGCAGGTTGAGAAAGAAGAAATTATCTACAACGGATTCTATCTATACCAGAACTATCCAAATCCCTTTAATCCGGAAACGCTAATTCAATTCGAGATTCCGGCTGGCGCAAAGATATCTTTAAAAGTTTATAACCTCCTAGGCAAAGAGGTAGCCGTACTGATTAACGGCGAATACAGGCATGCAGGATTTTATTCCGTTAAATGGGACTCAAAGGATTTGCACGGCGATGATTCGCCATCCGGGATATATATCTGCCGGCTGGTAGCCGGGGAACATACTATGATAATTAAAATGATGTTAGCTAGGTAAAGGTTAAAATTTATCTTTTAATTTAGTCCTAATATTTTTATTTGATAAGAGTAACCTTAAATTTCGGTTACTCTTTTTTTATTATGTTTGAAAAACAAGAATTCGTAAAATCAGTCTTTAATCTTAAGGATTTGCCGAAGGCAAATCTGCCGGAGGTAATTTTATGCGGCAGATCGAACGTGGGCAAATCTTCATTTATTAATTCGCTCTTTAACAGGAAGAACCTGGCAAAGATAAGCTCTACCCCCGGGAAGACGAGATCGATAAATTATTATTTAATAGATGATAAATTTTATTTGGTCGATCTGCCGGGCTACGGCTACGCAAAAACTAGCAAGAAGGAACGGGAATATTGGTCAAAGCTCATCGGCGATTTTATTGAAGGTTCGCCGAATGTGTCGTTGGCATTTCATTTAATAGACAGCAGGCATAAGCCTACGGAGCTGGATGTACAATTAAATTCTTTTTTGCGCGCCGTAGAATTGCCTTATGTTGTTGTGTTGAGTAAAACGGACAAGCTCAAACAATCGGAGCTAAGTGCGGCAAAGAAATCTGCTGTTGCGTATTTCCCTGAGCTCAGCCTGGGAGAAAACCTGCTTTATTATTCGTCAGTTAAAAACACCGGCAGAAAAGAAGTGCTTCACCGGCTGTCTGTTCTATTCTATTATGGCCTTTAAGCCGGGTAAGCTATTTGCTATTAAAAAAATGTAAAATTATATTAAACAAGTATTTTTTTTACCGTTAACACTAAACTAAATGGACCGAAGGCAGAGAAAAAGATTATTAATATTTCTTGTGGTTCCTCTTTTAGCCGCAGTTCTTTTTATTACCGATGATTTAATTATCAGGTTAATTACTATCGGTTTGATTGTAATTTATGTGGCGTTTATAATCTTCCTCCGGGATTCAATCAAGTTCGAAGGCCCGTATGTTTCCAAAGACCTTGATGACGAAAGCCTGGCCGCTCCGCCGGAAGAAAATGCCGCAGAAGACTTCGACGACTCATTCGAGATTGTTTCTAAGAATAAAAATATTGAAGTAATTACTGCCGAAAACTATTCGCCCGATTTCCGCGTACCCAAAACAACCTTAAAGCCGCCCGACCTAAAAGAAAGGTTCGAAGAAATTGCGAACGAATCTTTACCCGGTGAAGTAGGGCATGACGGGCAGTTCTCATTCGCACTTGAAAAGATGCTTGCAGTTATTAAGGAAGCTTACGTTGCAAACACCGCAATATTCTTCTGGTATAATAAGAAGAAGGAAAAGCTAACCATCGAAAAATATGTAAGCAGCTCATCCGAGATTTCCAACAGGAAGTTCGATATTGAAGACGATATTCTAAGCAAGATTGTTCAGAAGGGAGAGCCGGAGCTGCTTAGCGATATTTCACCCGCCGCCGAAGCCGATGTTATCCGTTATTACGATTCACCCCAAGGAATAAGAAGCTTTGTGGGAGTGCCGCTCTTTTATGATAAATCCTTAATCGCCATTATTGCCGTTGACTCTAAAGTGAGCGATGCATTCGGCATTGAGACCATTTACGCGCTCGGCAGGTTTGTACGCGTAATTACAATGATAATTACAATTTTCGAAGAGAAGTATTCCGACTCGGTTTCTCAGCAGAGGTTAAACGGACTCTTAAATTTAATAACAGCCGGTAAGAAGTTTGAAAGCGATGAAGACATTATAAATTCCATGCTCAATACTGTAAGCTTCCTTTTGAATTGGGATGCTTTTGCCTTTGTATATTTTCATCCTATTGAAAAGAAATTTAAGACTCTTAAAATAGTTAACAAGAGATCGCTAAAGTATATAGGCGAGAACCTGGAGATAGAACTCAGCGGAACCCTGGTCGGCAAGTCGATAGTTACCGGCACTCCGGTAAAAATTGACGACACATCGGCAGGCGAGTATAAGAGATTTTCGAAAGTGGAAAGCGTAAGCTTTGACGGCTCATTTATGGCTATACCGCTTATTTACGACAACCAGAATTACGGCGTGCTGTGCTTCGAGAGCCTGAAGAAGAATGCTTATTCAAATGCCGATGTGCAGTTCCTTAAAAGCGCCTCTAATATCATCTCATTCATGCTTTATTCTTACTCAACTCAGAATCTTCTTAAAAGCTATCTTGCGGTTGATATTGAAACAAGGATTCTTAATGCTGCTACATTTAAAGAGCGGTTAACATCCGACCTTGCTAAGGCGGCGCTGTTAAAGGTGCCGGGCGCACTAGCGTTAATAAGGATAGACGATTTCCTTGAACAGGAATCGCTTTTTGACGGTAACCCGTTTCCCAAAGTGCTGGCGTCGATATCCGAAACTTTAATTCAGGAAATGACACAGATGAATATTTTAGGAAGGCTTTCGGAGCGGGTGTTCGGTGTGTATTTCTTTAACTCCAATACAAAGGATGTATTCCTCTGGGCCGAAAAGCTGAGAGTAAAGATTGCAAGAAAGCCTATTGCGGTGGTATCCAAACAAACTACCTACACGGTTTCCATCGGTGTTGCCGCGGCAAATAATAAGCTGGACCCCGACGAAGTAATTTATAACGCCGACCTTGCTCTTCAAAAGGCTTTGGAACGGGGCGGCAATACAGTTAGAAATATCAATTAAAATATAGAATAAAAACGTCCCTTAAACTTAAGTCTTTTTGAACTTAAACTTGAACTTGAACTTAAACTTAAACTTGAACTTGAACTGACATGCAAGTTTAAGCTTGCTTCTACCTATCGGTACCTGTCTACCGACATGTAGAGACAGGTGCTGCAAGCAGGTTCAAGTTCAAGTGTAAGAAGCAGTAAGAAAAAAGAGTAAGAGAAAAACGGATGAATAACTTCTTCATAATAGTCCTGGACGGCGTTGGCATAGGAGAGCTTCCGGATGCCGCTAATTACGGGGATGCCGGCAGCAATACCTTATACAATATTTCGAAGGCGGTAAACGGATTATCTTTGCCGAACCTGCAGAGGCTTGGGCTGGGAAATATCAGCAATATTATCGGCGTAGAAGAAAGCAGCAGCCCACTAGCCTCATTCGGAAAGATGAAAGAAGTTTCTAAAGGAAAGGATTCCACAACAGGTCACTGGGAACTCGGCGGTTTATTTGTCGATACTGATTTTTCTTATTTCCCCGAGGGGTTTTCCACGGAGATAATCGATAAGTTTTTAAAGCTAACCGGCTGCAAAGGAGTGCTGGGCAACAAGCCTGCCTCCGGTACGGAAATAATAAAAGAGCTGGGGGATGAGCATGTAAGGACCGGCTTCCCCATTGTTTATACTTCCGCAGATTCCGTCTTCCAGATTGCCGCGCATGAAGAGATAATGCCGCTGCAAAGGTTATATGAGATTTGCGAGATCACCAGGAATGAAGTGTTAACGCTGCCTTTGATTGTGGGAAGAGTTATTGCCAGACCTTTTATTGGAGATACCGGGAACTATTCGAGAACAACCAGCAGAAGGGACTTTTCGCTGGATCCTCCTTCGGATACTATTTTGGATTTGCTGTATAAAAACAAAATTACTACAGTAGCTATCGGCAAGATAAACGATCTGTTTAATTATAAGGGAATTGAAATTAAAGAAAAGACAAAATCGAACAGGGAAGGGTGCGATAAGATTTTGGATTATTCGGCAAAAGTGAAAGGCAGTTTGATATTTACCAACCTCGTTGATTTTGATGTCTATTACGGTCATAGGAATGATCCGTATGGTTTTGCAGCAGCTTTAAAGCAGTTTGATGATTTCCTCCCCGGTTTTTTATTAAAGCTTGACGGATCGGACCGTGTTATAATAACCGCGGACCACGGCAACGATCCGACTACACCCGGCACAGACCATACAAGAGAATACGTACCGCTGTTATTTCTAAATAAGAATGAGACTGGAAAAGATTTGGGAATAAGAAAAACCTTTTCGGATGTTGCCAAGACCGCGGCAGATTTCTTCGACATCAAGAATGCCTTACAGGGAACAAGCTTTCTGAGTTAGAGAATCCTAAAAAATTATTTCCATAAAATACTGCAGCAGAAAAAGCCGCTTAAAAACCGGTTGCATTTTTACAATGTAAATTAAGCCTGAGATTGTATCTTTAAATTAAGAAAATTATATTAGCAGTAGGATTACAACGAAATAGAATAAAATTAAGAGGGAAGGATTGTTTTTAGGAAAAGTTATAGGAACGGTTTGGTCTACCAAGAAAGATGAAAATCTTGTAGGCGCAAAATTTTTAATAGTTAGGCAGCTGGATCTTAATTTAAAAGACAAAGATAGCTTTGTTATAGCAGTAGACAGCGTTGGCGCAGGCGAGGGTGAAATTGTTCTTGTCGCTACGGGCAGTTCGTCCAGGCAGACCGAGTTTACGAAGAACAAACCGGTTGACGCTGTTATTATGGCCATAGTTGATAAACTGGATATACCGCTTAAAGAATATTTAGTTGAACGGAAAAACTAAGTTCTTATATTTTTTTTTAATTTTATTACCATTATTTTAACGTCCTATTTCTAAAGATAAAGGCAGCGGATAAATATTCGGCTTTAATGAAGAATTTACCGGCTGCAAATTATTTCACACTGATAATTAAGTAATTTTTAGTAAATAATAGAATTTCTGCAAAGGCATAAAATTTGTTTCTCGGCAAAGTAATAGGAAATATTTGGGCTACAAAAAAATACGATGCACTGAAAAATTTCAAATTAATGTTTGTGCAGCCGATTAACGCCGAATATGAAGACTGCGGTGAACCGATTGTTGCTGTAGATACCGTGGGTTCCGGACCGGGAGAAATAATTTATTACATTACGGCATCCGAAGCTGTAATTCCACTGCCTGTAGATATGGCTCCCGTCGATGCTTCAATCGTCGGAATAGTTGATTCTATAAATACTAAAATTTAAAAGAGCAAGGTGAAATAGTGAGAATAACCAAGCAATTTACCAACCGTGAAAGTCAGTCTCTTGACAAATATTTGCAGGAAATCGGCAGGGTAAATCTTCTTACTGCCGAGCAGGAAATAGAACTTGCAATAAAAATTAAAAGAGGCGACCAAACCGCATTGGAAAGACTTACCGAGGCGAACCTTAGATTTGTTGTGAGTGTAGCAAAGCAATATCAGAACCAGGGATTATCGTTGGGAGATTTAATTAATGAAGGCAACCTAGGCTTAATTAAAGCTGCCAAACGGTTCGACGAGACAAGAGGATTTAAATTTATTTCTTACGCGGTCTGGTGGATCAGGCAGTCAATCCTTCAAGCTCTCGCCGAACAATCGCGCATAGTAAGATTACCGCTAAACCGGGTGGGTGCATTAAATAAAATAGGAAAAGCTTACAGCAACCTTGAACAGGAATTTGAAAGGGAACCGAGTGCGAGCGAGCTTGCCCAGGAACTTGACATGGATATAAATGAAATAGCCGATACGATGAAAATATCCGGCGGACAAATATCGATGGACGCACCGTTCGCTCAAGGTGAGGAAAACCGCCTGCTGGATGTTATCCAGAATGATCAGCAGCCCAACCCCGACTACGTATTGATGAATGAATCATTAAAGACCGAGATTGAGAGGGCGCTGTCCTCGCTTTCCGAAAGAGAAGCGGAAGTAATTAAGCTTTACTTCGGCTTGAATAAGGACCATTCTTTAACGCTGGAGGAAATCGGCGAAAAATTTAACCTTACAAGGGAACGGGTAAGGCAAATAAAAGAAAAAGCTATACGCCGGCTTAAACATACCTCCAGAAGTAAAAATTTAAGATCTTATTTAGGATGACTGAATGAAGAAAACAAATACTATCCTTTGGACAATTTTAATTCTTACGGGGGTTGTATTTTATTCGGGGTGTGCCGCATCTTCCAATTCGCTTCGCTATAAGGAAAAAACTTCATCAGCAAATAAAGAAGACAATGCAGTTAGGTTTTCTTCTGAAAAAGATAAAGATAATTTGGCCGCTTCCGATACACTGCAGCCCGATACTCTTACTGCAACCGACGATTCATCCGATCCCGACGATATACCGGCGAACGACACCAAGATTGACATCTCATCATTATTAAAAAAATATTCCGACAGCGATTCCAAAAAAGAATACAAAGCCGATAAAAGCAACGCGCGCGAAAAAATGCTGATGGAAATTATTAAGTACCTCGACACTCCCTATAAATACGGCGGCAACACTAAGAACGGGATCGATTGTTCTGCCTTTACTCAAACGATATTTGAGAGGACTTTTGCAGTTACGCTGGAAAGAAGCGCTAGAGACCAGTTCCGGGAAGGAGAGGTTATTGATAACGAGGACGATTTGAAATTCGGTGATCTTGTCTTTTTTAATACACGGAGAAGAGTCCGCCCCGGTCATGTTGGAATTTATATAGGCGATCATTTATTCGCACACGCAAGTACTAAGAACGGCGTTACAGTTTCTTCGCTTGATGAAGCGTACTATTCCAAAAGATTTATGGGAGGCAGGCGGATTGAAAATCTTCTCGGCTCTGCCAAGTTATCCGGCAGTAATTAAACCATTCCATTTTTGCCAGTAGCTCCCTCCATTTAGAATTGCTGCAACTTTAGTATTGCCAGTTAAATTTTTGTCACATTGTGATCCCTTCGGGATTTTTTGTGTCAAGATATTTTAAGTGTCTTCAATTTTTCATTTTTAATTTTGAATTGCGGCCTGCCTGCCGAGTCTGTTTCACAACTCAAGTGCAGGGCAGTCATGGTCCAAACCATGACTGAATTGTGAGTTTTTTATGTCACGGAATGGTCTGTGACATCCCAGTTTTACAGTTCTGCAACAGACTCGGTAGGCAAGTTTGCTGCGCAATGCATATCTTAGTTAAATGTTCCATCCTGTTTCAATTAAAATAAAATTTTTATAGTGACTTTTATCAAATAGACCACCGTGCATTTTTTGCGGCGTTGATATTATGTCTTTATTCAACTAAGTTGAAGCACCTTAAGTAAGAAAATTTAAAGGATTTTTAATGCAGGCTTTAAGTTTAAAAAATCGTATTACTAAGATTTCAATCGTCATTGTTTTCCTTTCATCGGGAATATTTTTCTCTAATAATTCCTTTGCCCAGAGTAATGCGCTTACGCAATTAAAAAAAGAAACTACAACCTTAAATGAGAAAGAAGAAAGCATAAAACCCGGCGATCCGTGGACAGTTAAAAATATAATTACTCCTGCGGAACTTGTTAAGGAATTGAAAGACAAGGGGGAAGGCAAGCCCGTAATCCTTCAGGTGGGATTTGAATTTCTATATAACACAGGACATATTCCGGGGGCTGAATACGCCGGACCGGCTTCCAAGCCGCAGGGACTTAGCTTAATAAAAAAAGCAGTTTCAAATTTAAAGAAGAATACAAATATTGTTATCTATTGCGGATGCTGTCCATGGAACCACTGTCCGAATATTAGACCCGCGTTTAAGCTTTTGAAAGAGCTGGGATATTCAAACGTCCAGGCGCTGGTAATAAAACAGGATTTCGGACAAGACTGGAGCGACAAAGGCTATCCGGAAGTTAAAACGAAAGAGTAAAGACTTTAGGGCGGAAATAATCGTTAGCTCCTGAATTCATTTTAATTCTGTTCTGTGGCGGAACAAAAGTTAAAGCGCGCCGCTAAATATTTGATTTGCTTTTCAAGTTCAGAATTCAAAATCTTTTTTGTGTATTTTAAATAAAAAAAGATTAAATTTAACCATACTTAAGTGCGGACATTTTGGAAACGGGAAACAATACTGTTATTATTTTTATTCTCTCATTGTATATAAAATAAATAAAAACAAATTGTGATTTGAAAGGGGATAAAATCATGTATCTTCAGCGCGGCAAATAAAGGGCTGTATACAGAGCTCGAAAGCCGTGTTAATTTTTACATAAAATAAGTTGTTAATCTCTGCCGAGTGTAGTTTTGCCGCTAAGTGAATGCTAAGATTTCTCAATCTTTAACTCTGGTTGTTAAAGATTGAAGTAAGAATGAAACATTATTAACAAAAGGGAGATCGATCAAATGAACGATAAACAATGGTACCGGTTGGTTAGTGAAATCGGAACCTGCAGAATTTGCCAAAGCGATCCGAACGCTGTTGCAGAAAAAGATTCCACTCCGATTTTTTTAAGACAAAACCCGACGCAGACGAGCATACTTTTTATTGGGGAATCTCCAAGCTACGAGGACTCAACTGCAGCGGGCAAAAAATATATTTCAATCAGCACCAGAAGCGATCCTACCGGAAGGTTTCTGCATAAATTGCTTACTCAAATTCTAGAGCTCCGCGAAAGCGAATTTTGCTATACGAATTCTGTGCTGTGCCTTCCCAAATTTAAAGCAAATGCTTACCCTGTAAGCTCGCAGCAAATTATAAACTGTACGCCCAATTTGAAAAGGATAATACTAGAGCTTTCTCCAAAAATTGTCTGTACCTTGGGAACAATTCCTTTGAATGCGGCCAAGAGGATTGAAAACCACGGCATAACCGATCTCCAATCATCGGTGGCAAAAAAAGTAAACTGGTTCGGCAGAATTTTGTTCCCGCTTTTTTCAACCAGCTTAAAAACAAGATTCGGCTCGGATGGAAGAAATAAAAATCAACAGATTGAAGATTGGAAAAAGTTAAAGCTGCTGTATGAAGATGTTTGCAGACCGTAGTTGAAATTAAAACACAGATGATTGCTTCGGCAAGCGACCCAAAATTTTAAGGGCCTGAAGTTTTTAAAACTAAGCGAAAGGAATTAAAATGGGAGTTAGAAGAGAAGTGTTGTATGTTGATAAAGGCAATACTACAAATGCCGCTGAGAGTATTATAAGCATCGGAGGAATAAATGCTCTGGGTAATAAATGGAAAATGTCTCAGCAGGCTGCCATTATCGGCTTGGAAAGCGATACGTGGGAGTATATGGTAAAAAAGGGGGATAAAGTTTTGAAGGTAATAATTGCCCGCGATAATAACGGCAATAAATACCTGAAGACCGACGAAGACGGAGAGCAGCCGGAAAGCCTGTTAAACCTTCCTGCCTTTCCGGTAAATTAATAGAGTGTGTTAAACTATAACTAAAGTTTCTCTGTCAAATATCAGTAATTTTCAAAAACCATAAAAATGAAAGGGCGAGTTATGAAGAAATTAATTCTCTTCGCTGTTTTAGCGCTTGCAACTGTTGCCGGGGTAAATGCGCAAAATCGTTTTTCTATAAAAGACAGAGTAGACCGCATGAAGGAAAGATTAAACCTTACAGACTTGCAGGCAGCCCAGGCCGATTCAATCTTAACCGCAGCGCGTGATAAAGTACAGGCTTTGCCGGATACGGTTCAAGATAGAAGGGCGGCAATAAGGCAAATTATGACAGATGCTAATGCAGATGTAGAAAAAATATTAACCGACGATCAGAAAGCGGAATATAAAAAGATGATGGAAGAAAGAAGGGGGCGTATGGGCAGAAGACCCAACAACGATAATTAGACCTCCATTGCGCTTTCCTGTTCGCACTTTTTCTTTATAATCCGCAGATTGCCTGTTTTTCCATTCTGCGGATTTTTTATGATGTGATGCAGAGAAAAGGAACCTCCATTTAGATTGAAATAATTCTTACGCCGTTTTACCTTTGCCACCTATAAATAATTTGTTTCCGGATGGGATTAAGCAGCTCATACTTCCGAAAAATAATTATCTGCTACAATGTAATAAAATACGGTTTTTATTCGGTGAATAAAGAAGCACAATTTAAAAGATTTTTTAACTTATCAAGCATAATAACTAATTATTCCCCCAGGCTAGGAGCCGGATTTCTTAATGCCGTTGTAAAATATTCTCTAGGGAACTATTTTTTACTTCAATACTTAAAAAGAGATTCTCACCTTAAGATAAAAAGCAGAAACAAATTAGAAAAAATACTTGTTACCGCCGACTTGAATATAGGCGACGCTATAATTGCTGTTAGCAGTGTCTCTGCTTTGAAAGAAATACTGCCCGACTCGAAGATTGATATTGTAGTAAAAAAATCGACTAAGAATTTAATAGAAGGCAATCCGGAAGTTTCGTGCATATATCCGGTATACAACGGAGCGCCTTTTCCCAGCGAAGCAGATTTACTTAAGCTATCCAATATTGTCCGCTCGAAAAATTATGATCTGATCATAAACTTCAGCCCGATGATAAGCGACAAAATATTCGGAAAGAATAATATAATTAATTATTCCCTTATGGCTGCAGAGCTGATTAGGAACGAATTTAAAAATGATAAAGTAAATAATATTCATCATCTGGCTTACCGGTTTATCGGGGAAATTTTTCTGGGAAATTTACCTGCAGCTTTCGGAAAAGATTTCCTCGGATCGAAAATATATCTTTCGGGAAATGCTGTTGACAGCGCCGAAAACTTTCTGCTAAGCTGCGGCATTGACCGGTATGAGCCGGTTATTATGTTTAATCCCGATGCGTCTTCAAAGTTTACCAGAATGCCGATCACTTTCCAGGTTGATCTGCTTGAAGGATTATCGGAGCTGCGATGTAAAATACTATTGGGCTCCGGTCATGTTGAAAAATTTATTGAGCAGAGAATAATTAACTCTTTGTCTCTTTTTGCAAGAGAAAAAGTTTTTATCATACCTGCTTCAATGCAGCTAGATGAATATACCGCGCTTATAGATTACTCGGATATTTTTATTTCGGGGGATACAGGCAACCTGCATTTGGCTGCAGCGCGCAAATACCATCGGAACGACGGACTGCAGATGCGTAATAAGACGTCGGTTTTTTCTGTTTTCGGCGGCACTCCTCCTAAAATTTATGCATACGATTCCAATTTGCCCGGCTACCTTCCGGCAAATCAGGATGCGCCTTCGAGGGCGTTTGTTGCAGCCAGCGAATGCAGGAACATTACTTGTATAAACAAGCTTGCCAAGACATGCCGTGAGGTGCGCTGCTTTAAGCCCCTTAATCCGGAAGAAATAGTGTTAGCAGCAGCCGACCGTATTGAAACCGCCGTGGAAAATTTTGATCAGGTTGGCCGGATTATTTTAAAGGACCAAATTCAATCATATAAGCAAATCGGTTAAATGAATACTTTCTTGTTTCTGTTCCTTACTTACATTATGGGTTTCCTTACTGCCACTCCAATAGGCGCAACACAAATTGAAATAGCAAAGCGTGCTCTCAACAACAAATTAAAGCCTGCTTACATGGTAGTAGCGGGATCCGTCAGTTCGGACATGATGTATGGCTTTATCGCACTCTTCGGTTTAGCCCCCTTCCTAAGGGAAAAAACAGTGGTAGCAATATTTGAGCTTGCTGCTGCTGTAATTTTATGGCTGCTTGCATATTTTACTTTCCGCAGTAATAAAAAAAACAATATCCTGGATCTAAGCAGTATAACATTGAAAAGTAAAAGGCTGTCTTTTGTAACCGGATTCTCACTTGCGGTAACAAATCCCATGATGATTTTTTGGTGGCTTATCGGGGTGAGGATAATTAAAAACCTCGGCCTGGTTGAAGACTTCAATTTAAAGGACTCGCTACTTTTCCTAATAATAGGCGGGCTGGGTCTTGCATCTTATTTAACCACGCTGGCAAATGTACTTTACTGGGCGAAAAAATTTATTTCAAACGAACTGATGAAAAAGGTAAACATAGGTATGGGGATAGTTCTTATTCTCTTGTCTTTTTATTTTATAGGAAGCTCGCTGCATACACTACTATAAAAAATAAGATGGAAGAGGTGAGAAAGAGTTTGTAGTTAATAGTTTGTTGCACGTTGTAAGTTGTTTGTAGCGGGGAAAAATGTCATTGAGTCATTTATAGTCATTCGTTGTAAAATGTAATTGCTGAATTGTCTAATTGTTATCCCGGATTTGATTTTAATTATATTGAAATTCTCAAAGAATTTTGTTAAAATTTATTGCAAATTCAAAATGAAAATTATAAAATTAATCCGGCATATTTAAAAAATACAATTAAAATTAAGCGTAATTCTGTAAAAGGATAGGTAACCTGAAAATTTAATAAACAGGAAAAATTTATTACGAGATTATTTCTTAATTAATTAGTTACGTTACGCGGCATTCATAATCTTAATCGTGATCTTGCTCGCTTTGCTTTGCGTCAGCCAGGCAGGCTCTTAATCGGGATAAAAATCGAGTAAGATTAAGAATATTCTATATAACATTAATTCATAACTGCGGGAGGTTATAATGAAAAAGATTTATTCTGTGTTTGTACTTACCTTGATTTTTTGCTCATCAATTTTTTCTCAACAATTCAATCAAATAGCAGCCGTGTCGGAAAAAGGCTATGATGTTTTGTTTTACAAGGCAATTGGAAATGATAACGGCGGCCCTAAAAGATTGCTTGTTTATTACGGCAACAAAGATAATGAGGAGTATGTTATTTACGATAAGGACGGTAAATTTATTTCAAAGTATAATGTTGGAGAAAAAATTACACGGAGCGGAAATTTTTTCTTTCATAAAAACAAGCTTTATGTATTAGGAAAAAAATTATATACATTGGATTTAGCTTCTCTAAAACTTACTTCAACAAATTATAACTTTCCGGCAGAGAATTATAAAATATTAGAAATTAGTGAAAGTGAACCGGATGATTTGCTGCTTGCGGGAACAGAATC
The DNA here is from genome assembly GCA_021813585.1 of Bacteroidota bacterium. Classification (GTDB taxonomy): domain Bacteria; phylum Bacteroidota; class Ignavibacteria; order Ignavibacteriales; family Ignavibacteriaceae; genus FEN-1297. The sequence continues at coordinate 4,662 of JAKAJV010000095.1, read as the reverse complement.
GGCCGTAGATATTTATGATCTTAAAACATTTAAAAAAATGTTTACCATTAACCGTGAAGTAACACAGAAATATGCCAGACCTTCTGTACAAGCAGACGGTATTGTAGTTTTTCTAAATAAGCAGAATGAATTAGCCGGGTTTAGCATAAAGGATAAAAAAATTATTTGGAAGTTAAATGCAGGTACCGCTAAGATAACAATGTTAGGAATTAGTTTAGGTTCTTATAATGATCCGTTGGGGCACTATGTAATTTACAAGGACAAAAATAATTATTACCTGTATTCATGCACCGGGGGAGGACATTTATATAAGCAAGACCTTTTAACAGGGAAAGTACTTTTAGAAAAAAAATCATTTAAAGGTACGGGAAATAATGCAGGGATGTTAACTTCACTATACTTAGAAGACATGAATAAAGACGGTGTTTTAGATTTGGTAGGCGCGGCAGTTGACGATAATATGTATTGCCTAAACGGCAAAGACTTTTCTGAAATATGGGAATACGATACGGACAATGAGCATCAGATGCCGCTTGCTTTATACGATATAAACGGTGATGGTATTAAAGATGTTTTTGGTGTGAATGATTATGATAATATCCTTTCAATTGTGGACGGCAGAACAGGCAAGCTGATAAAGAACATAAATGTAAAAGAAGGGAAAAGCTTTTTTCAAACATTTCCGGTAGTAGAAGATTTTAATGAGCTCGGCTATATAAACATGATGGTAAAGACAGCTTCCGGAAGCTTGAGGATTTATAAAATTAAATTAGCGGGAAAATCCTAATAATGGAATTTAAATTTGAGTCCGTTTCCAAAAGCTTTGGAATCACTGAAGTACTGGATAACATTTCCGGCACTGTTAAAGACGGTGTAACAGGTATTTTAGGAACAAACGGCTCAGGTAAAACCACGTTTGTTAAAATCCTTGCCGGTCTTCTAAAAGCAGAAAAAGGGATTTTCAATTTAAATGGAAGTGATGTTGATTTAGAGTCCCAGGCATGGCGTAATAAAATAGGTTACCTGCCTCAATCGCCGGGTTTGTATAATAGGATGACTGTTTATGAATTTCTTGATTACATGCTTTTGTTATCCAGGTGGGGAAACCGTAGAGAAAGAAAAGATAGAATTAATGAAATTGTTGGTGAACTGAATTTAGTTCAATATTTAGATAATCCTATCGGACATTTATCAGGTGGAACGAAACAAAGAGCTGCAATTGCACAAGCCATTATTCATAATCCCGAAATAATTTTTTTAGATGAGCCGACAAATAACCTTGACGCCGAAGAAAGAGAAAGGTTTAATAATTATCTGTTAAAAATTAGCGAAGCTAAAATAATTTTATACATCGGACATATAGTTAACGAGCTGGTTTCAATATGTTCTAATGTTCTTTTAATAGGGGACAAACAAATAAGGTTTTATGATGCCCCGTGTAAAATGATTGAAGCTTCAATGCCGTTTGTAAAGGAAATTGTTGTAACAAAAGATGAATTCGAAAATAATTTTGCCGGAAGTAAAGCGGTTCTCAGCTCGGCGCTAAAGGACGACAGCATTGTTGTGCATTATGATTGCCGGATAGTTGAAATTCCGTCGGGCATGCCGGTTACTCCTACATTGGAAGAATCGTACAAAGCTTTTAATAATAGTAATTGCCTTAAAAGTTAATATGAAGGCATTTATTAGATATAATATTAAAAGCTTATTTTCTTTAACATATCTTTTTACTGTAATTGTATATTCCTCATTTGCATGGTTCATTTCTGCGCCGCCCTTCAGCTTTAACGCTGTTTATATGAGCCAGCGAATTATAGACAGCTACAATTTTGTACTGATGAGCATTGCCTTTCTAACCTTTCTCCTTTTTGTTGTTGCGCACTTTAGAGAAGCCTTACAAACAGGAAAGAAGGAAATACCTTTAAGCAGGCTTACTAAAAGAAAAATATTTTGGGGCCTGGTTTTTAGTTACCTGCTGTTTTTCTTTTTGGGATATGTCATCCCTTCATATATTGTAGCTCTGGTTCAACAGTTAGTTTATGCGCCAAAGAAAATAGATCTACTTGTTTATCTAATAAATTCGCTTAATCTTTTTACCGGCTACTCATTCTTCTGGATCATTCTAACATTGATTTTATTTGCATGGTTTAAAAACGATTTTGTCGTACTGTTCGTTATTTTGATTACCTATGGACTGGCAAGCTTCCTTTCGCTTTATACACAAGGTGTATTATTCAATAATTACTGGCTTAGTTCATTGTTGAGCAAAAACCCTCCCGAAAGAATAGCGCAGTCTATTTTGGTTTGGGCTGTGTTTATGACATCAATAATTATATCAAGCATATTTATTTCAAAAAAAATATTGGATATTGATTTATCCGATCCGTTTAAGAAGGGATTATTCGTAAGATTATTAGATAAGTTCCGCCTTGATTTGTCGATGCATCACTTAAAAATGATGGGGCTCGGCAGTCAAAAGATTTTAGCATTTTTTACATTGTTGGGATTATCTCAGATAATAGTCCTATTAAGTATGCCGAATGCAAATCTATTACCGTTTGCTAAAATTTATATCGGCGCATTTCTCCCTATATTGTTTTCCTTTAACCAATATTACATCGTGTCTATCGATCGTGAAGCCGGAATGATTCACAATAATTTTTTAAGAAGAATGTGTTATAGAAGAATTGTCTTAAACAGGTGGCTTGTCTTACTTATACCGCAGCTATTAATATCGCTGATATTTCTGATTATTTTTTCGGTCTTTGGTAAAGCATTACCGGTATCGTTTATATTTTATGTTTTGCTTCTGAATATTTTTTGCAGCGCCTTTAATCTTTTCTTAGGAGTATTAACCAATAAAACCGGGGTGGCAAACTTAATATTATTATTTTTTATTTATGTTCAGCTTAGGGAAGATTTTCAGAATATTTTCTCAGCGAATTCCATAATTAGTGATTTTAATATTTTTAGCCCGTTGTTAAGATTGGAAAATTCATCTATAGGATATCAACAATTTATAATTGTATTATCAACTATATTGTTTAGCCTTTACCTTAGTTATAAAAGTCTGCACAAGGTTCTTAAGTAATACTGAAAAACTGATGAACATTATAGAATTATTAAGATATGACTCCGGGAGTGTAATCGATGAATAAAATAGCTTTTCTTATTTTCGAATTTTTAATTTTTCATTCTGATAAACCGAAAAATTTCCATTTAGTTCTCTAATAGATAATATATCAAAGCCTTCGCCCTTGAAGAAAATTTCTGCTTTTTTACTAACGCCAACATCAAAAATAAGTTTAAGTTTCGGTACCATCATCTTGCGTTAATATTATAAACTCTTTCAGCTTCTAATACTTTTGAAGCATAGAGTAGAGCTGCTTTTATATCATTTTCTTCCAGTTCGGGATAATCTTCTAAAATTTCTTTTGTACTTAGTCCGGCGGCTAAAGATTTTATAATTTGATCAACGCTAATTCTTAATCCTCTTATTGTAGGTTTCTCTACTAAGATTTTGGGATTAATAGCTATTCTTTCAAGTAGATTCATTTTCAACCCTTCGCCTTAAAATTTTACATTTGTAATTATTTGTAAAGATTGCCATTGGTAGTAAATTTAATTCTTAACAATTATAATTTCAAATTCAAAAATTCAAAAAAATGGTGCAAGTTTCATTTTTCATATTCTTTTCATCTTAACTGTTTATATTTGTGAAAACCTTAAATTATAATGCGCATACTTTTAATAGAAGATGACAGAAAAATTTCTGCGGCTCTAAGCAAGGGTTTAAAATCGGAATCGTATGCTGTGGACCTTGCGTACGACGGAATAGCCGGGCAGCAGCTTGCCGAAATAAACAGCTACGATATAATAATACTAGATATTATGCTGCCGAAGCAGGATGGCTGGCAGACGTGTGCAAACCTTCGAAAAGGAAATATCCGCACTCCAATTTTAATGCTTACTGCGCTTGATGATGTTACTGATAAAATAAAAGGCCTGGACAGCGGCGCCGACGACTATCTAGCCAAGCCTTTTCACTTCGGCGAACTGCTTGCAAGGATGCGCGCACTGCTGAGGAGAGGCAACGAAATAAAATCGGCAGTGCTAGAGAAATTCGGATTGAGCCTCGACTTGAACACCCATACCGCAAGCAGGGAAGGAAAGGAGATTCAGCTTTCCGCAAAAGAGTTTGCTCTGCTGGAATTGTTCATGATGAATCCCAATAAAATTTTATCCCGGGAAACAATTTCCGAGCATTTGTGGGATATGAACTTTGACCCGCGAAGCAATGTAATCGAAGCTTTCGTTAAGTTTCTCCGGCAGAAAGTTGATAAGGATTTTAATAAGCAGCTTATTCAAACTGTTAGAGGTGCGGGGTATATTTTTAAGGAGTAATGGAGAAATGTCCGAAGGACTCCTTCGGAGGAATATTGGAATATTGTCTGCAAATAATATCCCATTATTCCAATTGCATTCTTGAGAGTTAATGATTAAAAATGCGATAATGTTATTATGCTGTCAATAAAGTCAAAAATAATTTTAGCTTACACAGCCGTATTCGGATTGATGCTTACCGTGTTTGCAGCTATAATTTATGACAGCACTAAAGATGCATCATTCCTTAAGCTGAATACAAATCTGAAAAGCTATTCA
>JAKAJV010000133.1 GCA_021813585.1 Bacteroidota bacterium | reverse complement strand
GAGTAAGATAATTAAATTCTTTGCCGGACAATTGAAATTTAAAATTCACATGCCGGATAAAATTCAAATTTAATTGCACTGTTATTTTTGTTGATAAAAAACACCTGATAAAATCTTTAGAAACTTCTATGCGTCTTAACCAAAAAAATAAGATATGACGACGAACGGAGGTTTTTATGTGTAATCTAAAGCAAATATACAAAACAGTTTTAATTCCGGTAATATTAATAATTTTTTTGACAGGGATTAATTCCATTACATTCGCTTCTAATAAATCCGAAGCGCTCGCTCAAAGGGTAAGCGATGCTATATCAAACCACTACGATGAATATTTTGCCGTAAGCGCCAACAATAAAGGCGACGTTACAATTGATGGACAGGTAAATACGCTATACGACAAGTATAATATATTCGATATAGTTGAAAGAGTAAGAGGAGTAAAAGGCATCTCCGATTTTATTTCTGTAGATACTCCCGTTCTGCCCGACGACATTATTAAAGCAAATCTGGAAAACGAACTGCGGCTCGACAAGTCGATACTCGAGCCAAATAGGATAAAAGTTCAGGTTGCCAACGGCATAATAATATTAGGCGGAACCGTAAGCTACTACAGGGAAAAGCTACTCGCAGAAACTATAGCATCCTGGCAGAAAGGAGCTGTGGGAATTGTGAATCAGATAAAAATACTGCCTCAAAAAACCGCTGTTAGCGATTGGAACTTGAGCATAATAATAAAAGATTTATTAAGGAACCGCTTCCCGCTCGATAAAAAAATTCATTATTATGTTAAAGACGGCATTGTAACCCTAACGGGATATTCACATAATATGTGGGTAAATGATCATCTGCAAAAAGACTGCCTTAAAATTGAAGGAGTAAAAAAGGTAATAAATAAAATTAAAACAGCACCGGAAGAATACCCGGATCTTTTGTAGGAACTTGCGGCCCGGCCGGTTTATGCAACAGCGCATGCAACTGTATTAACCGGGCCGGCAAAGAAAAATAATTCCGAAGGAAAAAGTTTAGCTTATTTTTCATCCAAAAATTCGTTAACAGCTTTATTTACTTTTTCCATTTCGCAGCCGGGCCCTAGGTGACCGCAATCGTTGTTTAACTCCAATGTTTTTGCATTTATCATTTTTGCAAACTCAATTGCTGGGGCGGGATTAACCATATGGTCCTGCAGTGAAACAATCGATAAAACTTTTGCTTTAACTCTTGCTGCCGCCTTATTCATATCATCTCCGTAGGGATACGAAACATTATGCGCAATCATAGCTTTCAACTGGCTCCTCCAATTATAGACGTTGAAGCCCCTGCCGAAGCTTTCCCGGTATTTCTTCAGCTGCGAATAAAAATCTTCCGGCTTTATATGCTTAACATTATAATCCGGAGTCCGGATATTTAAATCGGTTATATCGGCAATTGATTTCATGATTTCATTTTCAGGAACTGAAGACTGCAGCTCGGAATTGATTACCTGCAGTTCAGTATTCCAAAGAAGAAGATCGTAGGAAGTAAGCTTGGGCGAGCCGACCCATGCAACTGCTTTATCCATAAAGTCCGGGTAGGAAACAATCCACTGGAAAGTTTGCATGCCGCCCATCGATCCGCCCATTACACAAAGCAAGTGTTTCAATTGCAATATTTTTGTAATAAAAATATACTGGGAGTTTACCATATCGCGTATATTGAACTGCGGGAATTTTTCTTTGGGCTGCAGCTTGCTGTTGGATGGCGATGAAGATTCACCGTCACCCAGGGCGTCGACGGCAATGATAAAATATTTTGTACTGTCCGCCATGTTGCCGGGACCGATAAGCCCGGTAAGTCCGGCACTGTTGCCGCCGAACCACGTAGGGAACAAAATTGCATTCGATTTATCGCTGTTTAGTTTACCAAATGTTCTGTAGCCTACCCTGCAGCTTTGAATTATTTCTCCGTTTTCCAGTTTGAAATTTCCAATCTCGGCGAATTTCTGAACGGATTGGGAAAAGGCGATTGCACAGAATATAATACTTAAAAAAAACGAAGCAGAAACTCTTTTTAACATTTTTATTCCCGGAAAATTAATTGCGTTTTCAAATATTCAAACAACAATATAAAACTAATAAAAAGTTGTTACTATTACACAAATTTATTTCTTAATTGTATAACTTTGTAAGAGTAAAGAAAATTTTGCAACAGAAAGAGGACACAATTGCTAAGTAAATTTAGCCAGAGAATCAGCGAAGGCATTCTGTTTACGGATCAATATCAACTGATGATGGCACAGCTTTTTTATAGGACGGGAGTACATGAAAAGCCCGCACAGTTCGATCACTACTTCCGGCAGTACCCTGAGTACGGCATGCACAAGGCAGGATATTGTATAAATGCCGGACTTGAATGGCTTGTAGATTGGATGCAGAACGCTTCTTTCGGCAATGAAGAAATTAGGCTTCTTAAAGAACAAAAGACATCAAAAGGCAAACAGCTTTTTTCCGACGACTTTTTAGGCTGGCTGCGTTCAAACGGAAATTTCAACAGCATCTCACTTAAAGCAATTCCCGAAGGGCGGGTGGTGCATCCGTTTGAGCCGCTGACAGTTATTCAAGGCCAACTGGCAATGGCACAAATATTAGAAACGGCTTTGTTAAACCAGTTGAACTTCCAGACTCTAATAGCAACCAAAGCATCCCGTATAAAAGAAATGGCACGCGGTCAGCTTCTGTTGGAATTCGGTGCAAGAAGAGCACAGGACAGAGGCGCTATTGCCGGTGTTCGCGGGGCATTAATCGGCGGAGCTGATTTTACTTCCAACATCGGCATCTCTCATATATTGGGCTACCCTCCAAAAGGAACTCATGCACACAGCATGGTGCAGCTTTTTATTTCTATGGGGATGAGCGAGCTTGATGCCTTTGACGCCTTTGCAGATTTATATCCCGACGACTGCATCCTGCTGGTCGATACGATTAATTCTTTGGAGAGCGGTATACCGAATGCAATAAAGGTTTTTGAAAAGATGAAGAGAAAAGGCCACAAGCCTATCGGCATCCGTCTAGATTCTGGAGACCTTGCTTACTTAAGCATTCAGGCCGCAAAGATGCTGAACGAAGCGGGTTTTAATGAAGTAAAAATTGTTCTGTCCAATGAGCTTGACGAAATGAACATCTGGCAGATAATGACCCAAATAACTCAAGAGTCTCCCAAATACGGAATTGATCCGGAACATTTAATAAACAGATTGACGTTTGGTGTAGGGACAAGATTAATTACCTCTGCAGGTGATCCGGCGCTTGGCGGCGTTTATAAGCTGGTTGCAGTAATGAACAATGGTGAATGGACGCCGGTAATTAAAATTTCCGAAACACCCGGAAAAATTCCCCTGCCGGGCAACAAGCAAGTCTGGCGGATATATAACAACAATAACCGCACAACTGCAGATTTAATCGGTCTAAGTGGTGAAGACATAAATTCTATGGATGTTCTCTCGCTTCATCATCCGGTCGATCCCGGAAAACACAGGACTTTACAAAAGGACCACATTTCCAAAACCGATCCTCTTCTTGTAGACGTTTTAAAGGACGGACAGCTTATATATAGCTTCCCTTCAATTGAAGAAATAAGACAATTAAGAAACTACGATTTAGAATTGCTGGATCCCGGAGTAAAGCGGCTTATAAATCCGCATGTATATCATGTTTCATTAACCGACAAATTGTGGGAATTAAAACAGAACCTGATTGAAAATATGAAGTAAGCGAAATAGAAGCCGAATGATTGAGTAAATATTAAAGAAGTAAATAATGACATAGCGCGCAAGCTGCAATGGAAGATGTTTGATGGAAGATGGAAAACGGGAAACGGAAGACGCGAGATGAAAGACAGGAGATGGAAAACAGATTATAATATTTTAACATAAAACAAGGATTTAAGTGCCAATACTATATATTCTTAAAGAACAAGGGTTCCTTCTACTTTAATAATAATATTTAACAGTCTCAACTGCATCCCGCAAATATATTCCCGACTATTCCATAGAATTAACCCAACTTCGACACAATTAAGGAAAAAACATTGATTACTTGATTGATTCACATTTTTTGCCCCCCGTTTTCACTACAACAATTATTTTAGTGTTAGTTTCTTTCAACCACTCTTGTTAACTACACTACAAGGATTTATTGTACCTTACTATTATTCTTTCTACTATAATTAAACTTCTACGAAGTTTTCTTATATTCGTATTTATTATTACCCGTCTGTTTAATCAGCATAAGATTTTACCTTGTAGAGCCTGCCTGTCTAAACTGTTTCTTATAATTTTTCATAGAAATTTACCATATTGTGTTGAAGTTGGGTTAAATCATTTTCTAAATAAAAAGATTACTGAGGACTTATCACTATAGAATTGTCGTTTAAATCTTTGTCACATTGTGATCCCTTCGGGATTTTTTATGTCAAGATATTCTAACCCGTTTCCCGTTTTCCATCTTCCATTTCGCCTAGTTGCGCTATGTGTTTTTCAACAACGTTCAGGCAGAAGTAGTGACAATTAGTATTGACTGAGATAAACATTTGCTTTATATTTCGACCCATCAAGTAAAACAGTCGAAAGCTAAAAACGATGTCTCAGGACGATTACATAAAAGAAAAAGAATCAATTATTATACAGGCGGCTAGAAAACGCTTTGCACATTACGGCTTTTCAAAAGTTACAATGGATGAAATTGCCGGTGATGTAGAAATGGGAAAGGCTTCGCTTTATTACTATTTCCCTACAAAAGAAGATTTATTCCGCTCGGTTATTTTACAGGAACAGAACGAACTGAAAAAAAATATAGAGCTAATCCTGGAAGAACATAGCTCAGCTTCGGAAAAGCTGCAGGAATTTGTCGAGCAAAGAATGAAGTTTTTTAAAGTATTAATTAATCTCGGCACATTAAGCGTTCATTCTTATTTCGACATCAAATCGCTATTTAAAAAACTATTCTCGGACTTTGAAGAAGTTGAATTAAACTTCATCAAAAAGATTATTGACGAAGGTAAAGCTAATAATGAATTCAGTTCTGATTTAACCGAGGACTCCGCGCTGATATTCCTGCATATTTTGCAGGGACTAAGATGCAGGGTGCTTCGCTGGACTAAAGGACAGAATTTGGACGAAGAAACCCATGAAAGCTTGCAGAAGGAAATGAAGACTGCAACTGAATACTTTATTAACGGTATTAGGAAAAAATAATTTCAAAAAAAATTTTACTTATAAAGGAAAGTATAAATGGCACAGAATGATGAGATAAAAGAAAAAGTTAGAACCGACGCTAAAATGGCTCCAACAAACCATGGCAGCGATGAAAGCATCGATGAAGTACCGCTGTTCAAGAAAAAGAGAATGATAATTCCGCTCCTAATTTTAATAATTGCCGCCGCTGTAGGCGGATATTTGTGGTATATGAATCTTCAGGATTTTGTTTCCACTGATGACGCTTATATAGATGCAAACAGTGTTTCCATCAGTTCAAAAATGCTGGGCAGAATTACATACCTCGGCACTGATGAAGGCGATACCGTAAAGGCCGGTCAAGTACTTGTTAGGCTAGACGACAGCGATTTGAAAGCTCAGGAAGCGGCTGCAAAGGCCGGACTTGAGCTGGCTCAGAAAAGCATTCCGCTGGCATCAGTTAATGTAAGCCGTGCACAGGATGACTTTAACCGCGGCGAAACCCAATTTAAAAATGCGATCATAACCAAAGAGCAGTACGATCATCTGCAAAAAGCGCTTGAAGCAGCAAAGGCAGAATACAACATTGAGCTTACAAAAATTACAGCCGCTAAAAGCCAGATCGGCGTTATTGAATCTCAACTAAGCAATACAACAATTACTGCGCCCATGGGCGGCGTGGTTGCAAAGCGGTGGGTGCTTGTAGGCGACGTTATTCAGCCTGGCCAACCGATTTTTACTATTTACGATGTGAAGAATATTTGGGTTACCGCAAATCTGGAAGAGACCAAGCTTGCGCATATTAAGCTTGGCGAGCCGGTGGAAATTAACGTCGATTCATACCCGAACGTAAAATTCTCCGGTAAAGTGTTTGAGATAGGAAGCTATACTGCATCGGAGTTTTCGCTAATACCGCCTAACAACGCTTCGGGAAACTTTACAAAAGTTACTCAGCGTGTGCCGGTAAAAATTTCTATAAGCGATACTGAAAGCAGCGGTACACCCCAGCCCGTATTAAGGCCGGGTATGTCCGTTGAAGTTTCAGTAAAAATAAAGTAAGCCGGAGTTTAAAAAGAAATGTTTAGCTCGAAAAAAAAATCAATTAGAGGCTCGGCAGTCAGCCAGATATCATCCCTTCACCACGAACACCAGTCATACAAATGGTGGGTTCTGGGTAATGTAATGATTGGAACCTTTATGGCGGTACTGGATGCTACAATTGTAGACGTGTCGCTTGCAAAAATAATGGCCACATTCGGAATTGGCGTTGATACCGTAAAATGGGTTGCTACCGCATACCTGCTTGTATTTGCAGTAATGCTTCCAACATCCGGGTGGATTGCAGACCACTTCGGATACAAGAAGACATACGCTACTGCGCTTAGTCTTTTTACGCTCGGTTCACTTCTATGTTCTTTATCGTGGAATGAGACAGCACTTATATTTTTCCGCGTTATTCAAGGTGCAGGTGCCGGATTAATGATGCCTGTAGGTATGGCAATTGTTATGAGGGAATTTCCACCGGAACGGCGCGGCGTTGCTCTTGGCTTTTGGACTATTGCTGCAGCGGCATCCGTTTCACTTGGCCCAACACTCGGAGGGTATCTTATAGATAATTTCGCATGGCATTCAATTTTTGATGTGAATGTGCCTGTCGGAATAGTCGGAATTTTTGCAACTCTGGTTATTCAGCGAGAATATAAGACGGCAAAAACCCGTTCATTCGATCTGGCAGGATTTATTTCAATGACCATTTTTCTTACGGCTCTTCTCATCGCCCTTTCAGACGGAACGGCAGATTGGAATACCGGCGGATGGACTTCACCTTTCATAGTAACCTGCTTTGCCATTTCATTTATCGGTTTCGTAGTATTTATGATTGTTGAGTTAAATATTAAACATCCTTTAATCGATCTCAGCCTACTGAAAAATTTTAACTTTGCGATGGCTAATGTGGTTCTGTTTATTTTTGGCATGGGAATGTTCGGAAGCACTTTCTTATTGCCTCTTTATTTACAGAATGGTTTGGGATACACGGCATTTCAGGCGGGCTCTCTGTTTTTGCCGATAGGATTTCTGCAGGCTTTAATGTCTCCAATTGCAGGCAACTTGGCAGACAAAGTTAATCCGAAAATTCCGGCTGCAATAGGAATTATACTCTTGGCTGCCAGTCTCTTTGTTAATCATTACCTTTCCCTTTTTTCGGAAACTTCATCAATTATGGTTTCCCTTTATTTAAGGGGCCTGGGAATGGGCTGGATATTTACTCCGTTAAGTACAATTGCTCTCTCCGGTATTCCCCGCGAACGTATGGCGCAGGCTTCGGGTCTATACAATGTCCTTAGGCAAATAGGCGGAAGCTTCGGCGTGGCTATTATGGGTACTCTCCTAACAGACAGGACGATTTTCCATACAACAATTTACGGCCAGGCAATAAATCAATATTCGCCCGTTACAAAAAACATTGCAAACGGTTTGGCATGGTTTGCCCAGCAAACAGCCGGCGGCACCAAAGCCCTTTCCGCATTAAGAGCCGATGCACTGCTGGTTTATAACTTAAACCTTCAGGCATTCGTAGCGGCAGTGGATGACGACTTTTTTATAGCGGCACTTATTACTATCCTTTGTATTGTACCTATTTTGTTTTTACGCTACAAAAAGAAAAAAGGCAAAGGCGAAAAAATTGCTTCGATTGAATAATTCAAATTAAAAAATTTATTTGGTATACCAAGTCTTATGTACAACATCAAATAGTGGTGAAATAATGAAATTTTATCTTAAGTGGATTTTTATAATTATATTTTTATTTATAGCAACTAACATTAACGCGCAGCAGGCTAAAAGCGATTCACTCTTATTAAACGAAGCAATAAAGCTGGCCCTAACTAACCAGCCTCTTTTGCAGGAGGCCTTACATCAGGTAGATGCTGCGGCGGCTAAGGTTAAACAGCAGAAAAGTTTTTATTATCCGAATGTAACCGGAGATGCATCTTACGTAAGGATCGGTCCCATTCCTACTATTCAATTCGGCGGACTTGGATTTACCCTTGCACCGGATAATAACTACGATGCCCACGTGTCAGCATCGGAATTATTGTACGACTTCGGCAGACGAGACGCTTTGGTTAACCTTACCGAATCGTATAAACTTTCTTCTCAAGACAAAATAAAATTGATAAAGAATAATCTTACTTATCAAACTATCGGCGCTTTTTATGCTGCGCTTTTCCTGGAGAAAAGCATCGAAGTAAAAGATGAACAGATAAACACATTAAAACAGCACATCGAAATAACCAGGAAGAAAGTCCAGAGCGGTTCGGCTACAGACTTCGATATATTGACGACTGAGGTAAGAGTTGCTTCCGCAGAGAATGAAAAAATAGACATCCAGAATGCGCTGGCTAAAGAAAAAATTTACTTGAAGAGCCTGTTAGGCTGGCCTTCGAACAAAGAACTAAATATTACCGGAGTTCTCGAGATGGATTCCTCCGGAGTAAGCTTAGATTCTCTTATTAGCGAAGCCTTAAGCAAGCGGCCGGAAATGAAGCTTGCGCAGGATGCCGAAAACAGCGCAGTACTAAGCAAGCATATCGCATCGCTGGAAGATAAACCTTCCTTAAGCGTTATGGCAACCTACGGATTCAAAAACGGATTCGAGCCTAACCTGGATGTACTAAGAGGAAATTGGGCTGCCGGAATAAACGCTTCTCTCCCTATCTTCAACGGAAACTTGAAGGATGCAAAAATTGAAGAAGCCGAAGCTAACATAAAAACATCTTCAGCCAAAATTCTGGAACTTGAGCGCAGCATAAAGGCGGAAGTTGAACAGGCTGCGGCTAATTTGAATGCAAGCAGGTTAAAAATTAAGACCTCGGCCATTCAGGTTAATCAGGCCAAGCAAGCAGTATCAAGGGCCGAGCTTCAATACAAGGCAGGCGTAATAACTAACCTAGACCTGATTGATGCCGAAACTTCTTTATCCGCAGCAGAGCTTCTGCAACTGAGAGTTTCATATGAAAACGTTATAAATATGTTCTCCTTAAAAGAAGCAGCAGGAGAAACAATCAACTAACTTTTTATTTATATTAAAAAGGTCTAAAAGGATTGTACCCGCATACAATCATCAACAAGAAATTAATAAAGAATAAAATGTGTAAAACCACGTGCAATGTATTCGGCCGGGGATTATCGTTTATTTGAGGCAGAATCTGGTGCGTTCTGCCGAACTTATTCATGTATTTTAATTTTTCTTCTTCGCCGGCTCCGAACAGATACGGTTTGTACCAGTTAATGATAACAAAAATAATCCATGCTGAGAAATAAACGGACATAAAGATTCGTACGCCAAAAGGTTTTAACTCACCGAAATAGATAACCGCAACTATCAATGCAGCTATCGCTGGTACAGAATATACCATGGTCCGGAAAAATCTTTTCAAAGGGGCAGAATTTATTCTGATGTTCTCAATATCATTTAAAGGATATAGATCGACATAATCATGAACTATAAGAGAAAATACATGAATCAGCAAAAGATCTATAAAAAGGAATTCGGCAAAAATATAAATCATTTATTTTTTCATTTGAAATTATTAAAAAAAAGCCGGTGCGTCAAATATAAATAAATGAGCGCACCGGCGGATTATAGATATAATAATCTAATTACTTATTTAAGCCGAGTGTTGCTACTTCGCTGGCCACCTTCCAAACTCCGTTATCTTTAACAAGTGTAAAGAAGCCCGATTGTTTAAGTCTGGAATCGGTTATATCCACTTTAGCCATTGCAGTGTTACCGTCGGTATCAACAGAATTAACGGTTACATTTCTCGTCCATCCGCCTTGCTGGCCGTTCTTAACCAGGTCTATCATCTGCTGGCCGGTATAATTATCAATTTTATTTGTAATGCTGTTTACAATAATTATAGAACTGTTTGATAGAAGAGTTTTTGATAAATCATCTGCTTTCCTATTATCAATGCTCTTTACAAACGTTGTTACAGCTTGCTCGATATCGCTTTTATCTTCCTTGTAAGGATTATTGGCGGCGAAAGTTGAAAAGGACAAAATGAGGAACAAAACAAGAGTTAGAATTTTTACAGTTTTCATAATATCACCTATTTTTATTTGGGGTTTGGAGAATAAAGAACAATGCCTTGTGGGCACAAATTTATATCTCAAAATTACCGCTTTCACAGTCTCTATAGCCTGCTTTTCTAATAGCGGGCATATAGCTACATAAACGGTTTTATTTGTACACAAAAATTACGAAATATCTTTGAACGGAAAAATTGCAGGTATGTTTAATCTGTCTATACAAAAAAAAATTTTACAGCCAAACTATATTATTGCCGTTTAAATTTTAGTCACATTGTTATCCCTTCGGGATCTCTTGTGTTAAGATATTTCATCTGTCTTTCTTGAACCTGCTTGCAGCAGGCAAGCTTGATCTTGAACTTGATCTTGAACTTGATCTTGATCTTTAGCTTACTAGAGGTTTAACATTTTGTTTTGAATTTTAAAAAGTATAAATGTATATTATAAAAGGTTAAAATCTTAATAAAAGAAAAACACCTTAAACCATTTCTACTAATTTCCGCGGCTTAAGATGTATGGTTAAAAAACCTTAGTTGGTTAAAAACAATTTATAAAAATCCATACAGAGGGGTGAGCCATGAAAACATTTATTTTAATGACGAAGCTGACACCTGATATTTCCAAACAGCTTAAAGACAGAGCCAAGCTCGGCAGGTCCTGGCTCGATCATGTAAAGAAGAAATGCCCGGAAGTAAAATTTATTTCGCATTATGCTCTTCTGGGCCCGTACGATTTTCTCGATATATATGAAGCACCGGACGAAGATACTGCTGCAAAAGTCTCGATGATTTCTATGCTAGACGGGGCTTTGCAGGCGGAAAGCTTAGTTGCCATTCCATACAAACGATTTCTAGAATTAACAAAAGAATTGGAATAGTAGGTTAATAGCTATTAGCCTATAATTATTAACCGGCGGCCATAAAATTTTTAGAGCGTAGAAATTTCTTATAATATTATCCGGAAGATTGGACTACGCTATTTTATCTTTATTAAGCTGCCTCTTTATTAAGAGATAAAGATTTTTACACATGTCAACAAAAAATCAAATTAAATAAAAGGAGGATAATATGCCTATTAAAAAGCTAAGAGAATACCTAGACAGCAACGGAATAAAGTACGTTACTATAAGCCATTCATCTGCATACACCGCCCAGGAAATCGCCGCATCGGCACACATCCCTGGTAAAGAGCTAGCCAAATCCGTTTTAATTAAGATAGACGGCAAAATGGCAATGGCCGTGCTGCCCGCATCAGATAAGGTTGATTTCGATCTCCTGAAATCTGCAATTTCCGGCGAGAACATTAGGCTTGCATATGAACAGGAATTCATCGATAAGTTCCCCGATTGTGAAGTGGGTGCAATGCCCCCGTTCGGTAATTTATACGGACTTGATGTTTATGTTGCCAAAAGCTTAACCAAAAATGACGAAATTGCTTTTAATGCATGCTCGCACTCAGAATTATTTAAGATGTCTTATAAAGATTACGAAAGACTTGTTAAGCCCAAGGTTATGGATTTCTCTTACCAGTCAATGCTGTAGGAAATCGGGCACTAAAAAATCATTGATCTCTAATTCTTGCATTAATTAATTTTTTGCGGAGAGTATAGTCTCCTCAATAAAATTTTAATCAAGTTTAGGATTATACAAAACTGCGCTTCCCCGGATAAGATAGATTGCTGTTTCAAAACCCAGGTGATAATGCGCCCCGGCAGCGGTGCCGGGCGGAATTACAACCTTATTCATGCCACACCTAAACAAAAATATTTATTAAGCCATTCTTCATTTTTTTGTTAGTAATTTCACCGGATTTATATATTTTTGAAATTTCAAAGAATTCCAACCGATCCGGTTAGATTCAATTTTTCATTACAAAAAAAAGTTAGGTGTAAGCATGAAACAAAAAATCCTTAAACTCTTCCCTCTCATCTGCGGATTAATTTTCTTCGCAGGGGCAACAAATTTTTCCTTAGGCCAGGAAGCTAAAGAAATAGTTAAAAGCGATATGGACACAACCGTAAGTCCGGCAGTCGACTTTTTTGAATATGCGAACGGCAATTGGCTTAAACACACTCAAATACCGGCTGCTTATTCCGGCTGGGGTTCGTTCTTTATTTTAGGCGACGAAAATCTTACAAAGTTAAAAAACATCTTGTCTGAAGTTGAAAAAAACCGGCATGAGAAAAAAGGCAGCAGTGAGCAGCTGGTCGGTGATTTTTATCTTACTGGTATGGATTCGGCTAAAATTGAAGAGGACGGATACAAACCGATTCAAAAGGACCTGGATGATATTAATGCCGTAAATTCTCTTAAAGATTTTTATCACGAGCTGGTTAAGGTTCAACTTGGCTATTCCAATCCGCTTTTTTCATTTGGTTCCGGTGCAGATGCAAAGAACAGCAAAATGAACATTGCTCAACTATACCAGAGCGGCTTAGGAATGCCTGACAGAGATTACTACCTAAAGAGCGACAGCAACACTATTGCTATCCGAAACAGCTACAAGGCGCTTATCGAAAAATCTTTTATGCTTACCGGATTGAATTCCGAGCAAGCCGCAAAAAATGCCGAAGATATTATCGCACTCGAGACTCAGCTAGCTAAAGCTTCTATGTCTAGAACAGAAGAGCGCGATCCGAAGAAAATATATAATAAAATGACGGTTAAGGAACTCATCAATCTCTCCCCCGACTTTGAATGGAACAATTATTTTAGCCTTATGGACGTTTCTAATCCCGGGGATATTAATGTTGCACAACCCGAATTCTTTAAGGAGATAAGCAAAGTTATAAAATCTACTCCTCTATCAACTTTAAAGGAATATTTAAAATGGAACATTATTCGCTCGGCAAGCCCGTATTTAAGCGATCCTTTTGTAGAAGCCAATTTTAATTTTTACGGCAGGATGCTTAACGGCATTAAAGAAATGCAGCCGAGATGGAAGCGCGTTCTCGGTACTATCAACGGCTCCATCGGGATGGAACTGGGAAAATTATTTGTTAAAAAATATTTTCCTCCATACGCTAAAAAGCGCGCATTGGATTTAGTGCACAACTTAATGGCTTCCCTAAAAAACAGGATACAAAACCTGGAATGGATGAGCCCTGCAACCAAAAAGGAAGCACTTAAAAAACTTGCCGCCTTCACGGTAAAAATAGGTTATCCGGATAAATGGAAAAGCTATAAGGGTCTTGTTATAAATAAGGACTCCTATTTCGGCAACGTTTTAAGCGCATCAATTTTTAATACCAAAAAAGATATTGCAAAAATTAGCAAGCCTGTAGATAAGACCGAATGGGGTATGACTCCGCAGACCGTTAACGCTTATTACAATCCTCAAAATAACGAAATAGTATTTCCCGCAGGAATTTTGCAGCCTCCGTTCTTCGATCCTAAAGCCGATGACGCAATTAACTACGGCGGCATTGGAGCCGTAATCGGCCATGAAATGACACACGGCTTTGATGACGAAGGCAGGCAGTACGACGCTCAGGGAAATATGAAAGACTGGTGGACAAAGCAGGATGAAGAAAAATTCGATAATAGAGCTGAGAGAATTATTAATCAATTTGATAGCTATATTGCAGTCGATACTCTTCATATAAACGGTAAACTAACCGAAGGCGAGAATATTGCGGACCTGGGAGGAATAAATATCTCTTTCGATGCGTTTATGAAGACAAAAGAATATAAGGAAGGCAAAAAAATTGACGGATTTACTCCGGCCCAAAGATTCTTCCTTTCGTTTGCCAACATCTGGAAAATAAAAAACAGGCCGGAAAGATTAAGGCTACGTGTTAAAATCGATCCTCATTCGCCCGAGCATTATAGAGTGGATGGCCCATTAAGCAATACTCCTGCCTTCTGGAAAGCGTTTAATGTTAAGCCGGGCGATCCCATGAGGCAGCCGGAAGATAAGTTGGTAAAAATCTGGTAATTTATTTTTAATATTTAAGATTACTTTAATGGATTTTCCATCTTATTAATAAAAGATAAAATTTGAATCCCTCTTCTACAGTTAGCTTAAATTTAACTGTGGCGAGAGGGATTTTTTTAACAACTCCGGTTTCTCCATCATTTTTAACACATAATTTAATCCCCCTTATTCCCGAATCTGAAAAGCTTAGTCATTATCATTCCCGTTAAAAAGAAAAGGATTGACTAATTATTTTTATTATTATTTATTAGCGAACAAATAATGTTGGAACAATTGTTGTGGTGACAATTGCAAATTAATGTCTTAGAAATAGGCTTAGATAAAGAAGACATTATAGAAGGATTACTAATTCGCCTTAAGCATTTGTTATAGTTACTTATAATTTGCCGGGCAAATAAAATATATTGGTTGGTTTTATTTCTGCTTGTTCGCTTATTTAATTCAAAGGGGAACAAATGCGGAAAGAAAGAGCAATTATAATTGGTGCTAAAAGGGAGTTAGAAAAAGATTCTTTCGTGCTGCGGAAATTAGTTATACCTTTCTATCTTTTGTCATTTATCATTTAGGATATGTCCTAGTGACAAAGCCGACGACAAATCTTTTATTTTTTGGTAAAGTTTAAAGAAAAGAACAAAACCATTAATAAAAAATGTCTCGACCCGAGACTAAATGTATTAATTATTTTTAAATATTTATCGGAGGTTCTCTAATGTCTGCTAAAATACTAAACTTAAAAATCATTTCAATTTTCCTGGGAATTTTTATCATTTCATTTAGTAGTGTTTCTTTCCCCATTCCAAGCTTTGCCCGTCAGACAAATTTGCCTTGCAGCGCTTGCCATTATGTTTATCCGGAATTAACTCCATTTGGAAGACTGTTTAAATTGAATGGCTATACCATGACAGGCATTGCTACCATTCAATCAACTTATAAAGAAGAGAGTACAAATTTAAAATTGCTCTCTATGCTTCCTATATCGGCAATGATTCAGGGATCGCATAACAGAATTGCAAAGACAGTACCCGGTACTGCAAACGATGTAACCGAATTCCCGCAGCAATTCAGTTTATTTATTGCCGGGGCTATCTCACCCAATTTCGGGTCATTCATTCAAGTAACTTACGACGACCAGTCGGGAACATTTGGGCTCGACAATACCGATTTAAGATTTGCCGACCATACAACGCTTTTTTCAAACGACCTTTTATATGGATTGACTTTAAATAACAATCCTACAGTTCAGGACGTTTGGAACACCACGCCTGCATGGGGATTTCCGTATGCTTCCTCGGCGGTAGCTCCAACTCCAGGTGCCGGTCCTATAATCGGAAATCTTGGCGGACTTGTTTCCGGCCTGGGTGCTTACGCTTTATACAACAATTTAATCTATGGTGAATTCAGTTTATATCATGTTACAAAACAAGGCGGGCCTATTCCTGAAACAACAGCCGATTCAACCATGACTCTTGCAGGTTATTCACCTTACTGGAGATTAGCGCTTCAGGAACAATGGGAAACCGACTACTTAGAGATAGGAACATTTGGCATGGCTTCCCAATTTTATCCCTTAGGTATAGGCGGCAACAGCACCGACAAATACACAGATATTGGTTTCGATGCTCAATACGAAAAGAATTTTGACAGCGGTACTTTAATAGCACACTCCAGCTATATTACGGAGAAACAGAACCTCGACGCCACTTATGCATTAGGAGGCTCCGCAAATCCGTCGATTAGCCTTAACTCCTTTAAGGCTGATGCAAGCTACAATCTTCCGGTTGGAGTAGCGTTTACACTAGGATATTTTGCAACAAGCGGAGATAACGATGTAATCCTTTATACTGCCAATCCTGTAGATGGCTATAATACTTCATCCCCGAATAGCAGCGGATTAACTGCTCAGATAACATACTTGCCTTGGCTGAATACGCAGTTCTCGGTTCAGTATGTTGCATATAATAAATTTAACGGAGCCAGTTCCAATTATGACGGCTCCGGCAGAAATGCCTCCGATAATAATACGCTTTATGTTGTAGGCTGGGTAGTATTTTAAGTAACTCATGTTACGCAAAATTATAAAGCTTGAGTGTCATACCCGCGAAAGCGGGTATCCAAGATGCGAAAATATGATAAAAAATGGATTCCCACTTTCGTGGGAATGACAATGCGGATATCAAAATGTATTCCTGCGTAAGGTGAATTAAGTAATTAAATAAAACTAAAAATAAATTCTTAAGGAGATTAGAATGAAAGTAAAAATAAGTTTGCTCGGTTTGTTTGTGTTTGCATTTTTTGCGTTCGAATACGGTTATGCAGGTCAATTATCCGGATCAGTAAATTTGGCTTTTAACCACAGAATAATGCAGGACTCATCGAAAGTACAGAAGAAAGTTGTTGAAAAAAAAGTGATCGAAAAGAAAGAAAATATAGGTTTCGGTCCGGTTAAGGAAATAAAGTTGGGCCCAATAAATGAAGCAATGGTAAAAGAAGGCAAGAATATATTTAACAGCAAATGTTTCGCATGCCATAGGCTGGACACTAAATTGGTTGGGCCCGCTTTAACTCCCATTGTAAAAAAGACCAATGCCGTATTCTTGATGAATTATCTTTTAAATACTACGGAGATGCAGAAGAAAGAACCTGAGTTAAAGAAATTAATCAAGGAATATAACGGTGTGGTTATGCCTGAGCAGAACTTGAATGAAAAACAAGCTCGTGCAGTTTTGGAATACCTAAGAGCCAATATAAAAGGGAAGTAAATTAATTTGTTGGGATTGGCCCGTCAGGGTCAATCCTTTTTAACTTTTTGTTAATATTCAAGTGAATAATCGGCAGGCCTTTTTTACTTTCTATGAAAACGGATTCGGATTATAAGTGTATCGGTAATGTGAAGACTCAAGGATTTTTCGAGAGCAGCTTTTTTTAATATGAATAAAAAACTCGCCTTAGAACCTTTCTCATGTAGGGAAAAATTCCTTCCGGATGAATGAGAATTCCAGCTTTCAAAAAAATAAAAAATTGCCGCTGCTTTTTATTCTTGCTATCATAAGGAAATTCATATGTATACTGAAAATCCCATCCCGGAGACGGGGAAAAAACTATCCAGGCGGAATTTTTTTAAATTACTTAGCGGAGTATTTGCAGGCTTTATCGTAGTTACTTTAGGCATCCCTATGTTTGAATCTATAGTTGGTACAATTAAAAAGAAAAAGCAGCGAATCTTTTCTAAGCTTACCTCGGTTAGTTCAATACCTAACGACCAGCCGGTAAACTTACCGTTTGTAATGACTGAAGAAGATGCATTTATAAAGAACATTCAGCCGGAAAATGTTTGGGCTATAAAAAACCCGGAAGGGGAAGCAACGGTTTTCTCTCCCATATGTACGCACCTGGGCTGCAGGTACCAATGGCGGGAAGATCAAAAATTATTTGTATGTCCGTGTCACCACAGCGTTTTCGATAAGAACGGGAATGTTATTTCGGGCCCCGCACCCAGACCGCTGGATACTTTGCCTACAAAGACGAAAAACAACTACCTGTATGTACTCTGGGAAAGATTTAAGCCGGGTATTTCAAATAAAGAAATTATATAGGAAACAATAATGACAACTAAAATCTGGAAATGGGTAAACGATAGAATACCTTTATCAAAAATGCTTCAGCTTGGGCTCGATGAAGAAATTCCAGGCGGCGCAAGTTTCTTCTTTACTCTTGGCAGCGCTACTTTATTTGTTTTTATACTTCAAATTGTAACGGGAATATGGCAGTTATTTTATTACGTGCCAACAGTTGACCACGCCTATGACAGCCTCACTTTTCTACGACTCTTTGTACCGTACGGCTGGCTTATTCACGGATTGCATTACTGGGGCGCCAGCGCAATGGTGGTGCTTGTAGGCTTGCATATGCTAAGAGTATTTATTTGGGGGGCGTATAAAAAGCCGCGCGAGATGACCTGGCTGTTCGGAATTGTTCTTCTGCTCTTAACCGTGGGCATGAGCTTTACCGGGGCCGCGCTGCCGTGGGATGAAAGAGGATATTGGGCTGCGGAAGTCGGAACCAGCATTGCTGGTACGGTTCCGTTCATAGGCAACGGCATTAAATATTTGCTTATCGGCGGTAAGATGATGGGCCAGCTGACTCTTTCAAGATTCTTTATCCTGCACGCAGCGATAATTCCCGGAGTGGCTCTAATTATGATTGCCGCTCATATGATCGCGTTCAGAAAATTCGGAAGCGTAGGACCGTGGGATGAAGATAAAAGAAAAATTAAGGGTGACTTCTGGCCGGAACAAGTAAGCAAGGATGTTATTGTTATAACTCTTTTGTTTCTGCTACTGGTTACTCTGTCTGCATTCGCTCCCCCTCCTTTTACCGGTCCAGCCGATCCACTGGATACAACATTCACCCCAAAACCCGAATGGAATTTTCTGTTCTTATACCAGGCGCTTAAGTTTTTCCCCGGCACACTGGAAGTGATAGGCACCGTGGGAATTCCGGCTATTGTTATTTTACTTTTTGTCGTTCTTCCTTTCTTAGACCGGGGCTCCGAACGAAATCCATTTAAGCGGCGGGCTATTATGCTGGGCGGATTTGTTTTCGTGGTACTGCTACTTACATTAACAATAACCGGTTACAACAGCAAGGGAAATATCGCTCAAACAAAACCGCAGCAGCCATTAAAGAAAATTGCTGTCATGTCGGCTTCAGCTTTAAAGGGAAAAGATTTATTCGGAACTTACGGATGTACTGCCTGCCATACAATGAGCGGGAGCGGCGGTAAAATAGGGCCCGATTTAACAAACGAATCTAGCAGGGGCCGGACAAAAGACTGGGTTATAGATCAACTAAAAGATTCAAAGAAACATAATCCCCAATCCATTATGCCCTCATTCTCTATGTTAAGCGACGCTCAATTAAATCAGCTTGCAGATTTTCTCTTAAGCGAACACCCGGCAGGCACAAATTCTGCCGCAGCACCGTCCGCGTCTACTCAAGTCTCTAAAGCAGGCAGCGAAGCTTCGCCTGTTAGCGACACCAATAAAGCAGAAAATAATAATTCTAAAAATTTTGATACGCCCGGCTCTGCTTCAGACATGGTAGGCAACGTTGCGCACGGCGCATTATTATTTCAGCAGGACTGCGAATCGTGCCATGGCGTAAACGGCAAAGGCGGGGTTTCAAATCCCGGCTCAGACGGCGGAATGGTTCCGGCGCTTCAACCGGTTGAGAAAAAACTTTTCAGCAAAAATCCCCAAACCTTCGCAGAGAACATCGATAAATATATTCAGCACGGTTCAGTGCCGTCTGGCAGCTCTCCGGCTTTACGCATGTTTGATTACGGTGATTCATATACATTAACGCAGCAGCAAATCGCAAACATAGAAGCATACATTCTAAATCTTAATGGAGTTAACAGGGCGCAGATTAAAGTAACGTCCTTTAGCCCGGAACAATATTTTATAATCATCGCATCTGTGCTTCTGGGGCTGGCGGTAATTCTAGCATTACTAAATTTTTCTTTTAAAAGAAAGCAGTAACCCGATTATGAATGCGCCGGAGTTAAATATCCAAACAACTTCCGGCGCTGATAATTATAATTAGAGAAAGAGTAAGTTCAAGTTCAAGAGAAAGAGTAAGTTCAAGTTCAAGTTCAAGAGTAAGAATAAGGGGGAATGATTTTTTTATTTACAGAATTTCTTAATTAGCCGGTACACATATTTTTTAGGTTCTTCAAATTTATTTCCTCTCCCAATGCAACTAGCTTATCGCCTGTTCCTATCTTAGTGGAAGACCCCGGATTGTAAATGAACTTACCGTCAGGTTTTTGAATCGATACGATAATAACATTCAAGTCCTTTCTTATCGGTGATTCGGCCAGGGTCTTATTTACCAGTGGCGACTTTTCATTAACAAGGAACTCCTCAATATTAAGGTCGACATTGTTTTCGCGGGCAACCACATCAATAAAATCGATTACAGCAGGCCTTAATAAAAGCGACGCCATCCAGGTTCCTCCAGCTTCGTAAGGCTTTACCACGCGGTCTGCGCCTGCTTTAGTTAATTTGGATTCGGTCTCCTCTTCAACCGCTCTGGAAACGACGAAAATTTTCGGATTAAGAACCTTTGCCGAAAGAGTGGCAAACACGTTTTCGGCATCGTTGGATAGAACCGCCACCAGTCCTTTTGCACGCTTTACTCCGGCCTGCAGTAAAACAGTATCGCTCGTAGAGTCGCCATTAACAAAAACATAGCCAAGCTCAATCAGTCTTTCTATCTTTGCCGGGTTATTTTCAATAACCAGGAACTGGGCATTAGCGGTATTTAGTTCCTCGCAAATATACTTGCCCATCCTGCCGTAGCCGCAAACAATATAGTGGTCATTCATTTCTTCCACCTTTTTGCTCATCCTCCGCCTCCTGAAAATTTGACTTTCGAAAATTATCTGGAACGATCTGCCGGTAATATATGCAATCGAACCCATACCCATGAATATAATTAAAAGAGTAAAAAGCTTGCCCGCATCGTTCAGTGTGTGTACTTCTTTAAAGCCTGTTGTGGTAATGGTAATAATGGTCATGTAAAATGAATCTATAAAATCCCAGCCTTCTATTATCATGTAGCCTGCTATGCCGGTGATAATAGTAAATAATAAGAGGGATAACCCTATTTTTAATTGTTTAAAGACTTTGCCGTACATCCCGGATTTTACACTCATTCGTTAATTAAAATATATAAAAATTTCATCTCAAAATTCGAAAAAAAATTTTTACGGCCTTTCTGCCGATTTTTTCTTAGTTTAGAACTGTGAATCTTCAACTTTAATTTTTTGGACAGAACAATGAATAATCCTTTCTTAAAGATAATTACTGCGGCACTAATTCTCATCATAACAAATTCGTTAGACTTATTCGGCCAGGAGAAAGACACAAAGGAAATTTATCCCGGTATAGTTTACGAAAAGATAATAAACAAAAAGGACAGACTAGTAATAAACATTTTATCTGTAGATTTAAAAAACAAAACTTACCTTATTGATGCGGTTAAGGCAAATAATATGCTGGCATCAAAAGAAGCCACAAGCAGTTTATCTGCCAGATTAAACAGCAGGGGTATAAATGTTATTGCCGCAGTTAATGCCGACTTTTGGGAACCGGACGGCGAGATAGTTAACAACATGATTTCTAACGGCACATTCGTAAAGGCAGTCTCAGGCCATAGCGACGTAAGACAGAACCGCATCTTCTCGCAGTTCGCATTAACTCGCAACGATAAACCGCTTATTGAAAGGTTTGATTTTAAAGGGAAGATATTTTTTAAGGACGGCTCCTCGGCTGCAATTGATAGGATTAATTCCAGGACAGACAGCTCAAAAATAACTCTCTATAATTCTTACCAGGGTAATGAAACGCCAATGATTCATAAGGACTGGAATTCGTTTGAAGCCGGGCTAAAGCCTGCCGGCACTAAAGGCGATACTCTATTATTTGTTCCTGGCGGCAAATTCAACTACGGCGGAGAAACTCCGGTTCCGGCAAACGGATTTGTTCTTTCCTCAAATAACGATGAGGCGCGGCTGCTTGAAGAAAAAATTACCAAGGACGATACGCTTAAGGTTTTATTAAACCTTGTGCCTAACTGCGGTAATATTTTTATGCTGACCGGGGGGATACCCCGCATTGTTAAAGACGGAAAAAATTTAGCCGCCGAATCGGACACGCTTGACGGGATGAAAACTTCTTTTACCGTTACCCAGCATCCGCGTACCGGTATAGGGATTTCTAAAGACAGCACTAAATTGTTCCTGTTTACCGTTGACGGCAGGCAGGAATCAAGCTCCGGTATGTCGCTTAAGGAGTTTGCCGATCTAATGCTTCGGCACGGCGTCTATCAGGGATTGAATCTGGACGGCGGAGGCTCTACAACAATGGTGATTGACGGGAAGGTTGTAAATCATCCTTCCGATAAGACCGGTGAAAGGCCGGTTGGAAGTTGCCTGGTTATTATTAAGAAATAAAATTTTTCTATTTAATAACTCACCTTACGCAAAATTATAAAGCTTGACTGTCATACCCGCGAAAGCGGGTATCCAAGATGCGAAAATATGATAAAAAATGGATTCCCACTTTCGTGGGAATGACAATGCGGACATCAAAATGTATTCCTGCGTAAGGTGAGTTAATAATTAAGCGGGGTAATTATGGCAAAGAAAAAATCATGGCGGGAAAAGCTCGCCGACAGCAAAGATCTTCCGAAAGTGGTAACTATTTCGGAAAGCTTGAGTAAAAGATGGGGCGCAGGTACTTGCGCCATTCCTGCACCTAAGGATGTAGACTCGCTGATGAAAAAAGTACCGAAGGGAAAACTATTAACCATAAACGAAATTAGGGATGCGGTTGCAAAAAGATATAATGCAACTATCGGCTGCCCGATTACCACGGGCATATTCGCGTGGATATCTGCGAATGCCGCCGATGAAATGCGGAAAGAGGGAAAGAAAAGGATTACTCCCTACTGGCGGACTCTGAAATCCCAAGGAGAGCTAAATCCCAAATACCCGGGCGGCATTCAAAAGCAAATGGACTTGCTAGAGAAAGAAGGCCATAGTATTTTCCAAAAAGGGAAACGTTTTTTTGTTAAGGACTTTGAAAAATATTTATTAAAACTATAGGAAAATATTATCCTCTTTTTATCCGGCCATATTCAAACGGCTGCCGTAAAGAAAAATTCTTTACAGGCCGGATAGCATTTACTTGCTGATTGAGTAACCTCACATTAGGCTTAAAAGCAAATTCAAATTCTTGCCTGCATTAGCTGAAATACTTAATATTGAAATCCTAAATTAAAATTTCTATGATCGTTTATTCATTTTATATTAACCAAGGAAATAACGGCACTGCGTTGTCCTAAAGGTGAACCGGGAGGAAAGAATGAAGCTTAAATTTTTGATTTTAATAATTGCTGCACTATCACTGATGAATTTGGCATGTTCAAATAAAAAATTTGAGCACGATAAACAGCCGTTACCGGATACCTCCGAAGCTCCCCGCAATGCACAAGCCAGCACAACAACAACACAGCCGCAGCAGCCAGCTCAGGCACCTGCTCAATCAAAATATCAGTATCCGGATGACAAAGGCATAGGCCCGGTTACAAATGTTGAGCTTGGACCAATCGATAAAAAGCTTGCTGAAAAAGGCGAGAATATCTTCAATACAAAATGCGTAGCGTGTCATCAGTTGGACAGCAGACTTGTAGGTCCTCCGCTAAGGAACATAACAAAGAAGAATACGCCCGAGTTTATAATGAATTATCTTTTGAACACTACGGAGATGCAGAAGAAAGACCCTCTTTTAATTAAGCTGGTAGACGAATACAAAGTCATCATGCCGGATCAACAGTTGACAAAGGACGACGCCCGTTCTGTGCTCGAATATTTTAGGTCTATAGAAAAATAATTTCTAGGCAGAGAGAGATGTGCTGCCGGTTTTATAACCGGCTGTATGCGGCTGTAGAAAAGGATCGGTTATCTTTCTAATCTTCATCATTATGCCGATTCCTTTTCTACATCTTTATTTCCTTTTCGCCTTCATTTGCTTTCCGAAATTTCTCCCGGATAAAAGATAAACGAAAATAGGAATTCAATTCCGCATCTTACTCTCATAAAATTTCCCGACAAACACCGGCAAATTATTTTGATTTATCCGGGTAAGGCGGCTTGTGCAAATCCTTCGGTGGATTTTCCTTCAGCTCTTCCTTAATTACCTCAATCGCTTTTTCCAGCTGCTGGTCATTCCCTTTAGCCAATTCAGCCGGGTTATCAGTAACTTCATAATCGGGGTCAACGCCGTATCCTTCAACCGTCCAATGCCCGGTCGTATCCCATATCCCGAAGCTAGGCGCGGAAAGGAAGCCGCCGTCTATAGGCTGGGGGTTATCGCCGTATCCGATAAGTCCGCCCCAGGTTCTTTCACCGATTAGTTTCCCGACTTTCTCTTCCCTGAAGTAATAGGGAAAAGCATCGCCGCCTGAGCCCGACCAGCCGTTTATCAACATAACCTTAGGACCCGGACACGCGATCAACGGAGTCTGTCCGCTGTAAAAATCCCTTCTTGCCCAATAGCTTAGCACCGGGCGGTTCATCAGCTCAATAAAACGGTCGGGTATTTGGCCGCCGCTGTTAAAGCGCTCGTCAATTATTATCGCTTCCTTTTTATACTGGGCGGTATACTGCCGCACCAGTTCGCTTTGCCCTTCGGTGCCGGTATTAGGTACGTAAACATAGCCTGCCCTTCCGCCGGTTTCCTTATCAACCTTTTCTCTATTGGCTTCAATCCATGAAAGATTTCTTAACCTTGCCTCGCTGGCAAGCGGCTTAACCAAGACTTTCCTCGCACCTTCAAATGTAGGTTTGGAATTAACAGTTAATATCACGGCTTCGTTGGCCAGACCCTGGAATGCCGCCCAAGGATCTTTCTTTGTATCTACTGCTTGTCCGTTCACGGCAAGAAGATAGTCGCCCTCCTTAACATCAACGCCTGGCTCTAGAAGCGGGGAGCGGACTTCCACGTTATCCCAGGGCCCGCCCTTGTAGATTTTTGATATCATGTAAAAGCCGTTATCAAGCTTGTAGTCGCAGCCGAGCAGACCAACGCTTATCGCCTTCGGTTGTTCCATATCGCCGCCGCTTACATAAGTGTGGGAAGAATTTAACTCCGATATCATTTCGCCTATAACATAATTCAAATCGTTTCGATCGACTACATAAGGCAAAAGAGATTCGTAACGCTTCTTTATCCCCTCCCAGTTTACACCGTGCATTCCCGGGTCATAAAAATAATCCCTCTCTATTCTCCACGCGTCATTAAAAATCTCTTTCCATTCCTGGCGCGGGTTTATCCATGCTTCCATCTTATCAGTTTCAATTTTACCGTCGCCGACTTTCTTACCTGTGGCTGCGTCAATTATACCGTAAGTTGTGCCGCTCTTATAAATTATTTTTTTACCGTCGGCCGAAACATCGAATCCGTTCACGCCGGAAATAATTTCTTTCGATTCCCTTTCTTTCAGATCGTAATAATAAACCGAGCCTGAAGGCGAGCCCGGCTTGGCGGCTCCTGCAGCAGGCTCTCTCAGATATAAAACTTTTCCCTCCACCGCATAAAGCGCACTAAAATTTCCGTTATCAATTGGAAGCTTTACTGTGCGCTGATCGATATTTTCAAAATCAATTTTTACAGGCTTTACTTCCTCCTTAGATTTTTCCTTTTTATCCTCGTCTTTTTTCAACTTAGATTCATCCGATTTCTTTTTTGAAGAATCGGCTTTTACCGTTTCCTCATCGTTCTGCGGCGCAAGCGGTGATGCTTCGTCTTTTTGAAGTGTTAATGCAACTATGCTTGTAGAGTTAGGATAAATCCACGCCGCGTCCATATCGCCGTACACCGGATGAAAATTATCGTTCGAAAAATAATAAAGATATTTCCCCGTGGGATCAAAAACGGGAGAGTTGCTGTTGTAATAGCCTGTTGTTACCTGATGGGTCTTGCCGTCTTCCAGGCCGTATATAAATATAGCGTAGGACAATTCGTTCACACCTTTATCATAGGCAAGCCATTTACTGTCTGGCGACCAGTTATAATGAACGTGAAAATCCCATACGTTTTTATCAACCAGCTTAGGCTTCCCTTCTTCAACATTTACCACATAGATGCTGCCTGTCTTATCGCTAAAGGCAATCCACTTGCTGTCCGGCGACCAGACCGGATTGTATCTAAAGCAATGCCCATCGTGTGTAATTTGTTTTTCTTCTCCGCTGCCGTCTCCGTTACGGATATAAAGCTCATACTCACCTGTCTTATCCGAAAAGTAAGCTACAAACTTTCCGTCCGGCGACCATGAAGGGAACCTCTCCGCAACGTCCGAAGTATTCGTCAAATCCTGAACGCTTCCATGTTTCTCGGGTACTGTTAGCAATTCGCCGCGCGCACCGAATAACGCCCGCTTGCCGCTTGGAGAAAGGGAATAACTGTATACCAGCTGAACAAGATTCTTTAGCTGCGGCCTGTCCTGCGGAAGGTCGGCAGGAACTTTAATATCTACAGGGTGTGCCTTTTCTGTTTTAAGGTCTAGAAGGAATACCTCGCCTCCTTTTTCAAACACGATATCCTCTGGACCCAGGCTTGGCCATTTAACATCGTAATCGGTAAAATGTGTAACCTCTCTGGATTTTTGTGTGGCTATATCGTACGCCCAAATATTTCCGATTTTATTTTCATCCCTGTCAGAAAGGAAATAAATAATATTGTTATGCCACATGGGAACCGCACTGCTGGCTTTATTGAATGTAATTTGTTTGGCGGTATTTTTTTTCAGATCGTAAATCCATAGCTGGCTTGCCCAGCCGCCCCGGTAGCGTTTCCAAGTTCTGAACTCCAGTGATTTGGTTTCAAAAACAAGCTTGGTTGCATCGGAATTGAACGAGCCTATCTCGGCAATTTTCATCGGCAGCTGTTCCGGCAGGCCGCCGTTTATTGATTCTTTGAACAACCGGTTGAATCTGTTCGATGGGCTGTACATCCCGGACCGGTAAAGAATATCCTTGCCGTCGGGGTACCAATCGACAACAAAATCTACCGATGGATTGTGTGTTAATCTTTGCGGCACGCCCCCGGTAGAGGGCATTATGTACACGTCCATGTTGCCGTCGTAGTTCCCGGTAAATGCAATCCACTTGCCGTCGGGAGAGAACTTGGGAAAGTATTCCTGTCCCTTTGCGGTGCTTAGCCTGGCTGCAATCCCGCCTTCCTTCGGCACTGTCCAGATATCCCCGGCATATGTAAATACAATTTTATTGGCGCTTACATCCGGGAAGCGAAGCATTAAAGCATCCGGTTTACTCGTCTTCTCCTGCTGGGCAGTAAGAGCTGAGGTTAGGACTAAAAGTAAAATTGAAAAAGTATAAATTACCCTCTTCATATATACCTCTAAATTTATAAAATGGTTTTGGTTTAATATATTAAAAAGAAGTCCACCCCGGTAGCCGTTCATGTAATTTTCTTAAGCGATCAGCTTTCAGCTATCAGCGGTCAGCGGTCAGCTTTCAGCTTTCAGCGGTCAGCTGATGGAATCTCAAATCCGGCAGCCGCATGAATATATTGAAGGATATTTCAGTGTGGATAAAATCACCGTGCTTGTTTTGCAAATTGCATAAATATAATAAGTGTTCTAATTTTACTATTGTTAATCTATTTAGTAGCGGACAATACTATTTAAATTCAATTTATTCCTTATTCAAAAATTAAGAGGTATCTTAATGCCCAAAGGTAAATTCTTGCGCGGAATTATATTAATTATTTCCGGAGCCGTGTTAATAGGACTTTCAGCCGGATGGACTTTTCAAAACAAAGGCTCTTTTAAATCCGGTAACCAAAAGGATTCTAAAAGCGGCGGTGAAAAAACTACTGAAGAAGTTTTTAAAAATATAAAAGTCCTTAAAGGAATGCCTGCATACCAGTTGCTGCCTACGATGCATTTCTTTGAGGCTTCGCTCGGCTTTGATTGCTCTAACTGCCACGTGCGTGGACATAACGACAGCGACCAAAAACCCGAAAAGAGAAAGGCTCGCAAAATGATTGAAATGGTGGAAGCTATAAATAAAAACAATTTCGACGGCAAGCAGATGGTAACTTGCTTTACGTGCCATCAGGGAAACGCCGATCCAAAGACTATCCCGGCAGTAATGACTGCAGAAATGATGAAGGAAGAAAGAGCCGAAGAAAAAAACGACCAATTAATAAAAGTTCCGAACCGCCTGAATACTTCCGAAGAGATAATTGCAAAATACCAGCAGGCAGTCGGCGGTAAGGATGCGTTTGACAAAATTACATCCCTAAAGCTGGAAGGCACTGCAGCAATGGGGAACAGAAGCTTTGAAATAACTATATTGCAAAAGGCGCCCTACTATTACTACTCCTCGTTCAAACTGCCTTTCGGTACTTTTGAAAGAGGATACAACGGAAAGACCGGGTGGGAAAAGAATCCGCGCGGTGCACAGGAGATTGGAGAGCCCGACATACAGGACCTGAAGCTTGACGCTGACTTTTATGCGCCGCTAAACTTCTTAAAAAATTATTCCGGTCTTAAATTCTCCGATGTTGAGGTTATCGGCAAAGATACCGTATATGTAGTGGAAGGTAATTCTTCAAGCATCAGGAGATATAAATTTTATTTCAGTACAAGAACCGGACTATTGGTTCGCGAGATTCAATACGATAAGACACTTCTCGGCGATTTACAGACTAAAACCGATTACAAGGACTACAGGCATGTTAACGGAGTTTTGTTCCCGTACGAAATGCAGGTTGCAAATTATGAGAGGGACCAGGATATAAAGTTCTCAAGCATACAGGCAAACATCCCGGTTGAAAACAAAATCTTCGATATGCCGGCGAAAAAATAGATAATGGAAGATGTAATATGGCAGATGGAAGATGGTAAAAGCGATCAGCACTGAGGTTTTCATCTTCCATCAAACCAACTTGAACTTAAGCCCGTTAAAAGAGACTATCGACCCGGGTAATTTATTTATCGTATTCTTCCAAAGTTTGCTTAAACTTCTCGGCAAATAATTCTGCGTTATTTTCAAAAACAATAAGAATATTTTTCCTTTTATTATAGAGCCCCCTCTGAAAAGTCGTTCCCGCCCCTGCACACCGAAGTGACGTTACGAAATGTAGGTGTGAAAACGCATTGGCGTCAACTTAACAAATAAAGAACTAATGAAATTTTGGAAAAATTATTTAGAAAATTGATTACAATTTCTTATACAAAACTTTTTTCTCTCTTACCTCAAAGCCCATTTTTATCTTCTTTGCTGGCAATGGTGTTAACAGTTGTTTTATCGCTTCTAATATTGAAGTTATTTGTTCATCCTGAGAATCGATTCTCAATTCCAGCTCCTTAAGTTTTTGTGCAAGCTCTTTATGTGTTGATAAAATTTCTCTAAGTCTAACAAAAGCTCTGATAATTAATAGGTTTACTTGGATTGCTTTTTTGCTATGCAATACAGAAGACAACATTGCAACTCCCTGTTCGGTAAAAGCATAAGGCAATTTACGTGTTCCACCTCTTCTGGATTTGCCTTTTAAGTTGTTTGATATTCCAAAATGGAATTTCAAATTGTTAAGTTCATCCCTTGTTAATTGAAACATAAAATCTGCGGGAAATCTGTCGATATTTCTTTTTACGGCTTTATTTAAGTTAAAGGTTTCGATACCGCAAAGCAGTGCAAGCCCTTTGTCAAGCATAACCTTTTGCCCGCGAATCAGTAAAATTTTATTTTCTATTACTTCAACCGGAATAATTTGTTTGCTGTTCATATGAATATCATTCTAATTATGATTTAAAATATTTTCATATGCATTCTGCAAGCCTGCCCTGTTTACACGTTACCCGCAGTTAATATCGAGTCTTATTTTCTAACCATTATTAATTTATATAATTTCTTTATTAAAAACTTTTAACCTTTTTATTTTTGTGTCGTATAATTAGGTGATTTAAATTAGAAATAATAGGCGGACGTAATTAAAGAATCGAATGAAGATATTATAGCCCGTATTAAAACCGGGGATGTGCATGCATTCAGACAACTTGTCGATTGTAATTATTCGTATGCATTTTCAATAGCTATTAAAATTCTATGCAGCGAGGATGATGCAAAAGATGCTGTGCAGGAATGCCTTATAAAGGTATGGAAGAATATCTACCTTTATAACGGTGATGCAAAGTTTACAACATGGATGTTCAGAATACTAAGCAACATTTGCTTTGATAAGCTTAAAGCAAACAAAAGAAGAAACAAAGTTTTGAGGAACGATCTCGAAAAACTCGGTAAGGGCATTCATGATAATTATTCGAATATTGAAACAGCTCTAATGAATAAAGAACTTGCGGATAAAATAGAAAGTATATCCCGGCAGCTTAAGCCCAAGCAAAGGATAGTATTTGTTCTGCGCGATCTTCAGGAACTTAGCATAAGCGAAGTTTCTAACATACTCGGAATGTCTGAAAGCTCGGTTAAAGCCAACCTGGTTTATGCAAGAAGGAATATCCGAGGAATGCTTGAAAAGGTTTATAAGTATGAGAAATAAAATGAAATGTAAATCGATAAAGAAATATTTGTATCTAAGAGATGATGAGCTTACTGCAACAGAGAAAGCTAAAGTCGAAAATCACATAGCCTCTTGCATCGAGTGCAGGAAGGAACTAGAAGAGATGAAGGCATATTATATTCATTTAAAAAACATAAACTCAATTTTGCCTGTTGACCCGGAAAAAGATTCGAATGAAGACGCTATAGTTGAATCTGTTATTAAGTTAAACCATAAAAGCAATACGGAACATACACAGCATATATTCGATCATTTGATTTACAGATTGTCCGGTCCTATTGTCCGGTACGCTCTTTTCTCGATATTAATTTTTATTGTCGCTTCTTTTCTTACCCAGTTTATTTCAACGGCATCGGATATCAATAAACTCGAAAGCAGGATGAATGAAACCTCCCTGGCTTATTCATCGAGCGAAAACGCTCCAGGCAGTATTAATCTTTTAGAGGAGATTAAAAACGCCCTGGATTTGTTTAAGGGGAAGAATAATTCTGTAAAGCTTCCTTCCGGATGGATGCTTATGAAAGAAAAGAGTCTGATAGATTTGCTTAATAACTACAATACGCTGCGGCAATATTCCGGGTATGTAGACTTTTCCGGTTACCCTTTATTAAGGAAGTTGAATTTAAATGACGGTCTGGACAGCGCAGAGCTGGAACTTCTTCTAAATAACCGCGCTGAACTGGAAAAAGAAATGAACTCAATTATCAATCGGGAG
>JAKAJV010000025.1 GCA_021813585.1 Bacteroidota bacterium | reverse complement strand
ACGTTCAAATCTTTTAAAATTCTCCCTGCCGTAATAAACGCCGCCGGCCCCCCGGTCTGGTCTACGCTGCCGCGGCCGTGTACAAAGCCGTCTTTAACTTCGCCGCCAAGCGGATTGAAATCCCAGTTCGCGATATTGCCGGTATCCACAGTGTCGATGTGTCCGTCAATAGCAATAATTTTTTTACCGTTTCCAATCCTGCCGATTACATTTCCAAGGCCGTCAATCCTTGCTTCGTCAAAGCCTGCCTCTTCCATCATCCTTTTGATTGATAAAGCGACTGCCTTTTCCCCGCCGCTTAAAGATTTGTGCTGGATAAGTTCCGATAGGTTTGCCGAAGTATAATCTTTATAACCTTCGGCAATGTCTAATATCCTTTCAGAAAGATTCATAATTCCCCGCGCGATATAATGAATAATATTTGTTCAACAGTATGTTTAGAAAAAATTTCGGGAAGCTTTAAGGTTAAATACTCCCCGTTTGAGTATTTTTTCCGGCTCTTATTTTTACTTGTACAAAACTATAAAAATTTATGTTAATTAGTAATAAAAAATTATCTTTTTTAAAATTCTTAGTTTATATTAATTATCAGAGATTAAGATATATTTGATAAAAACTATTTGCTTCATGCATCGATTATAAGTTAAAGGGGCTTTTATGCCGGATAGATTGCGGCCAATTGATTTTCAAAATATTCTTTACTGGATTTTAAAAGAATACTCTGATAATAATACAATTTTCGGAATCCCTTCTTCAAAATTCTTTTTTAAGAAGAGCAAAAACTCTTTTAAAATCTTTAACGGAACTCTGGATACACCGGTGGGACCGGCCGCAGGCCCGCATACCCAGATGGCACAAAACATTGCTGCAGCTTATCTAACCGGGGGAAGATTCTTTGAGCTTAAGACGGTGCAGAAATTGGATAACCTTAAAATAGATAAGCCGTGCATCGATGCCGGGGACGAAGGCTATAATGTTGAGTGGTCTCAGGAGCTGTCTTTGGAACAATCTTACTCGGAATATTTAAAAGCCTGGTTCCTTCTTCATTTTTTAAATTCGCTGTTTAATTTTTCAAGCGATGACAAAGGCTTCGTGTTCAACATTAGCGTCGGTTATGAACTTGAGGGGATAAAATCTCCGGCAATGGATTCTTTTATCGAGAAGATGAAAGACGCTTCCGCAACGGGGGAATTTTTTAATTTTAAAAAAATCTTGTGTGCATTCGTAAATAAAGGAAGCACAAGGTTGCTAATAGAAAAAATATTTTCAAACAAGAATAATTCAACTTCCGTTTACAGCAGGCTTAATAATCTGATAGAAAACATTTCTCCGAACATTTCAAATTCCGTTACGCTGTCTACAATGCACGGCTGCCCCTCAAACGAGATAGAGTCAATAGCGAAATATCTTATTAAAGCTAAGAAGCTTAACACATTCATAAAACTTAACCCGACGCTTCTGGGATATGAATACGTTAAAGATACCTTATCGGGATTAGGATATAGCTACATAGAGCTGAACGAGTCTTCCTTCTCTCACGATCTTAAGTTTGATGATGCCATTACTTTAATTAAGCGGTTGAAGGAATTCTCAGCAGCCAATAAAAAAGATTTCGGCATTAAGCTTTCCAATACGCTTGGAGTGAATAACAAAAAAGGGATTCTGCCCGGCGGACAGATGTACATGTCGGGGCGCTCCTTGTTTGCATTAACAATTAACCTGGCTAACCGGATAGCGGGTGAACTTAACGGCGAAATAAATATTTCATACTCCGGCGGCGCTACCATTTATAACGTTAAAGAAATTTTGGAAACAGGAATTTTTCCTGTTACAATGGTTACCGAACTGCTTAAACCCGGAGGATACTTTAGGCTATTCCAAATAGCAGAAGAGGCTGAGAAAACAGAATTGCATTGCAATGCAGCGCCAGCGAAGATTAATCTCTTAAAGCTCAAAGAACTCGCAAAGAATGCTTCGGTGAATCCTGAATATAAAAAAAACAAAAGGCCTGCCGGTTCTTTGAAAATTAATAAAGCACTGCCTAAATACGATTGTTACATATCTCCGTGTACAGAGGCCTGCCCGGTACACCAGGATGTATCAGAATACATAAGCTTTGTTAGAAGTGAAAACTACGGCCGCGCGTGCAAAATTATTACTTTGAAGAATCCCCTGCCGAATATTACGGGGTATATATGCGACCACCGATGCATGACCAAATGCGCCCGCCTTGATTATGAAGGCGCCGTTTCGATTAGAGAGCTAAAGAAAGAAGCTGCTGAAAGAGGGCTTGAAGATTACCTTTCGAAAGCGAATAATAAATCGGCAAATCCGCAAACAGGAATTAAAGCTGCTGTTATAGGCGCAGGCCCTGCAGGCCTTTCCGTTGCATACTTTCTTTCTAAAGCAGGATTCGACGTAACAGTTTTTGAAAAGTCAGATAGAGCAGGCGGAACGGTTCAGCATGTTATCCCTGCATTCCGGCTGCCTCAGTCGGCAATCGACAAAGACATAGAGTTCGTAAAGCAGTTCGGAGTAAAATTTATTTATAACAGCTATCCAAATTTTTCTATTTCTAAACTGGAACGCGCAGGCTTTAAATATCTTTTTATAGGTATCGGCGCAACTCAATCGAATCATCTAGATTTTACCGGCAGTAATATTTATGAAGCAATTGACTTTCTGAAATCCTTTAATCAAAACGCAGGTATAAGCATTGGGGAAAATGTAGCCGTTATAGGCGGCGGCAATTCTGCAATGGATGCTGCAAGAGCTTCATTAAGAATAAAGGGAGTAAAGAAAGTTTATATACTTTACAGAAGGACAATTGAATTTATGCCTGCCGATAAGGAGGAACTTGATTCGGCTGTTGCAGAAGGAGTAATTTTTAAGGAACTGCTGCTGCCTGTATCGTTTAATGATAAAAAATTAATTTGTCGGCAGATGCAGCTAGGCGAGACAGACATCGACGGAAGAAGAAAAGTTTTGCCTCTGGAAAACCGATTCGTAGAATTTGAAATTGATTCCGTAATTTCTGCAATAGGCGAGCATACAGACTGGAACATACTAGGAGAAAATAATATAGTAGATAGCGGCGGAACTTTGCCGATAGTGGATTATGAAACCAACGAAACGAAAATTAAAAATATTTACATCGGCGGCGATGCACTGAGAGGACCTTCTACTGTTATTGAGTCTATTGCCGACGGTAAAAAGGCGGCTGAATCAATTATGAAGAAGGAAGGGATTCAATTTGATGAATCCGAAACTTTTTCTGAGGCAATCGCAGCAGATGAAAAGATTAAATCAATCCAGGACAGAAGAGGAAATATTTTTATTAATAAACCACTCGATTCAAACAAAGAAGCGGAACGATGCCTTGAATGCAATTTGCTGTGCAACAAATGTGTTGAGGTATGTCCCAACAGGGCAAACATAGCAATCAAAACGGGGACGATTGAAGAAGACTTAAAAGATTTTTACCAGATACTGCACCTTGACGGCTTGTGCAATGAGTGCGGCAACTGCCAAACATTTTGCCCCTACACCGATGCACCGTATAAAATAAAGACTACACTCTTCAGAACGAAAGAAGATTTTCTGGACAGCGAAAACGACGGTTTCTATTTTGAAAGATCGGAAAAAGGAGCTAATAATTTTATTGTAAGATATAATTCAACGTTAGGTAATGTAAGCTTCAATCCGGAAGGAAAAATTATTTATTCTTCTTTCGGTGAGGCTTCAAAAGAACTGAGCACATTTTCCAATTTGATAAGGGCAGTATTCACAAGTTATGATTACCTAGTTCAAAAATAGCTGCCGGTTTTTTTAGTGATAAATAATTAGTAAATTTTATTTAAGTATGAGCTTGAATATGATCGTATTAAAGAACGCTAACATAATTCAATTTTATCCGCCAAAAGTAATTTATAATGCGGATGTTATAATTGAAAACGAATTCATTATAGATACCGGGAAAGATGCCGGTGAAAATTACAAGGCTGATAAGATTATAAATCTGGACGGCAAATTTGTATCCGCCGGTTTGGTTTGCAGTCATAACCATTTTTATTCCGCTCTCGCACGGGGAATAATAGCGGATGTAAAACCCTCAAACGATTTTGTAAGCATTTTAAATAACCTCTGGTGGAAGTTGGACCGTGCGCTGGATGAAGAGTCGCTGTATTACAGCGGAATAATAGGAGCGCTGGAGGCAATTAAAGCGGGTACGACTTCAGTGTTTGACCACAATGCTTCGCCTTCATTTATATCCGGCTCGCTTACAATTCTAAAAAAAGCATTTGAGCAGGCAGGGCTTCGCGGAGTCTTATCATATGAGATAAGCGACAGGAATGGAGCTAATGGAACTGTAGAGGGTATTAAGGAGTCGATTGAGTTTGTAAAAACCGTGGAGGAGATAAAGAAATCATCAAATTCAAATTACACTATCGAGGCAGCCATCGGCGCTCATGCACCGTTTACCCTGAGCAACAATTCCCTGGAACAAATCTATGATGCTTTAATTAATACAAACCGGGGAATTCATATCCATGTCTCCGAAGATCAGTACGATCCGTCGTTTTCTCACCACCATTTCGGCAAGGATGTTCTGCACAGGCTCGATGAGCTTTGGCTACTTAATGAAAAGTCATTGATTGTCCACGGCGTGTATTTGTCGGATAATGATATTTCAACCCTCAATGAGCGTAACTCTTTCCTTATCCATAATCCCAGGTCCAATATGAACAACGGCGTGGGTTATATGAATAACCTAGGCAAGGTTAAGAACGTTGCTTTGGGAACAGACGGCATCGGATCGAATATGTTTGAAGAAATAAAATTTGCATACTTCAAGAATAACGATGAGAAATCAAAGCTGACGACCGACGACTTTTTAAAATTTCTGCAGCACGGCAATATACTTTTGGAAAGATACTTCGATAAAAAATTTGGAAAAGTTGAAAAAGGCTGTGTAGCGGATTTGGTTATTTACGATTATAACCCTCCTACCGTTCTGCACGATGAAAATCTTTCCGGGCATTTTATATTCGGCTTCTCTTCCAGGGATGTTGAATCGGTGATAATTAACGGCAAAATAGTTTACGAGGAAAGAAATTTCCCGTTTGACATAAAGCCAATTTATGACGAAGCCCGTGCATCCTCTAAAAAACTCTGGGATAGGATAAACAAGATAAAATAGTGCCTAGTAAATAATCCGGCGGAAGCTGTTCCGCCGGTAATTTTTTGTTTTTATCATCAAATTTAAAACGGGGTTTTAACTACAAAATAAACTCCGGTGCTAGGATTGAGCCTATAATAAATTCCGCCGAAGAAATAGAATCTTATTCCTCTATGCCTAACTATTCTATAGCCGCGCGGAAGGTATGGAACTTCTATTCCAAAAGGCGTAGTAACTACTACATACCCTGATGGACGTCTTTCGTAAAATTCGCCTCTATGGAAATAATAGTCCCGGTCGCCGAAATAAATTCTCCTATAGTCGTCATCCCGTCTATTCCATCCATGCTCGTTACGGTATTCTCTTCTATGGTAGCGTTCATCCCGGTGTTCGCGTTCCTGATGCTTGTACCACCCGTAATGCCTGCCCCGGTCATGATGATCATCTTCATGCTCTTGTGCAAAAATATTTGCATTAAAAACCAGCAGTGCAGCAGTTATTAATATGCATAATAACAAAATATTTATTCTTCTCTTTTGCATTTTCGCTCCTTCTTTCTAATGTAACTATATTTATCGCGATCCGTAAATCATAAAAATAAATATACAATTATATATGAAATTACATAGTAGCGGCGTCACACCGAATGCTAAAATCTCTTATATCATTTTTACTAATAATGTTAAAATAACGGACTTTTGCCGACAGGAAGCCAATGATAAGAAGGCAAAAAAACTTCAAACAAATTTGAAGGTTTTACTTAACGGAGAGGCCGGGATTCCTCCAACGGAGTCCCTTTGGGAGAACCCGGGGGTACAGTTTTACCCGTGCAACGGTTTAGTCCCGATTAAATCGGGATTTG
This sequence comes from Bacteroidota bacterium, assembly GCA_021813585.1. Classification (GTDB taxonomy): domain Bacteria; phylum Bacteroidota; class Ignavibacteria; order Ignavibacteriales; family Ignavibacteriaceae; genus FEN-1297. Next base: position 308 of record JAKAJV010000025.1, on the reverse strand, counting down.
TTTCAGTCAGGTATAAGCTATTCTTAAAGGCTTTTGGCGGAGAGGCCGGGATTCGAACCCGGGGTACAGTTTTACCCGTACGACGGTTTAGCAAACCGTTGGTTTCAGCCACTCACCCACCTCTCCAAGCTGAAAAAAAATCTACAAATAACTGGAGATGGTTTAGCATCCCGACCTGTCGGGATCAGCCACTCACCCACCTCTCCAAGCTGAAAAAAAATCTACAAATAACTGGAGATGGTTTAGCATCCCGACCTGTCGGGATCAGCCACTCACCCACCTCTCCATGCTGAAAAAAAATCTACAAA
>JAKAJV010000090.1 GCA_021813585.1 Bacteroidota bacterium | reverse complement strand
AAGAGAGGCATCGTCAAGATATTGATCCGGACCTCCCGCCATCAGGCCGGGTACAGGGTCTGCAATACCGTCCGATGCCGAAGGCCGGTGATGGGGATGCATCGGGTAACGGCTTCCCGTACCGGTAACATAAGAAATATTATTTCCGTTTATTCCCAAAATGTAATTTAGCTGTTCAAGCGCAGAATTATAATAATATATATTATTGGTTTGAGCGTATCCCATAATTAAAATTATTGCCCTGTTAAGCACTTCAGCATTACTGCCCCAATAAAATTCACCGGGCTTTAATACAATATTTAAGCTGTTGCTGTTGCTTAATAACTGGTAATATGAACAAAGATTATCAAGAGAAATTTTCAAATTATTTTTTACAAAATTATCTGCACTGCTTTGGTTTGTAAATAAATATGTAAGCTGAGCCATGCTGTTAACATTTTGCCAGCCCATTTCATAGCTGAACAAACCGTTGTCACTATAATGAGCGATAAAATAATTATTATATATTGCAATACCGGTAGTGGCAAATAGTTCAGCAGAAGCCCAAAGCCTTTCATCGCTGTCATTACCGTCGCTGTACTCACCGGTGCTTGTTCCTGTAGGATTATGAAATCCACCTGCCGGTACAATTGAAGAATTCTGTTCCAAATACACCCATGCATTTTTTGCGGCTGCCAAACATTTATCGGAAAAGTTTTGGTCGAATGTAGAATAAACCCGGGCCGCTCTAGCCATAACTGCTGCAAAGTCCGCTGTAGCTGTAGAAGAAATTTGATAGATATATCTTTTGTCCGTATCCTGACTCGGCATTTCGAACGGCTCAAATGTTTGACGGGTTTCTTTAAAATAAATGCCGCCGCTTGCATCCTGCATCTTTAAAAGCCAATTTAACTCATACCTGGCTTCATCAAGAATATCGGGAATTGAGTTGCCGCTTTCCGGAATATTTAAATTATCAAAATTAAATCTTGAAGGGAAATACTCGTATGCCATTAATAAAGTTCCGACGGTTATACCTGCATTCACAACATATTTACCGTAGTCTCCGGCATCGTGCCATCCCCCGGTTGTTTCCAGGGAACCTGTTTTACCGGTGGTAGAATGAAAGTAACCGTCATTTAAGTGACAGGCTGCTCTTGCATAAACACCTGCATATTGCGGAAGTAGCGCCATACCACATCTTTGATAATAAAAGCCCTTTAATGATTTATACGTTACATCTTTAAAAACAGAATCCGAAATTGTAAAATCAAATGAGATGTCGCCTTTATCTGTTTTAATAAAATATAAACCTGGCCGGGAGAAGGCTGAAAAATCTCCCTTATAAATTGTAAGTCCGGTGCCGGGATCATTAGAGGTCAGGAAAACAAGGTTGCTTCTGTAGAATATTGTGCCGCTACTTTTTTCAATAACAAAAAAACTATCGGCTTGCTGGGTAGCGTAAACATACTTTACCAGGTTGGGCAGGTACCCGACCTGGTTAACAAAAATGTTTCCAGGTTTAGAAAAAGTTAACGGCAAGAATACAATCACCGTTAATAATCCAATCCTCATTAGAAATTAATTCCCAAAGTAAATTTTTGAATATTATTTAATCTTCCGAAATTTTGATACGCATAATCCAGCCTTACCGCTATATTCCCAAGCAATATTTGTTTCAGTCCGAATCCAAGCGCAAAGGATTCTTCCGAATCCTGCAGGAATAATGATTTATACCCGCCGCGTATCGCTATGATGTCATGGAATACATATTCTCCGCCGATGTTTACACTCTCATAATTATCGCTTGGATGCAGTGCATCTACTGCTATGGTCAATTTATTGTTCTCTGTTGATACCGGGCTGTATGCAAGTCCCACTCTAAAATTCAGCGGCAGCGACCAATAATCTGTGCTTAGGTTTGCCGGTATCTTCCCGTTATTTCCCGTTGACGTTAAGTCGGGGTCATACGTAACGAGCGTGGTGTTGCCTTGCATCTGCATCTTCGTTCCGAAGTTGGATATCGACATACCAAGCATTATTCCATCGAATGGTGTTCTGTATTGAACTCCGAGATCCATTGCAAAGCCTACTGCATTGGCTTCCCAGATCGATTGATATATTATTTTCGGATTAAACCCGATCGCAAAATTATCGGTCAGATTTATTGCGTACCCAAGGCTAAAGGCTATGTCCGATGCCGTGAATATTTGACCGGTTCCGTTCGGCGCATCTACCGTCGTTACCTTCATATCTCCGTAGGATGATGACAAAAAGCTGAAGCCCACTGTTCCCATTCCGCCCAGGTTATACGATGCCGCTACATAATTGTACGCCACATCTGCTATCCAGCTGGTATGGTCGAATATAACTCCAACTCCGTCTATCTTAGCCAGGCCGGCCGGGTTCCAGAAAAAGGCGCTCCGGTCATCAGCCACTGCAACAAATGCGCTTCCCATCGCGGTTGCCTTTGCGCCTTCGCTTATTGATAGAAATGAGCCGGCTGTTGTTCCTCTTTTGGATACATTCGCTACAAAATTGCTTTGACTATATGCCATCGTAGTGATTATGACTATTGCCGTTATTAAAAGTATTATTCTTTTTTTCATCTTTTCTCTCCGCTATTTAATTACAGCAAATTTGCCAATGTAACTACCTATTCCCGGAGCATCTACATGGAATATGTATATTCCGTATGATACGTCCATTCCGTCCTCCGATATTAAATTCCACGATATTGTTCCGCCGTTATTCAAATTTGTATCATCCTTATAGAGCGTCTTTACTAGCGCCCCGGCTATTGTGTATATTTTTATTGTACACTTAGCCGGCAGATTTGTAAAGTCTATCTTCCTATCCCCCCGCCCGGTCGGGTAAAGCGATCTCGGCTCCCAGGAAGCAGTTGCTATGTATGGATTCGGCACTACCAAAATATTCGACAAGCTTTTACTTGCTAAGCTATTATCCACCGCAGATGACTTTGTTGTGAAGCTGAAATAATCTCCGCTATAAAACGGCTTCTTTGTGTATATACGGAATTTATCGCCCGCTGCCGGATAAATTGGTGTGAGCGCCGGGTTAAACGGAGGCTGATAATGAATCCTCCAGGAATATTTTACTTGACTGCCTATTGGCTGAATAAATATTATATCATCTCCAAGCGTTAACGATTTTGATTTGTCCGCATCTATTATTTCCGATTTTACAGTATCACCCGTAGTTAAATCGGTTATTATATAATCTACCGGTATTTTGTTATACGGCGTGGTGGCTACCGTATGATCGAAAAACTCCATCTGGTAATCGGCAGGCCATCTTACATCTAGACTAGGCGAGGTATTATCCGGAATTACGCCAAGGTTAAGATTACTCTTGCCTACGTACCAGCCCGTTAGCGTATCATTTATCGAAACGGTTGTATCGTTATTAAAGGAAAAAACTATTCCGTCAAAAGGTAGGCTGTATACGTTACTACCGAATGTAGCGGCGTCTACGCTGCTTTGCATCGTATCAACCGTTCCCTTATAATTTCTAACTATGTCGTACGATAATGTTCTGTAATTAGGCAAAGCGCCTTGCGAGCTGAATAATATTTTATACTGCGCACCGTCATTTATTACTTCCGGGTTAAGTACCTGCGTGCTTATTGAACCCGTACCGAGACCGCTGGTTACTCTGTTTAAATTGCCTATTATCTGCGGTGGTACATAACCTGCTACCGGCGCATTCGGAATTGCTACGGCACAATTCTGATCCACAAAAGTTATGTTGCCTGCTACATCCTGCCTAATTATCTTTGAGCATTCCGTTGGCTGCAAGCCTGTGGTTCCGAATGCCGTATCGCCCATTGTATAGGAACAGACTGCATAATAATATGTCTTCCCGTTTTGTACTGTCGTATCTACAAATGAATGTTGAAGACCGGTATTGCTGCCCCGCCAAAATCTCGCACCGTTTATTCCTACCGGATCAGGGCCGGCGATTGAATCGACAAGATCGAACTGGGCCATCGGCTTCCAATACGTCGGTTCGCCCTGTGAATCGGTAATCAGCTTATCGTCTTCGAACTGGGGCTCTTCGCTTCGATAAATTGTGTAGCCTTCAAAAGTTTTTTTATATCCCTGTCTCGGGTCATTGTGCTCAAAGCCGAGGAATGAATCCCTGGAATACTCGGCAATATCATTCCAGTATAAAAATACTTTTTGGCTGCCGGCAACCGCATGAACTGTAGGCTTATAAGGCGGCTTGGAAAAATTATAATTTGCGTTATATATCTGTTGAACTGTTTCTTTATGAAATAATAACTGGTTCAAATCATTTCCCATTAGCAGAGCCATAGAAAACCTTTCTCTCAAGCCTTTACCAAGAATGAATGGACCTGAAGCAAACACAAGCGATATATTTGAATTTTGAACAAGCGTATCTCTAAAAGCATTGTTCATTGCCTTCCACATTACATCATCATTTTTACCCCACAACCCCGTTGGCCCATGTGAATTATCGAGCACTTTAACCGTCATTGATGTTAATCCGATTTGATCCGATTCATCTTTATCAGTCTCATCGAAATGAGGCTCGCCATGTGAAGGCACGCCGTCTCCTTCACCTTGATCGGGACCGGTATAGCCGGGATCAGTAGGCCCTAAACCATCTCTGCCTACGTCATCATTAAGAGGCTCGCCCGGATCCCAAACCCCGTTTCCGTTTAGATCCGAAAACGGAACCCAGTTATGGTTGTTGTCAATATTATCGTCTCTTCTCTCGTCAATCATTCCATCCTGATCATTATCAATTCCGTCATATGCGTTGCCCGGACTTTCGAGATAAGCAAATCCTAAGTAACCTGTTTTCCAGTTCCCGGGATTTCCGATTCCGCTTGGAGCCCAGCAATATGCTATATCCAATACGGTATTATAGTAAGCACTGTTGGGCGGTTCCGAAGAGTTAGCTCCGCCAACGCCGGGATCTGCATAAAAGCCAAATGCAGTACTATCATAGGTATGATCTGAAATATTTACTATATCATAATGCCAGAAGATACAATCCTCAGCAAGAACGTGCGACCATTGGAACCCGCGCACTTCAACCCTTAAGCCTAGTCCTCCTCTATTTGAATCGCCTGCCACAGGATAATAATTATAAGGAGCTCTCATATATTTTTTGTCCTGAGAATCATCCATAACAAAAAAAGTTTCAAAGTCCGCATTCGATACTCCCTTACCGAAGTAGCCGTACCATTTACCGTTCCATGATGGATCCAGGTCTAGCGCTGCCGGCCATTCGGTTGGAATTGTTGTTGTATCAATATTTACTGCCGGGCTTGTGCTTTGTGGATTTTGATAGCCGGGTACAGGCTCCAATCCCCAGTGAACTCCTGTTACAGGATCCTGGCTATCGTATTCTCTATACCGGGTAATAAGCGGATTAACTCTGTAGCCTGTCGGAGTGGTAACTCTTGCAGAAATAAGCACTGCTGTTCCGTCAAGGTTATTATGCCCTGTACCGGCAGGCCATTCAACCGAAGGCGCAAATTGCCAATAGCCTACTTCTCCGTAATTATAGAAAAGTGTATTTATCCTGTTGCCGACCATTGTACCTTCCCTTTCGTACTGGGAATTTCCAAGAGGTTCCTGCCGGTAAAGTGCTATTCTTGGGTCTATCTGCCCAACATCAATTTGAGCGAATGCTATGTTGCATAGAGTACCTAAGAATAATAGAATTGTAAAAAACTTGCCTTTCATTATATTCTCCAAATCGATTTATTAAAACCCTACACTTAAACCAATGCGAACCTGCCTTGGCGCAGAGTAACTAGTGGGATCGTTTATATATTGCTGAAGCGTGTTAAGACCGATAATTGTTCCGGCAGTATTTATATCCTGATTTAAGAGATCGTTGGCTCTCCCGGTCGCCGGGTTAACATTATTTTCATTCTTTATATCCAGTAGATTGTAGATCAGAGCGAACAAGTTCAATTCAATTCCTTTAACCTTGAATGTCTTTTGCGCCCTTAGATCAACATTGTATGTAGAAGGCTTCAACCCGTTATTCTCAAAACGCAGGCCCTGCGATATACGTACATCTTCCGTGTATGGAAATCCGGAACCGTAATTAAAAATTAATCCTGCGTTCCAATCGTTTGTCTCTCCTACATTAGCAGATATGTTCAAAGTTGATCTTTGATCCCAATTTAACGGAACAAATGTTTTGTTTGTTTGAATGGGCGGATTTGTTTGATTGTTGTAATACACCGACATCGGGTCCGAGGCGTCGCCTTCGGCTAGCTGGTATGTGTAATCCAGCTTAATGCTGAAGAAATCGGCAAATCTTTTATCTAGTGTTATTATAAATCCTCTTACGTTTGCATAATCTCTATTTATAAAACGTGCATACTTTACACCGTGGTAAGTATTTATTATCTCCATACCCAACAAGTTTCGTATATCCTGATAATAAATTGTAAAATCAAGCGAGAGCTCTGAAGTAAGCGCCTGTTGAAGACCTAACTCATACTTAACT
>JAKAJV010000108.1 GCA_021813585.1 Bacteroidota bacterium | reverse complement strand
CGACTATCTCAAGATTCTTGTATGCGGAAAGGTAGCCGTAAAAGTCGGGCTTCTCAACAATGGCGCCTATCTTGCTAAGTATTTCTCTTCTGTTGCTGTTTAGCTCTTTGCCGAATATTCTTATCTCTCCTTCTGCGGGAGTAATGAGTGAAAGCAGCATTCTAATTGTGGTGCTTTTGCCTGCGCCGTTTGGGCCAAGGAACCCGAAAACGTCCCCCCTATACACATTAATATTCAGTCCGTTTACGGCTTTAACTTCTTTAAATTGCTTGGAGAGATTTTTTACTTCTATTATTTTCTCGTCTTCCAAATTTTTACCCGTATCTTTTTTTTAAAAATATTGCCGGTATTTAGTAACAAATATTTTTTCTTTGCCGAAAATTACATTAAAAAAATTCTTATTAAAATTTAATTTGTTTTTTGCAAAAAATATTCTCAACTTTGCCCCAATTCTTTCCACGCGGAAAAAAATTTTTTTTGTGTATTCCCTTTTATAAAATTTTTAATTAGCTTGAATACAGCTGAAAAGAAAAATCATACTGAAAAATTTTTATAATGAAAATTTATTTAAACCTCAATAACACTTCGACACATTTTAATTTGAAATCGAATTTTTATTTTTATTAAAATTTTAAATTTTGCTTAATGGGAGATAGATAATGCAAATAAAAAGATATTTTACTGAGGCAGGTAAAGATCCTCTTTCGTCATTTGATTTTGTTAAACGCACATCCGAAATAAAAAATCCGGACGGATCGATAGTGTTCAGGATGGAGGACGTACAGGTGCCGGAAAGCTGGTCCCAGGTTGCTACCGATATAATTGCACAAAAATATTTCAGGAAGGCCGGCGTTCCAAAACTTTTAAAGAAGGTGCCTGAAAAAGGCATACCTTCGTGGCTTCAGCCTTCTACTGCCGATAGTGAAAGACTTGAACAACTGACTCCCAAGGAAAGGTACTCATCCGAAACCGACGCACGCCAGGTTTTCCACAGGCTTGCAGGCTGCTGGACTTACTGGGGATGGCAGGCTAAATATTTCGATTCCGAAGATGACGCATTGGCATTTTATGATGAATTGATTTACATGCTTGCAAACCAGATGACTGCGCCTAACAGCCCGCAGTGGTTTAATACGGGCCTGCACTGGGCTTACGGAATAACCGGACCCTCCCAAGGCCACTACTATGTGGATTACACAACCGGTAAGCTTACTGCCTCTACCGATGCATATTCACATCCGCAGCCGCATGCATGTGCACGTGCAAATACTTACCTTTTTGCGGAAAATGGAATATTTCAGATTGGTGAAATTGTAGATAATAATTTAACGGAAGCGAAAATATATGACGGAAGCGAGTATGTAAAAATATTAGCCGTAAAGAATAACGGCATTAAAGATATTTACAGAGCTACACTAAAAAACGGAAATTACATAGAATTTACAGACGACCATTTGATTTTATCATCAGATAAAAGATTAAAAGATGGCGGTAATTATGAATGGAATGAGCTTAAGAAAACTTTAGGGCTGAAGGTACAGCAGTATACCGTAAAAAGTGATGCACTTTTTGAAAAAGAAATTGCTGCTATTCTTGAAAAATCTGTTAATGAAGCCGTATACGTTGCGAACACGCAAAAAGACTTTCTCAAAATTTTAGGTAATGAAGACACATATGAAGAGTTAGTTCCAAATGATGACTTCACTCATCTTAAATATAATCACGCTGAAGCTGCTTTAGCCGGATGGATTACCGGTGATGGATATTACGGCAAGTATAATAGGAACAACAAAACAACTTTGTTCGGAGCTATTACTATAAATGACGACGAATATGCCTATGTCAGCTCGCTTTTCCAGACAATATTTGGAAGTTATAAAACTGTTGTAAGAAAAAATATTAATAGTTTATATAGAATTGTAAAGCTAGATTCAAAACGTGTTGATGAATTTGTACAGCAGTATGAATTAAACTCTACTTCCTATACAGCCCATGTTTCCGAAAAAATATTTAAAGGTACGGAAAAAGAAAAATCTCTATATCTTAAAAGCTTGTTTCAGGCAGACGGCTCGGTAAGGATCAGAAATACAAATGGAAGAAATTCAGGAGATATCGTTCTAACAACTATTTCAGAACAGCTTGCTCACGATGTTCAGGTCCTTTTGCTTAGCCTCGGGATATATTCATCCATATCTTTATGCAATGACTCAAGAGAAAACAGAAAGCCATCATATCAAGTAATTATAGCTTTCCATTCGGAAAGAATAAAATTTGAAAATATGATTGGTTTTATTTCCAAGGATAAAATAAAAAAATTAGGATTGCTTAATCAAGAAATACAAGGGAAGAAGAAGAATGATCTTTCCGAAGAGACTATAGTTTCTATAGATTATATTGGCAGAGAAGAAGTATACGATATACAGACCGAATCCGGGAAATTTTTAGCCAACGGCGTAGTCGTCCATAACTGTTTCATCCAGTCGGTTAAAGACGATCTTGTGAACGAAGGCGGAATAATGGACCTGTGGGTGCGCGAAGCCAGATTGTTTAAATACGGATCGGGAACAGGTTCCAACTTTTCGGAAATTAGAGGTGCAAATGAAACACTGAGCGGCGGCGGCAAGTCCTCCGGCTTAATGTCTTTCCTAAAGATCGGCGACCGCTCCGCAGGCGCCATTAAATCCGGCGGCACTACAAGAAGAGCGGCAAAAATGGTAACCCTCGATCTCGACCATCCGGATATCGAAGAATACATAAACTGGAAAGTAGTTGAAGAGCAAAAGGTGGCTTCACTGGTTGCCGGCTCTAAATTATGCAACTATCATTTAAATGCCATTATGCAGGCATGCTACGATGAGCACCCGGAAAACGACAGGTTCAATAAGTCGTTGAACGCCAAATTGAAACATGCAGTAATTGAGGCAAGGAAAGCTCAAATTCCGAATAACTATATTGAAAGGGTTATTCAGCTTGCAAAGCTTGGTTTTAAATCAATTGAATTTCCCGAATACGATACCGATTATAATTCGGACGCTTATGCAACCGTGGCCGGGCAGAATTCAAATAACTCTATAAGAGTAACAAACGAATATATGAATGCCGTAATTAATGACGGCGACTGGAACCTTTACGGAAGAGTTGAGAAGAAAAGAGCAAAAGATGAGAAGCGAAATCCCAAGCCTTTTAAAACATTGAGAGCTAGAGACCTCTGGGATCAAATCTCTTATGCTGCCTGGTCTAGCGCCGACCCGGGGATACAGTACCATACAACAATAAACGAATGGCATACCTGCCCTGAAGACGGAGAAATTAAGGCTTCAAATCCGTGCAGCGAATATATGTTCCTTGACGATACTGCATGCAACCTGGCTTCCATAAACGTTGTAAAATATTACGACTCTAAGAAACAGAAATTCAATATCGAAGCTTACAGGCATACTACAAGATTATGGACGATCGTCCTGGAGATAAGCGTTTTGATGGCACAGTTCCCCAGCAAGGAAATCGCTCAACTAAGCTACGATTTCAGAACGCTCGGCCTGGGCTACGCTAACCTGGGCTCGTTACTAATGCAGCAGGGAATTCCTTACGACAGCAACGAAGCCTTTGCAATATGCGGCGCAGTTACTGCCGTTATGCATATGACCGCCTACGCTACGTCCGCGGAAATGGCAAAAGAGCTCGGCACGTTTTCTAAATACGAAAAGAACAAAGAGCATATGCTGCGCGTTATAAGGAACCACAGGCGCGCCGCTTACAATGTACCTCACGAGGAATATGAAAGACTGTCAATCTTCCCGGTAGGTATAGACCCGAAATTCTGTCCCTCCGATCTGCTGAAAGCCGCAAGGGAAGATGCAGACAGGGCGCTTGAGATGGGTACCGAGTTCGGTTTTAGAAATGCGCAGGTAACGGTTATAGCGCCTACAGGAACGATAGGACTTGTAATGGACTGCGATACAACCGGGGTTGAGCCGGATTACGCTTTAGTCAAATTCAAAAAATTGGCCGGAGGCGGATACTTTAAAATAATAAATCAATCCATTCCGCCGGCACTGGAAAGATTAGGTTATAATAAAGACCAGACTAACGAGATAGTAAAGTACGCCAAAGGCTCCGGCACTCTTAACGGCTGCCCTTATATAAATCCGGAATCGTTAAAGGCCAAAGGCTTCAGCGATTCAATTATTTCCAAGATAGAAAAATCGCTGCCTTCTGTTTTCGATTTAAGCTTCGCGTTCAACAAGTATACAATCGGCGAGGATTTCCTGATAAATAAATTGGGCATGGGCGAAGAGCAAATCAACTCATTCGATTTTAATTTATTAACTGCTCTCGGCTTCTCGAAGCAGGAGATTGCATCCGCGAACGACTATGTATGCGGGACTATGACGATTGAAGGTGCGCCGTTTTTAAAGCATGAACATTACCCGGTATTTGACTGCGCAAACAAATGCGGCAAAAAGGGCACAAGGTTCATTCGCCCCGTTGCACATATAAAGATGATGGGCGCGGCGCAGCCGTTCATCTCGGGCGCTATATCCAAAACTATTAACTTACCGAATAACGCTTCCATCCAGGACATTAAGGATGCATACATGGACTCATGGAGGCTCGGCGTTAAGGCAAACGCGCTTTACAGGGACGGCTCCAAATTATCGCAGCCGCTAAATTCCATTACGGAAGAAGAGCTTGAGGCGATAATTGAGGACAAAGAGCATAACGATATAATTAAGATTGCCGAAAAGATTATCCACAGGTACATAGCTAAAAGGAGAAGGCTGCCGGATAGAAGAACCGGCTACACTCAAAAGGCAAAGATAAACGGACAGTCCGTTTATATAAGAACCGGCGAGTATGAGAACGGACAGCTTGGCGAAATATTTATAGATATGCACCGCGAGGGCGCCGCCTTTAGAAGCCTGCTGAACTGTTTCGCAATCTCAATTTCGTTGGGGCTGCAGCACGGGGTTCCGCTTGAAGAATTTGTAGATGCATTTGTATTTACTCGGTTTGAGCCGAGCGGTATTGTATCGGGCAACGATAAAATAAAGATGGCAACTTCGGTTATCGATTATATTTTCAGGGAGCTTGCCGTAACATACCTGGGAAGAAACGACCTTGCACACGTTGAGCCGGACGAATCAAAATCAAAGGTCTCCCCCGGAATAGTAAAGAAGTTTATTGAACCGGAATATGTAAGCGAGGAAGTAGTGAGCACACGCGTAGTAGAGCTAGATAAAGAGAAAGCAAGCTCATACAATTACTCGCTCTCTTCCAACGAAGCCAAGTATCATCAGCCTGTAAACCAGCAGAAAGCATCTATGCAGACGAAGGTAAGACAGGCGATCGAGAAGGGCTACACCGGCGATATCTGCACCGAATGCCAGAGTATGACTATGGTAAGGAACGGTACATGCTTAAAGTGTATGACTTGCGGGGCCACTTCCGGATGCAGCTAATCATTTTGAAATAATTTGTTTTATAAAGCCGCTCAAAGTTGAGCGGCTTTTCTGTTTTACCTAACTCATGTTACGCAAAATTATAAAGCTTGAGTGTCATACCCGCGAAAGCGGGTATCCAAGATGCGAAAATATGATAAAAAATGGATTCCCACTTTCGTGGGAATGACAATGCGGACATCAAAATGTATTCCTGCGTAACATGAGTTACCTAAGATATTACAATTTATTTTCATATCTTTGTTATGGTAATTTTAAAATTACCATTTAAAATAATAGGTGATTAAACTATTTGAAGCTTATTTTTAACTTCGTCTGTTAAAGCGGATTTTGATTTCGCACTCCTCTTAGGAAAGGAATTAAACCAGCCGGATATTTTACCGAATATTCTTGCATGTCATATTTCCTCAATCTGTAAAATTTGCCTCGCTCAGACAGTTTTTTACATTAAAAAGATTCTAATAAGTATGTTAATTACTATACTTGATTAAATTATAAAAAATACAGGATACAAAATGTCATCATTTGAAGGAATTGGTATAGAGGCCGTTATAGTAAAGGCAATTGAGGAATCGGGATTTGAAAAGCCTATGCCTATACAGGAACAAGTAATTCCGTATTTAATGAAAGAAGACCGGCCGGATATACTAGCCTTGGCACAAACCGGCACGGGAAAAACTGCGGCATTCGGGCTGCCGCTAATTCAAAAGACTGATACACACGTAAAGCATATTCAGTACTTAATTCTTTCTCCTACCAGGGAATTGTGTCTGCAGATTACAAATGATCTTCAGGGTTATTCCAAATATAAAAGCGAAATAAAAATTGCAGCGGTATTTGGCGGCGCCAGCATTGATATGCAGATAAAGGCAATTAAGAAAGGCGCGCAAATTGTTTCGGCAACACCCGGGCGTCTGATCGACTTAATTGAAAGACGAGTGGTTGATTTGTCATCGGTTAAGACAGTTGTTCTTGATGAAGCAGATGAGATGCTGAATATGGGCTTTAGAGAAGAGCTAAAATCGATTCTTGATAAAACGCCGAAAGATAAAAACACTCTGCTGTTCTCAGCTACAATGCCTAAAGAACTTCTTTCCATTGCAGATAAGTATTTGAACGATCCGGTTGAAATAACAATCGGCAAGCGTAATTCCGGCGCTGAAAATATTGAGCATGTCTGCTTTATGGTGCATGAAAAGGATAGATATCTGGCACTAAAGCGGATTGCCGATTTTTACCCTGATATTTACGGAATAATATTCTGCCGCACTAGGAGAGAAACACAGGAGGTTGCAGATAAGCTGCTTAAGGACGGTTATAATGCCGATGCGCTGTACGGCGACCTATCCCAGGTACAGAGGGATACCGTGATGAACAAGTTCAGGCTAAAGAATATTCAGCTGCTTGTGGCAACGGATGTTGCCGCACGCGGCCTTGACGTAGACAACCTAACTCATATTATTAATTACAATCTCCCTGATGAAATTTATTTGTATACTCACCGGAGCGGGCGAACCGGTCGAGCAGGCAGACACGGAACTTCAATAATAATTTCCAATCTGAAAGAAAAGTATAGGCTCCAGCAGATAGAAAAACAGATTAACAAAACTATCAAACTACTTCCTGTTCCTTCGGGAAAGGATATATGTAAAAAGCAGCTTTTTCATCTGATTGATAAAATAGAAAAAGTTGAGGTGAACGATGAAGAGATTGATTCGTTCCTGCCCGAAATTTATAAAAAGCTTGAATGGCTTGATCGCGAAGAGCTGATAAAGAAATTCGTTTCGGCGGAATTCAACAGGTTCATTGAATATTATAAAGAATCAAAAGATTTAAATCAGCCTGTCGACGGCAGGTCATCAGGCAAAGGGCACTCAGAATCTTCCGGGTTTACACGTTTTTTTATTAACCTAGGCAGAATAGACAACCTAAAGCCGGCAACTCTTATCGGAATGATTAACGATTACACCAGCATAAGAAATATTGAGATAGGCGATATTGAAATACTAAATAATTTTTCCTTTTTTGAAACCGACAGCGATTATACCGAAACCGTGCTTCAATCTTTTATAAATAAAAAATATAAGAACCGGCAAGTTGCGGTAGAGGTTGCCGATAATAAGCGCGGCAGCGGCAATCAGAAAAAAAGGAAACGGCAGGCTACTAAGTCCAGCAATAAAAAGAATAAGAAATCGGGCGGCATGAAAAGGAAAAAATCTAAAGCCGGCAAGAAATCAATGGTATGAACCTCGTGGCAAACCCCAAACCCTGTACCTCAGTAAGCGACGGGGAATTAAATCCAACCTTCTCGTCCGCCGTAACCCGATTCATCGGGAGAAGGCGGATTAAACTGCTTAAAACTTTGCTAGTACGGCAATTGAGTGCACAGGAAAACCATTTCTTGTGAAAATTTTTATACTTCGCAATTAACACCGGAAGAATAAAAAGTAAGCTGGGTAATGAAATCATATTGATAGCTGCTATAACATGCATAAACGCAATGCTTGCATTAAGCGCAGTTACATTCTTCAGACTAAGCTTGGTATAAGATAAATATACAAATGCGCTATACATTGTTTCCATAAAAAGTATTTGCTATTTTTCTATTAAAGAAGATCGCATTATATAGAGAACAATAATTTTATATTCTACCGGAAAAAATATGGAAGCAATAAAAATTAAGAAAAAAATTAAATCATCTACACTAGTTATTGAAGAGCTGGAAAAATTTAAGGGACGAGAAGTAGAGATCATAATTATATCTCCGCCTATTAAAAACCACGCTGCAAAAGGTTCAAGTAAAATCAATAACGAAATTAAAGTAGGCGGTTTACTTGAGAAATATAAAAACCCAAAACTGATTTCGAAAGAAAAATCAGCTTGGGAGAAAGCCGCTCAGGATAAATATGCAAATAGTTGACGCCAATATCATATTAAGATATTTGCTGAAAGATAATGAGGTCTTATATGAGAAAGCTAAGATTATTTTAGAGCAGCAAGATATTTTTTGTTCCTTATGAAGTAGTAGCTGAAATCATCTATGTTTTGGAAAAAGTTTATGATGTCGCGAAAGGAGAGATTAGTTCAACAGTTGATAAACTTTTCAAATTTTATTTTTCAATAATTTTAAGTATTGTCTGCACCACAATCAACAGCAGCGGCAATGCAATATTGAGCCCGCCGATAATCGCAATAGCCAGCGGCTGGTGTATCTGCACGATTTTTACCAAAGCTAAAAGGAAACAAAGTATATAATAGCGTTTGGTTATTTTTTACTGCAATTATTTTTTATACTTCGCAATTAACACCGGAAGGATAAAAAGTAAGAGCAGGCTTGATAACGAAAATCCGCCGATAACCGCTATGGCAAGCGGCTGCTGCATCTGCGCACCGGCGCCGATTCCAAGTGCCAGAGGCATAAGGGCCAATATTGCGGCGAGCGCCGTCATTATAATCGGGCGAAACCTTACCGCACCAGCTTCAACAATCGCTTCCTTCAACGGCATTCCCTGCTTTTGAAATTGCAAGAAGTAATGGACAAGAAAGATGCTGTTCTCTGCAACAATGCCAACCATCATAATTGCGCCCATAAAGCTGGTAATATTGAATGAAATGTTCGTAATCCACAAAGCCAGGAACACGCCGAACAGTGAAAGCAGTGCGACAAGATAAATTGCAAGCGGGAGGAAGAAAGATTCAAACTCAATTACAAGCACAAGAATAACCAGCAGCGAAGCGGCTAACAGAACCATCAAAAGTCCGTAAAAAGATTCCTGCTGTGTTTTATATATTCCGCCGTAGCTAATTGAGACCCCTTGAGGCAAAACTAAATTTTTATTTAATTCATTTTTAATAGCACCGATTGTACTGCCTAAATCTCTACCGGAAATTCTTGCGGTAACGGCTACCATCTGTTTAAGATTCTCTCTATCAATTTCCGATTGGCCGGGATCAACGGAAATATTTGCCAATGAGCCTAACATATAGCTGCCGCCGTTGGGGGAAACGATTCGAATTGTTTTCAGCTTATCGATATTATCCCGGTATTCATCAGGATATCTAATTCTTATGCCGATTAATTTTTCTCCGCTTTGAACGCTTGTAGGAATTTCTCCATGAACATAGTTATAAATAATCTGCTGTAATTGGGAAACCGTAAACCCCGCCCTGCCGGCAGCTTCTTGATTAACCTTAATAATATATGCCGGTCCGCTTATTGTTATGCCGTTAAAAACATCCACAACGCCGCGGACACGACTTATAAGATTAGCGATTTTTTTTGCTTCAGCCTGCATTATCTCTTTGTTCTCGCCGAATACTTTTATTTCAATGGGCGAAGGCACACTGGTAAGATCGCCGATTAGGTCCTGCATCGCCTGTCCAAAATCAATCTGCAAGGCAGGCTCAGAGGTTTCTACTTTTTGGCGAAGCTCATTTATTACCTCATCAATGCTTTTGGTTCGATTGTTTTTCAGCTTTATCAGATAATCGCCGGTGTTAGGTTCTGTAATAAAAAACCCCATTTGAGTTCCGGTTCTCCTGGAATACGTTTCAACTTCCGGAATGCTCATAATAATTTTTTCAACATGCATCAGCATCCGGTTTGTTTCATTAAGCGAAGTTCCGAACGGCGCAACATAATCCATTACAAAAGCGCCTTCATCCATCTTCGGCATAAACTCGCTGCCTAGATGCAAGTAGATGTAATAGCCGGATGCAAGCAGAATAAGAATAATCGGCAGAACAATCCATCTTCTTTCAACAAGAAAGCGGAGGAATTTCTTATAAAGCAAAAGTATTCTGCCCGAGCTTTCGCTTTTAGCCTCTTTCTGAAAATCTTTTACACGAATTATTTTGGAAGCCAGCATCGGCGCGAAAATTAATGAGAGTACAAGAGAAACAATTAAAGCCAGCGCCATCGTTAACGAAAGTGATTTAAAGAATGCGCCGGTTACTCCGCCTAAGAAAGCGAACGGAAGAAAAATAATTATTGTGCTCGAGCTTGAACCGATAACAGCAGGAAGCATTTCTTTAATCGATGCTGAAATTGCATGCGATATTTTTTCGTGCCCGTGCCCGAAATGCCGGAAAACATTTTCGATGATAACAATCGTGTCGTCAATTATCAGTCCTATTGCCGCGGCTATTCCGCCGAGCGTCATCATGTTAAGCGTTTGGTTTGTTACCATCAGCAGCGCTGCTGTAATCGACACGGTTGCGGGAATTATTACGGCCGCGACAAAGGTAACGCGCCAATTTCTTAGGAAGATTAGAAGCACAATAATTGCGAACAGCACCCCGATGCCGATACTGTCCCTAACGCTTCCAAAAGAACCCATAACAAGCTCTGACTGATCATAATAATTTCTAATGGTAATTCCGGAAGGGATTTGAGATTTCAAATTGTTCAGCGCAGCCTTTACATCCTTGGCAATTTGCACGGTGTTGCCGTCCGGCTGCCTTACAATATTTATCAGCACTGCGGGCTTGCCGTTTCCGGTAACTCTAATGTACTCATCCTTAAGAGACGGGGTTACATTAGCAACATCCCGAAGATAAATAGGCGTTGAATTTTGTGTGGCAATTACCGTGCTGTCTATATCGTCAATCGTTTTATACATGTCGTCAACAAGCGTAAGATAGAGATGATAATTCTCATCCATGTATCCGACGGAGCTGACTATATTTGTATTTCCGATTGCATCTGAAACCTGCTTAATGCTTAAATGATAGGAAGCTAACTTTAACGGATTTACCGTTACTAAAAATTCTCTTGTCCTTCCGCCGACAACAACAACCTGCGAGATTCCTTTTATTCTGCTTAGAATAGGACGAATAGTATAAAGCGCTAAATCTTTTAACTCAACCTGGCTGTGAGTATCGGACGTAATTTCATATCCCATTATCGGAAAGAAAGTGGCGTTCATTCTTTCCACTACGATATTCGCAGTTGAAGGAAGTTGATTTCTTACTGATGATATTTGCGCAAGCAAAAGCTGCTGTGCTTGAATTACATCTGTGCCCCAATCAAAGTTAATTGATATTTCTGCAGAGCCTCTTGCGGTAGTGGAGCGAACATCGCGAACGCCGGGAACTGCGCGTATGGCTTCTTCAAGCGGCTTGGTCAATGTAATCATAACTTGCTGAGCAGGCTGCTCGCCGTTATCAACCAGAACAACTATTCTCGGAAAATCGATGTTGGGGAAAATTGCAACCGGCAAATTTATCGAGGCATAAATTCCGGCAAGGAATAATAGTGCGATGCCGAAGATTATCGCTTTAGCGTGACGTTCTGCAAATAAGAATATATTCATTTGGATACCTGCACGCCGGAAGGTATGGCATTAACTTTTGTTGAATCCGGCAAGCCGTAACTTCCTTCAACAATAACCGCCATTCCTTTTTTTAACTGCGGCGAAGAAACAGCCACAGTTGAATCGCCGCGCTGAACTACATTAACATTAACGCTATACGCAATCGAATCCGGATTGATTAGAAAAACCGAGTTTGTATTGTTTTCATCATCATGAAGTACCGCTTTAACCGGGACAATTAATTGATTCGGAAGCCTACCGGTTAAAATAGAAGCTTCGCCGAAAAGCGCATCTTCAAAAATCTTATGCATGCCGTTAAATTCAATTTGCACCGGTATTGTCTGATCCGCATTTACCGTGGGTTCAATTCGCTTAACAGTTCCGGAAAATTCTTTCCCATCTTGCGAGGCAAATTTAAGATATACAGTCTCGCCCCTCTTAATTTTTGAAATTGATGAAGCGGGAACATTTGCAATAAAAATAATTGAAGCGTCGTTTATCAGCGCGCCTATTTGATCACCCTCGGCAACAACTTCGCCTTCGTTCTTCATCTTCTTGGTTAGTATGCCTGTAAACGGCGCTATTATTTTTACTTCGTTAGAATTCTTTCTGGCGGAGTTTAGTGCCAGCTCAGCTTCGTTTTTCTGCTGTTGTGTAACGGCATTTTGCAGCAGCAATTCGGCACCGGTAATTGCAGCTTGAGATTCTTTCGTTCTTATCAAACAAATTACATCGCCTTTGTTAATCACATCGCCGTTAAAATATTTCATCTTAACTATAACACCGGTTAAAGGCGAATTTATTTGAAATAATTTTTGAACCGAAGTTTGACCTGTAGCAGTAACCGTTTGATCAACTGTTCCGGTTTGAACCAAACCGGTTTTTACTTGAACTACGACAGGGGGTTCGGGCGTTTCTTTTGCATCGTTGGCACAGCCGCTTACCAATGCGGTTAAAAGAAAAATTACAGCAATATATTTTTTATAATTCGAATTCATTATTCATTAAATGTATTTAGTAAAAATTTTCAATTTATGTTGTTTTACATACCATACAATCTCAACAAGCTTGCTTTTGCAGTTTGATACTGCAAAACAGCATTATTATAATCCAGTTCAGCTTGAATTTCCAAGCGGTGAGCATCAAGAACATCAAGGTTGGTGCCGCTGCCGCCCTTAAAGCGCGCTTCGGAGGATAGATAATTTTCTTCAGCAGTCTTTATAGATGACTGATAATTTATCATATTCCTTTTTGCAAGCTCAATCTCACTTAAAATGGTAAGCCGCTGCGTTTGAAGTGCTCTATCTGTTAAATCAATATTAGTTAATGCCTGTCTCTGCGTTATCTCGGCTTGTTGAATTCTGCCGTCTATTCCGCCCCAGGTAAAAAGCGGCACGCTGAAGGAAAAGAAAAGCGAATAACCCGCATCTTGCTTGATGTTGTTCGGCTTAACGCCGAGCACACCGGCGTCGCCCGTAATAGAAAGCTGCGGAAGCTTTTCTCCTTTAGCGATATTAATATCGTAGCTGCTCGCTTTAGCCTCATTTTGAACAACTTCAAGTTCTATCATTTTATTTAAGTCGGAGTTAGGCTGCATTAAAGTATCAGCAGCAGTGTTTTGATAAATCTCGAAAGGCTTGTCAATTCTTCTGCCGAGCAAATTGTTCATATTGAATTTTAATTTTTCAATGTTTTGTTTAACGGTTTCTAGCGAGATAATAAGATTATTCAAATCCACTCTAGCTTTCAGCACATCGCTTTCGGATGCAATGCCGCCGGATTTTAATTGCTCTAGGAGTTGAAGATAATTGGTTAATTCCGCTACTCCTTTCCTTTGAGCCTCAAGTTCATTATTAGCCGCAGAAATTTGGTAGTAAACAACCCTTACCAAATATCTTATTTCCGATTTTGTCTGCTGGAGGCTGAGGCTTTTTCCTTCGATGCTAACCGAAGCCTTCTTAATAAGGGCGCTTCGTATTCCGCCGTCGAATAAAGTATAATTTGCGTTAAGCTGAAGACCGTACTCGCCTCCGTTTGTTACAACCGGGTCGTAACCGTTTTCCGGAGCGTATAGATAATGGCTCGTTCCATAAAGCGAAGGATAAAGATTGGCTTTCACTTCCTTTAACGCTGCTTTACTCTTTTCTATTTCCTGGTTTGCTAGCGTAATATTTTGATTATGCTTTAGCGCCAGCTCAATCGCCTTGCTTAATGTTAAGCTATCTGTTTGAGCGTAAAATTTTATTTGAAACAAGAGAAGGATTGAGATAAGTAAAATTAAGTTTCGCATGTATTCCAATATTTAAAACTATTTAACTCATGTTACGCAGGAATATATTTTGATGTCTGCATTGTCATTCCCACGAAAGTGGGAATCCATTTTTTATCATATTTTCGCATCTTGGATACCCGCTTTCGCGGGTATGACACTCAAGCTTTATAATTTTGCATAACATGAGTATTTAAGTTACGTTATAAATAGCGCCGCATTCAAAATTATAAAAATCCCAAATGCGGCATAATGAACTAAAAGCAATTAGTCGGATTCGTCCGATTCGCCTTTCCTAATCTTTTCGGATTTTAAAAGCTTACCGGCGGCATTAAGCTTTACTTCATGCTTGCCTGCCTTGCTTTCAATTACAAGCTCGTAATTAGAGACAGCTCCGCTAGTAACTTTTTCTGCTTTCTCAATTTTCAATCCCTTAAATTTCGCTTCAAGCGTTTTCATTACCGCGCCTGGCAGTTGGTCTGTAGGTATTGTCTCTTCAACCTCGGTTATCTTGCCGGTCTTCGAAATTAAAAGATCAATATGCTTTGTACCTTCAACGCTCTCAATTTCAAAATATTTTTTGCCCTTTTCCGTTTCTGTGCTCAATCCTTTAATTTCGGCTTTTGGATATGCCTTATGGAATGAGTTCAAAACAGCAGATGGCACTTCCTTCTCGCTAATCTTTTTTTCCTGAGCAAACAGAAGCGAACCGGCAGCTAATAAAATACCGGCAGCTAATACAGATGATAAGAAAGATACTTTTGTCAATTTCATAAAACCTCCTTTAATTATTTTTTTGTTTGACATAACAAAATTAAAGATTGATTATGAAACCAGGATGAAAATACTTTACCGGAAATCATTTTCTTGCGAGTATTAGTACACCGAAGCTCTTAGCTTTATCTTTTGCTTCGAGCATGCCGGGTAAATAAATATTATGACTGTTCAGATCGATCTCCATTGTTCTGCATCCTTGCTGAGTAACGATGTTATCGATAACTTTAAATTCTTTAGATGATACTTCGCGAATAACAGTTAAAGTTCCGTCGCCGTTAGAACTGAAAGCAAGATTTGTTTCCGGATCAAAGCTGCAGCCGTCAACCCTGCCGCCAATTAGCAAAGTTGTAATTACCTTGCCGGTATTTGCATTTACCACCGCCATCAATTTATTATGGCAGCCGGAAAATAAAATATCGTGCTTAACGTCTATTGCCAAGCCAGATGGTCCCTCTCCCGGTGCAAGTGACCAAGTCTTAATTGTCTTTAATGTTTTTGGATTAAATACTTCGATCTGACTTTTGTTTTCCAGGTTAACATACATTAAGCCCTTGCCGTTTGAAACACAGAATTCCGGGCTGCCGTCTAGTTGAATTGTTCCTATTACCTTATCAGTCTTGGCATCGATTACCGTTACATTGGAGCTATGACCGTTCATCGTAAAAACTCTCTTCGTAAAAGGATCATATACAATTGCATCGGGATCTTTGCCGGTTACATGGATGCCTGCGATTGTCTTTAAGCTTTTCAGATCGAAGACTGTAACCGAATCGCTTCTGCCGTTGCTTATAAATCCTTTTCCGAATTCATCCGCGAAAACGATCCCGTGAACTCCGTTAAGCCCATCTATTTCGCCAATCACTTTGTTTGTTTTTAAATCGATAACATTTACTTTAACTGCATGGGCTAGATATAATCTGTGCATAGGCACATCAATTGAAGGATAATCCCACCAGCCTTGCCCGCCGATGTTAATAGCACCGGTAACTTTGTATCCCGAAGTCTGAGAGAAAGCTGCTGCCGGGATAAAAATGAACAGCGAACAGATTAAGAAAAATAATTTTTTCATAAAAGTCTATAATATGTTATATAAAATATGAATAGAATAAATTAACAATCTACTAAAACAATTTTTCAAGTTTGTCAATATGATCTGAATATTTATTAACGAATTTATTGTATTCAGATGAAACTGGTTTGTTTTTAAGTGACTTAATTTCAGAAACTAATTTTTCAAAAACAGCCGCTTGTTTGACTCCATGATGAGCTAAAATATCCGGTTTTATAGATTGCCATGTATAGTCTACATCGCCCAACCTCCTATCGATTGCTGTTAGGTTGTTATCGTGTGCTTCTAATAGAAGTTCACGTCCAAGATAATCTAATCTACCAATTTCAGCAGGGATCTTTTGTTTAAAGTGGCTGGAAAAATCTACGCCAATACCCGTAATTTGATTTGCAGCAAAAGCAATATCTTTAGAATTTTTTGATTTAAGGGAAGAGTTAAGCTGTTCTATATACATTGAATAAAAATCTAAAAGTTGGGAAGACAATTTATTGCTAAGGACCTCAGAACGATATGCTTTGTACAAGTCATCTATTGTATTTATTTTAATTTTAATTTCTTTCCAGTTGCCTGCTTGGGCAAAATCTACCAAATCTTCAGCGGCTTCTCCAGTATTATATATAGCCGTAGGCAATTGCTGGGCTTTAATTTGATTACTATAAAATAAAACGAAGCACGCCAAACTTAGAATTAAAAATGATATATTTAATTTTACATTTATTAACTTGGTTTGCATAAAATAACTCCTAAAAGAAAAATGATTTTATTTAGACCCAAAATATATAGTAAAGATGAAAAGAATGTGAAAATTTTATAAGAACAGATGAGGAATAAAAGAATACATATAAAATCATTACAAGCGCAGTTCACACTATATTTTATATTATTCACGATATTACTAATCAACACAGTTGGATGGATAATATATTTTCAAACGAAAAAATATTTTGATGAGGAATTGGGTAATAAACTTAAAAGTGCATCGGCTGAAATAACTTATTTAGTGCAACCGGACCTATTGTCTTATATAACTCCCGGAATAGAAAAAGGCAAATTTTATGAATCACTTAGCTCATCATTACGAGGGCTTAAAAAATCATTCGAATTAGAAAGCGTATATATTGTAGATAAATCGAATAAGTTACTATTAGATGCCGATCAAAATAATAACATAGGTTCTGCAATACCTCAGCTTCAAACAAATTTAATTGAACTTAAGGAAGCAAAAGAAGGGAAAACAGTTTCCACTACGTTATACAGGGATTACAACGGGAACCTTGTAAAATCTGCTTTTTCTCCCATTAAAAATAAGAATGGGAAAATAATTGCGATAGCATGTGTAGAGGCAAGTCCAACTTTTTTAAATGTTATAAATAAAATTGAACGCTTTATATTTTATTTAAACTTAATAAGCCTTTTAGCTGCCGTTATATTAAGCTTCATATTAGCCAAATCGATTACAAATCCAATAAAAAAATTAGTAAGCGCTGCACAAAGAATAAGCTGCGGCAATTATCAGGAAGATATAAATATAATTTCAAGAAATGAAATAGGTTTTTTAGGCAACGTTTTTAATGCTATGCAAAAAGATATTCGTGAGAATGAAACCAAATTAAAAATATTAAAACAAAAAGCAGAAAATGAAGCTGATAATATCAAATCTTATAATGAGCTAATATTACAAAATATTCCTACTGGAATTTTAACCATAGATTTGGAGGGACGCATAACAGTATGCAACGGAGAAGCAGAAACGCTGCTAAATATTAAGACAGCCAGTATTACACATAAACATTACACTGATATTTTTAATAAAGAACATCCATTCAGAAAGATAGTCGACGATATATATAACAAAAAAGAATTTACAGCTCTCTTAGAAGAGGAATTAATATTAGCGGAAAAAGTTAAGACGTTGTCTGTAAAAGTTGCACCACTATTAGATTCAAATAAAAAGTTAATAGGAAGTAATTGGCTGTTAGTTGATTTATCTGATATAAAAGAATTGAAAATACAAGTAGAAGAAAAAAAATGGCTGGCGAATTTAGGCGAATTATCAGCAGGCATTGCGCACGAAATTAGAAATCCGCTAAATTCCATTTCATTGTATCTTGGGTTATTAAAACGAGAGCTAAAAGATGAGTATGAAGCTATTGAACGAGTAGACAAAATTCAGAACGAAATAAAGAATTTAAATAATATAGTAGCCGATTTCCTTTATTTTGCCCGCCCAACAAAATTAAATTTAGAAAGTGTATTTATTTCAGATTTATTAAATGAAAGTTTATTTCTCGCAAATGATGATATTAGTCAGAAAAATATTAAAGTAGAAGCTGACATAACCAAAGAAGACAT
Organism: Bacteroidota bacterium; assembly: GCA_021813585.1. GTDB lineage: Bacteria > Bacteroidota > Ignavibacteria > Ignavibacteriales > Ignavibacteriaceae > FEN-1297. The sequence continues at coordinate 14,658 of JAKAJV010000108.1, read as the reverse complement.
CTTAATAATTTGTGATAAGATGCAGATGAAACAGGCCTTACTAAATATTATTAAGAATTCGATAGCAGCAATGGAAGAAAATGGTGAAATAAAAATTAAAGCATATATAGAAAATGGAGTTAATATAAAAATTACAGACAACGGACATGGAATAGAGCCGGAAAATTTGGATAAGATATTTAAGCCTTTTTTTACAACCCGGGGAAATGGTACAGGACTTGGATTGTCCATTGTATCAAATATAATTAATGCACATAATGGCACAATAAGTGTCTATAGTAAAGTTAATGAAGGTACATCGGTAATATTAAAATTAAGAAGAGATGTAAATTAAAAAATGGAGAATATTCTAATAATTGATGATAATAAAAGCACTATTGACGCGCTTTCACAAATAATAATAAAGAATGGTTCCAATGTTTATTCTGCCGGAACAGCTGAAAGCGGGTACGATATATTTGTGAATAATAATGTCGATTTAATAATAACAGATTTAATGCTGCCCGGTATGAACGGGATTGAGCTTTTAAGCAAGATAAGAAGAGTAAACAATTTGATTCCAATTATTGTAATTACCGCTTATGGAAGCGTTGAAAAAGCGGTGGAAGCTATAAAATTAGGCGCTACCGATTTTATAGCAAAACCGTTTACTATTGACGAAATTGAGATAAAAATAAAGAAGACACTTGAAACCAGCCAATTAACCAAACAAAACTTAGAGTTAAGTTTGGAAAATGAATATTTAAGAACAGAGCTGAGCTTTAATTTTTCAGAAATAATAGGACAAAGCAGAGCGATGGTAAAAGTGATAGAGCAAATAAAAAAATTAGCCGATGCAAACTCGCCTGTATTGTTATTAGGAGAAAGCGGCACTGGGAAAGAACTTGCTGCAAGAGCGCTTCATATTAACAGCCGAAGAAAAAATAAACCATTCGTAAGAGTACATTGTGCAGCATTAGCGCAAGGTATATTAGAAAGTGAATTGTTTGGGCACGAAAAAGGAGCTTTTAGTGGCGCAATTAACAAGAAGCCCGGTAGGTTTGAAATTGCTGGAGATGGGACTATTTTTTTGGATGAAATAGGTGAAATATCACCGGAACTGCAAGTAAAATTACTGAGAGTGCTGCAAGAAAGAGAGTTTGAAAGAGTGGGAAGCAACGTTACCATAAGAATGAAGGCAAGAATACTCGCCGCAACAAACAGAAACCTGGCAAAGATGGTAAAAGAAGGGACATTCCGCGAAGACTTATTTTACAGATTGAATGTAGTGCCTGTTGTAATTCCGCCTTTACGGGAAAGGAAGGAAGACATTCCGGTGCTCACTCAACATTTCATAAAGAAATACTCAGTTGAAGCAAATAAAATAATAACTGAAATAAAAAATGATGCATTGGAAGTGCTGCAAGAATACAGGTGGCCGGGTAATATCAGAGAACTTGAAAACGTAATAGAAAGGGCTGTTGTTATGAGCGATTCAGATTTCCTTTCTATAAAAGACTTGCCGGAGAATATAATAAACAACATTGGAAATATTGAAGAACCTAGTAAACCAAGCGCCAATCAAAAGAATAATCTGACTGATTTAATAGAAAAATTTGAAAGAGAATTAATACAAGACGCACTAAACAAAAGTGAAAATAATATTTCAAAAGCTTCTAAGATTTTGGGAATTAAGCGAACAACCCTGAGATATAAAATGGATAAATATGGTCTGATAATAGATAATATGAATTATGCAGATGACTAATTTTCTACAAAAATATTATCCATTTGTTCTTATCTTCATTTTGCTATTGTATGTGCAAAAATCATTGTGCCAGGTTAAGGCGATAGATTCCTTAAGGATTTCTATTGCAACCGATGAAATCGTACTTAGCAAGTTGAAATCACAAAAAGAAACCATTAGTGAACTTTTTAAAAGTATAAATAATAAAATTTATGAGATAAAGCTTAAAAATACTGGCAATCTACTTAATAATATTAAACTCAGCCAATACCTGAAAGAATCGAACTTATACGCGGATAGTATTGAAACAATAAACTCATTAGTAAATAGGATATTATTATCATTAAACAATAAATATAATTCTGTAATTACAATATTGAATGGGATGATTTTAACAGAGCAAGAAAAATTTAAAAAAGAAACCGTAGCGCAAAAGAAAATAGATATTTTCAATAACATTCAAGATATGGAAAAAGAGAAACAAAAATTTCTAGATAAATTAAATATCAATACAACAAAAATAAATATAGAGACACCAGTAGAAATAGAAGCAGGAGATTCGTTTGAAAGTGTAAAACTAAAAATTGATATTTTGTATGATAGGATTAACTATATAGATAAAGAACGAAACAGACTTTCAGAAAGTCAAAACGAACTTAAATCTGAGATCTTAATTTATCAAGACATGCTCGATTTTCTAGCTGAACTAAGACTAAACATAGATGAAGAACAAGATTTTTACGACAGAGACCGTGTTAACCAACTAAGATATCAAATTAGAGACATAAAAAGTGAACTTTCGGATAATGAAATAAAATTAAAAAATATGGGTGTTGAAAAAAATAAGTGTTTATATAAGATAGATAAATTTAAAAACTATTTGGACAAGTTGTTGAAGTCCTCAAATAAATAATGAGATAATGAATGGTAAATTTTAAAAATATTTATATAATGTTGACATTAGTCTTGCTTATATTAATAAACTGCAAGAATGTTTATGCACAGCAGGAAAGGGCGTTTTATTTTTCAGGTAATATAAATCAGGAATACAGCAACAACTGGCTGCGATTGCCAGATTCGTCAAGCAGTAAAGATGGAAGATTATTGAGTTCGATAATTATAGGCTATAACCTAAACAACATATTACAAAGATGGGGTTTTGATTTATCATACGAAAACAGGTACTTGCACTATTATAATTTAAATAATTACAGAAGAATGGAACATCACTTCTCAATAAATGGGTCTATTAATTTAGATACAAATAATATTTTATTTTTATATAACTCTTTTAGTATAAGAAACTATGATAAATTAAAGCTGGATAATTATATTAGAAATATTGTAGACATTTATGATAGAATAGATTTAACCCACCAATTACATTTTTTAATTGGGTATAAAAATTGGATTAAGAATTATCAAAATAGTTCATTGCTAGAGAGCTATCTCAGTCACAGGCTTTTTACTAAAATTAATTATTATTTTAACAGCACCGATTACGCTAGAGTTAAATTGGAATACCAATTGCACCGCGGAAATCTCTATCCAGGAAGCAGCTTAATAAATTCTACTGGAGGTTTAACCGGTTCGAGATATTATGCTGAAATATTAATTAATAAGCTGTGGGGGAAAAATCTTTTAACAGAATTTGCCTATAAGTTTGAGAGCGACCAGCCGAACGATAATTCCTCGAATCAAAATCAAAATAATTTTCAAGGTGATGAAAATTTTGAAGATTTATTAATTGAGGATGCTGATTTTGATTACTTGAAAAACCAATTTAACATTACGCTGTTAGTTAAGATAAATGAAAAACTATCCTTATTTAGTTTTAATGTCTTTCAATTTAAGAATTTTAACAGTTGGATTGTTAATTCAAATGAAGATTTAAGAAGCGATATTTTATTTTATAACTCCCTAATGATGAAATACAAATTCATGAGTTCGCTCAGTTTAAATTTATCTTTCAATTTAGAAAATGATATTTCCAACTTAAATCAGGCAAAATATAACTCTTATAAAATCACCTCAGGAATTCACTTTGAATTTTAGCAAGTTTTAACTACCGTCAAATATTTGACAACTGCTGTTAGTTTTTTAACAAAAGAAGTTAAAAAATTGACTATCCTTCGTTAACTATATTTTCTGCATTTAACTTAAGAACGATATTTCAACCCACCAGTTTGAATTTCTTTTTTTTCGTATGGTATAAAATTTGGTTTCAGCAAATTTGAATTATTAAAAATAGAGGTAAACCAAATGGTATTTTTTATACAAACTAATCCCGGCAGAATTAGGAAATGAATGATTCGTTGATGCAAATAATTATAGAAGGAGGTGAAAAGTATGAAAAACACATATAAGCTAATAATAGTGTTATTTAGTGTAGCTATAGTTGGATTTACTGTTAAGTTGAATGCCCAGTCTATTACTGACCAAGATTTATTAGAAGTCGCTTCCGGCGTTAACATGGACGTACAGCATACAGATATAGGAAGCGTCAATGTTCAATCTAAGTTAGAGTTAAACGAAGCAGTTCAGAATTCAGCTCTTAACAAATTGAGTTCAGTCAGAACATCAATAGCAAAGACAACTAGCATAGTAACTGATGGACCTGAAGGTGTAAAAGAAGGAACAACTGAAGGACCGGATTTAGACGGGCCTGGCGGCTCTACGCACGAATTCAATGGCGAAGAGACAGGTAATCATTAGATATAAAATAATAACAAAGCATTGACTTATCCTTCAGTTTCCTTTAGCCGGGAAAATTTTAATTTCATTAGGTTAATGCAATGCGAATAAATAAATCCCACATAATTTTTTTAATGGTTATATTCTCACTTTCTTGTCATGCACAAGATTCTAATTCAGTAATAAAATCAAGTCAGTTTTTATCTAAATTTGGATACCGGATATCTGTTTATAGTCTTAGTAAATTTGATTCCAACGTTTTAAGAATGTCTTCCGGTACTTCTGATGTATCCACTTTAATCTATCCTTCATTAACATTAATATATCCTATTTCATTAAGCACAAAAATTACCGCACAGTATGTTTTAGGGCTAAAAAAATATGTATCCACATCTTTCTTGAACACAAATTACAACCAAATAGGACTAAAGATTGGGCATTATTTTTCACCAACTTGGCTACTTAATATTTATGGTTTATATACATATTCAAACCAACCGGATATATTAACAACAAATTCTTCTGTTTATAGATTTCAAACATTCGGACAAACGTCCGTAGATGTAAGCGTTAATTGGCTTGCCGATCAAATAAATCTTTTCTCATTAGAATATTCCGCCTTTAATAGAAGTTACCCTAATTTTTACACTCTTACCTCAGAAAAACAAAAAGATTTTCAGAGTCTTTTTACTTTAAGATGGGTTCATCAGTTTGATAAAAAAACCTTTACGGACTTACAGACCGGTTTTATTACAAACAATTCTAATAACAGCAATTATGTTTATCAAAGGATGTTCTTAGATGCTTACCTATCATACAATTTGGGAAATGGTTATTTTTTTCAAATTGAAAACGTATTCGGAAACTTAAGTTTTGACGGTAGAAAGATCCGAACTCATTCAACTAAGAATAGACAAGATATATTGAACACCGCAATAATTGGTATAAAAAAGAATATAACAGAATGGCTTTCTTTAAGATTAAGCTATAATTTTATGAAAGATTTTTCGAATGACAACTTACGTAATTTTACTTCCAGTTCAGTTAATTTAGGTTTACAAATTAGTTTTGGTAAGAATTCCGAATATGAGAAGCAATTTAATGTTAATCAGTCAACGCTTCGCAGCAATAATGATTTGAATAAAGAGATAGTTTCAGCAGAACAATATACCAATACCGGTTATCAATATTTATTAAAAGGTAATTATGATAAAGCATTGGAATTTAGCTTAAGAGCAATTAGCATAGATGAAAAAATAGAGCAGGCACATATAAATGCTGGCATAGCATATTATAAGAAAAGTATGCTTAAAGAAGCAATAGCAGAATGGGAGAAAGCGATAGTGCTAAACCCAAAGAATGAAAAGCTTACTAAGCTTTTAGAAAAAGCTAAGAATGAAATCCACATAACAAAGTAGCCTTTCGTATGAGTAAAAAAATAATGATCGGTGAAGTTAAAATATTAAGGAAACTATAATGATAAAAAAAATTTCCCTTTTAGTAATTTTTAATATAAGTCTTATTTTTGCACAGGGTAAAAATATAGTTTTTTATGGTACAAGTTTAACTGTTGTAGGAAAATGGGTTAGGAATTTAATGTATCAAGTAAATAAAGATTTCCCAAATGTTACTTATTATAACTCGGCAAAAGGCGGTATGAATTCGATTTGGGGTAAAACAAATCTAAAAAATTTAGTGATAAATAAAAGACCTGACATTGTATTTATGGAATTTGCAATTAATGATTGTTATGAACTTCCTAATCCCTATTATAATTATACGATTGTACCGTTAGATTTATCAAGGCAAAATGCTGAAGATATGGTGGATTCTTTGAGAAAGTATAATTCTAAAGTTAAAATATTTATATTAGGTATGAGTCCGCCACTCGATAGCTTAATTGACGGAAGAAACCCTGCGGTTGCTCGTCCACATTGGAAAACTTATTTTCAAGCTTGGCAAGACGTGGCACAAGAAAAAAATATTACGTATATTGATATAACAAAAAAATGGTTGGGGCTAGATCGACAGACATTATGGAATTATCTTCCAGATGGACTACATGAAAGTGAATTAGGAGGGATTAGAATTATTATACCAACTATTCTCCCAGTTCTAGAAGCTTATCTTAGAACTGTAACTGTATCAGATAATTCAACTCTATCGCTTACATTTGAGCTAAAACAAAATTTTCCAAATCCATTTAATCCGACAACAAATATAAGTTTTTCTATACCTCAATCAGGTTTAGTAACACTAAAAATATATAATATTTTAGGACAAGAAGTGGCAACATTACTAAATTCAAATATTCCTGCTGGCGTTCATGAGATTCGATTTAACGCCAGGAATCTTGCGGGCGGGGTTTATATATACCATATTCAGACACAAAATTTTGTTGATTCAAAGAAATTTATTTTGCTGAAATAACGGCTTCAGAATTAAAAGAAAAGTAAATCAATTTTGAATTAAAAATTATATATTAGAATTCAAAATGAATTCATTATGAACTATTTAATCACAATAACAATTTGTTATACTTTTTTAATATTTACAAATAAAGTTTATCCTTTTGAAAATAAATTAAAAATGGTAAACCGCGTAGATAATTTTTATAGAGATAATACAACATCGTCTTGTACACCTATTTATAATGAAACAAACCAGGATAGGGATTCACTTGCTGATTCGGTTGGAGTTAATTCTAAGAATAAAATTGATAGAAGTGTAGACAGCGAAAAAGTAGCAGGCAAAAATATCTCAGCACCTAAATGGTACGATATGATTACCAATTTACCACACGACATCGTAAAATTTTATAATAGAGACATTAGATTAGAAAAAGCTCCCATCTATTTGGGAATAGCTGCAATAACAACCGGTTTAATTTTAATAGATGATAAAGTATGGACAGCTTCAGACAAATTCTATAATCAAACACAGGTTAATAAAAACGTAAGTGATTTATTTGTAGATATAGGAGATGGAAAGGTTCAGTTCGGCCTTGCGGGCGCATTTGCAATTTATGGTTGGATTTCAAATGATAAGCTTGCATTAACAACAGCAAGCCAAGTTGTAGAAGCTGTGTTAGCAACTGGCACAGTTGTACAATTAATAAAACATATTACAGGACGACAAAGTCCTTTTGTATCAACAAAACCGGGAGGTGTCTGGAAATTTTTCCCTAATCAAATTGATTATCACAAGCACGTTCCTTTTTATGATGCTTTCCCATCTGGTCATTTAGCCACATCACTAGCAGCTTTTACAGTAATAGCTAAAAATTATCCTAAGGCAAACTGGATTAGACCACTTACATATACTTTAATGGCAATGCTTGCTGTCAGCATGGTCAATCAAGGAATTCATTGGTATAGCGATTATCCGCTTGCAATTTTTCTTGGTTATGAATTTGGAAATATTATATCGTTCGGAGGCAGAGAGACAAAGGCTTATTTAAATGAAAAAACACAACTATATATTCACCCTTTTGTATCACCGACTGGACCAGGATTGGAAATGACATATGCTTTTTAAGTACTGGTTTAAACTCAAAAAACAATTTCATAAATGAGTCCGCTCTAAAAAGGTATTTTTGATGAAAAAATGTTTTGATTATTGCTCATATTCAAAGCTCAAAAATTCGATTTGGGGCTTTTTAGAGCGGACTCATAAATGATTAAATCTTTAACAGGCATTTTAATAATTTTGCTTTTATGCTGGAGAAGTACTTTTTCAGCTGCCTTAGTTTATCAATTAATGCCAAACGATTCCACTAATTCAAAGGTAGATACATGTAATCAGCAAACTGACCACCAAGAAAAAATAACATGGCATCAAATGATTACGGATATCCCTTCAGACTATATATCTTTTTTCAAGAGAACCGTAGATAAGAAAATGATGCAAACTTATTTAGGAATTGCTGCGCTTACGGGGTCTCTAATGTTTGTTGATCAAAAAGGATGGACAGCACAACGAAAATTATTTCTAAAATCATCTTTGGATCACAGAACATCTAATTTTATTGTGAATATTGGGAATGGCACGTATCAATTTATTAGCGCTGCTGTTTTTGCTACTGCTGGATTGATCTTACATGATAAAACTGCGCTTCAAACGGGAAGTAATATTTCAGAGGCAGTTTTGGCTACAGGAATATTTGTACAAATTCTCAAGAGAATTTCTGGTAGGGAAAGTCCAATTGCTTCGTCTGAAAAAGGCGGAGATTGGGCTTTTATGCCGAGCATAAAAGAATATCAAAAAGACCAACCGCGATATTATTCTTTCCCATCTGGGCATTTAGCAACAGCCACTGCGGTACTAACAGTTATTGCTAACAACTACCCAGACCAAAAGTGGATTAGACCGATAGGCTATCCTCTTCTTGGGTTACTTGGCTTTTCTCTTATTAACAAGGGGATGCATTGGTATAGTGATTTACCACTTGCATACTTTTTAGGATATACCTTTGGTAATATAATTGCCCCACCCAGAATTGAAAAGAATTCCGAGAAGAATAAAGCAAGCTTTACAAGTATTACTGTATTTCCTTCTTTAGGAAATAACGACATGCATTTGAATTTATTAGTAACATTCTAAAAGTAAAGAAATCTCTTGAATTCGATTATGAGGCTGACCTAAAAGAACATAAAACCGAGCATTGAGCTTGTCGAAATGCGGTATTTGCAATAAAATGCTGGCTTCAACAAGCTCAGCCGACGCATATGGATACTTTTTGGTCAGCCTCTTTTGGCCGAATTCATGGCTTCGCCACCGAGATTTCTATTCGCTCGTTTAGGCATAGCCATCATTACATTACCACGTGCTGAGCACGTGGGTTTTTAAGTTGTCTTTTTTGAAAAAATTATTTTGCAGAACAAATCAATTAATTAATTGTTAGTTTTTAGAAGTGCCCTTAAATAATTTTTATAGTAAATTCACAAAAGTTATTTTAAAGGGACGGCATCATCCTTATAATGCCATCCCTTTAACACTACAACAAACTACCACCAACCTCCAACAGCCAACCACCAAATAATTATTGTACCGGCGGTGCAGGTGGAGGAGTAGTTCCGCTTGCATCATCTTTACCTCCGCCTCTACCTTTAGGTATCGGCTCGAATTGTACTAGCATTGCCTTGTTGCCTGCAAAGGCGGTTTGTACGAATTTCCGGATTTTCGTCTTTATTCTTTTTAATTCCTTATCCGCTTCTTCTCTTTCAACTGTTGCCTGGTTCCTCTCCTTCTTCGCGTCTTCCTGCTGCTTATCCGATGTTATTAATTTTGCCGGCGCCTCGCCGAGTGCAGTAACGTCGGCTTCCTGCAAGCCGCCTTTTAATAAGTCAGCTTTCTTCTCTGTAACCAGCGGTATTAAATATTCGCACTCTGCGCGAAGTGAGTTGATAGCTCTTGGAATACGTTTGTTTATTCCTACGTTAAATTGTTTTAAAACGCGGGCATTACCTACATACGCGCTGCTTGCTGCATTACGTACCTTGGAAGCTAAACCTTGCGATTCGGTTATAATTACATTTTGCCCTGCAGTTAAATCTTCAAGCTTTTTCGCTTTACCGTTTAAAGTATTTTCCTTTTCTGTAAGGATTATTATTCTGTTCTTCAGCTCAGTACGGTTTTCTGCAGGGAATCCCTTCTCCGTAAGCGCAGCCTCATTTCTGCCGATGGTTTCATCCAGCGCGTTCGCGTCCTGGATATTATAGTTTACTGCCGCATTCATTGTTAACTCCTTAGTTTGTTAAAAGTTATTTGAATTAAATTGTGATTAAATGATCTCCTTTTTGTCATTGTTGCGTTTTTATTCAAATATATAATGTTTTGGAGTAAAAAAGCGTCTTCCATCCTAAAAATTGCGTCGCCATAGTATAAAATTTTGTCGTACCTTATTAAAAATGCGCTGCCAGAAGGCAAAATTTGGCTGCCCTGTATCAAAATAAGGCCGCCGCTATTAAAATTCCGGCTGCCGGCGTCTAAAATTGCATTGTCAGTGTGTAAATTTTGACTGCCAGCTCTTAAACTTGCGCTGTACATGCGTAAAATTTTATCTGCTATTCTAAAGCAAAGAGTGTAAAACAGGAAAAATTTCTTTGCCGCTTACTAAACTTGAGCTGCACTTTAAAATACTCTAACAGCAAAAGCCGACGCTTTGATATTTTTATTCTTTTAAATTAATTATATTATTTCTTATTAGAAAGATTTGAAGTATAACAGCTTTTCTCTGTTCCGAATCTTCGTACATATATAAGCCTCAGCCCTAAAACTTATTTATTTAACGCGCTCAAAACAAAATAAGGGAACTTCTCGATCAGAGCCCCAAATTATCCCTTTCGGCACTTATAAGTTATAAATAATCATTGCTTATGTCAATAAAAATATTTAGTCAGACTTTAAGGTAAGCTGTTCCGCCTTTCCAAAATTGTATTATGGGCACTTCTAAAAATTTCAAAACTAATCCGTCTTAATCCGCTCAACCTGCCTGCCGCACCTGTCTACCGAGCCTGTTGCGCAACTCTAGTGCATAGCAGTCATGGTCCAAACCATGACTGAATTGTGAGTTTTTTATGTCACGGAATGGTCCGTGACATCCCAATTTTACAGTTCTGCAACACGCTCTACCTACAGGTAGAGGCAGGTCCGTTTCATCCGCGTGTTCTATTCTTTTAAAAAATAGTTTTTACAAGTGCCCATAAAATTAAAAATTGTTATTAGCATAAAATCACTGTGTGAATTATAAAATAGATTTCTATTATCGACAAAAAATAACATGTACTAAACTTTTTAACTGTTTACAATTTAACCAGTTTAATTATTAGCAGATTCACGCAGCCAGTATCGTCGGACTATTTTGGAATAATTGTGGTTTGTGGCATGTTGTTGGTGTATGTAAAGCTTTAGTTTTGTTAAAGTCAAAAAAAGTCTAAATGCAAATGAAAACGGAATTCGGAAAATTTATCTTTTTATTTCCCATACTTTTTAGCTCATATATTATTGCCCAAAGTAAAACAGATGTATTTTCTATTACCCGTTTGAACATAAATATTGTAATAAATAAAAGTACGGATGAGCTAAACCGTTTGTGGAATGCAAAACCTGGTTTTGAGGCTAGTGTTGAAATGCCTTTTTATTACGGTACAATCGTCGGGGGAATCCGCTTTTTACCTTATAGAGCTAAAGGGAATATACATCATAATATAAATGCCGCATTTTATTTTGCCGGCTGGGGCCAAAAATTGAATCTTCCGGTTAGCCTAGAATGGTACAACGGTTTTAAAGTTGGCGCTTTCGAAATGACTTTTGACGGAGACAGCTTGTCAGACGAGCAGCATCATAAGCTTCAACTATCGGCAGGGGTTAGCTCAAGAATGAGTTTATATATAATACACAATTTTATGTTATTTGTTGCCGTAGACTATGCGGCTGTGTTTACTCATAAAAGAATAGAGCTGTTTTTATTGTCCGGCGGCATCTCTTATTCATTTGCCACGCCTATTTGGCTCAAGAATTTTTTAAAGTAACTCAGATTGACCGACTATTATTTTAGACTATAATGCACTCCGGCATTTTGCCTCTTGAAACTCAATGTTATAAAGTAGCTTTCCTTACCCTTATACCCTATACCGTATACTTTTACTACAGCTTTAAACTTTATGAACTGACTATCTATTACGAACTATTGCTATTCATTCCCGCCGCCATTCCCACTGTTATCCTGCTGGTCACCGCCCTGCTGCTTCTCTTCCTTATAATTGTTGAAATTATATTTTAGATTAAGCATTACCATTGGCGCCTGCCTGGTAAAATAATTATAATTGTAAAAATCAATTCCCTGAGAAGTAAACTCGCGCTTGCCTGTCTTAAACAAATCGCTTACCTGCAGGGTCAACGACAGCTTCTTCTCAATTATATCCTGCTTTACTCCGAGGTCGGTAATAAAAAATCCATTCCACTTGCCCTGCGCGGTAACAGACGGACTGAAATATCTGGTATTCAATTGAAGCTCAGTTGTGGGACTCAATTTAAAAACATTATTTGCTTTCACGCTCCAGTTAAAGCTTTCCCTTGCAAAAGATTCGTTGCTAACCGCGCCGCTTATTTTATAATCGTAAAGGTCACCCATAAGGTTTAATTGCCAAAGCTCGATGGGATTAAACAGAATCATAAATTCTGCGCCGAGCGATTGATCGGTGCCAACGTTGGCAACAGTCCTAAGCGTTACATCCTCTGCATAAACGGAATTTATATCTTCTCTTTTATCGTGCGTAAACCGGAAATAGAAATCATTTGAGAACGATACCTTGCCGAAAAATGTTTGATAGCCGATTTCATAAGAATCTATCAGCTCAGGCTTAACCTGTGGATTCCCGATATGGACGTTGTTCGCATCGAACCAAGAATAGAACGGCTCAAGGTCGCCGCCGTCCGGCCTGTCGATTCTTCTAGTGTAGCTTGCCATAATTTGAGTTCCGCCTGCAAAATTATAAGAGGCATGGATTGACGGGAAGTAATCCCACCTGCTTAGTGAAAACTGCTCTCCTGTTTCGGCTAATTTTACCAACTGGTAAGTATACTCGGTACGGAATCCGACCTGAACGCCAAGGCTGTCCCATTGGTTCGAGAATATCGAATATGCGGCAAAACGTGTACGGTTAAAATCATTCGTGTGGCTGTACAATGGCTGGAACTGATAGATGCTGCTTAAAGTATCAAAGACGTACAGCTTGTTAATATCCTGGTAAACCCGGCTGAAGAATTCTGAGCCTGCAGAGAATTTTTCCGATTTACCGATTGGAAGGGTGTAATCAATCCTTCCTCTCAATTCGTTTTGAGGGCCGAGCTCCGTAGTTTTTGTACCGTTAACCTGGCTTACGCTTTGAACGGAAGCGCTCAAAGAAGCCTCGTTTGAATTGTTGTGCCTAAAAGAAAGATCGCCCGTAAGTTCATTGCCTTCCGGTCCGAACTTGTGGATGTAGTGCGCATTCAGGTCATAGAATGTGCCCGAGTGGTTGTGGTTGGTGTTGTCCAGATAATAAAATTTCTGCGGATTGATGATAGACCACTGGCTGTAATCCAAACTCGAGTTTCTGTGGAAGGCTCTAGTGCCGTATCTGCCGCTTAAAGTTATATTATCGATGCCGCTTAAGTCAAATCCTATACCGCCCTGAATTCCGGAGACAATCCTTTGCCATGTAAATACGCCGTCGGAATTTAGATATGACGTGTTGTCTCCAATGATAAACTGCTTTTCCTGGCGATTGGAGCCTGGGAAAGTCCTGCGGTTAAAATCGGCTCCGAAGTTATAGCTAAACGACGGCGTTCTGTACTGGAAGAGAAAGTCTCCGCCGTACTTATCATTCAACCCGCCGGTTAAATCGGCAATGCCGCTTAAACCAAGGTTGGAATTTTTTTTAAGAATTATGTTTATTATGCCTGCCGTCCCGCTTGCATCGTACTTTGCAGAGGGGTTTGTCATAATCTCGATATTCTGTATTGAGCTTGCAGGTATTTGCTGAAGCGCATCCTGCGCGCTCATTACCGAAGGTCTGCCGTCAATCAGCACCTGGAAATTTGTACTGCCTCTTAAGCTAACGGTTCCGTCAATATCTACGCTTACCGACGGTACGTTCTGAAGTACATCCGCCGCAGTACCGGAGATAGCCGTATGCATCTGGCTAACGTCAATTACTTTTTTATCCAGCTCATAGGAAATAGGCGAACGCCGGCCTTCAACAACAACATTCTGCAAATTTATCGCCGTCGGCTTAATATAAATCTTTCCCAAATCCAGCGCCGGTTTTATATTCGTAACGGTTATTCCGTTTATTTTTCTTGTTGTATAACCGACGAACTGCACCTGCAGATTATAACTGCCCGGCTTTATATTCTTCAGATTAAACTCCCCGCTTTTTGCCGTTACCGTACCGCTTACAAGCTTGTTGTCTTTAGCACTTAGCAACAGTACGTTTGAAAATTCAACCGGTTTTTTTGTCGATTCATCAAAAACTTTACCCGTTATTGAACCGGCGTTTTTTGTCGTTTGCTGTTGCCCGAATAATAAATTGGTTAAAGTGATCGTGATGATTAAAACTATAAACTTTCTTTTGTGCATAATTCATCATTAAAAGTCTGATATAAATATTACCCATTATAAAATAGAGCCAAATTTAATTTTTTTAGATGAAAATAAAATGAAAAAATTATACAGTACATTAAGAATTTTTGTG
>JAKAJV010000011.1 GCA_021813585.1 Bacteroidota bacterium | reverse complement strand
TTGATGTCCGCATTGTCATTCCCACGAAAGTGGGAATCCATTTTTTATCATATTTTCGCATCTTGGATACCCGCTTTCGCGGGTATGACACTCAAGCTTTATAATTTTGCGTAACATGAGTTAATTAGTATTTTTGTCATAGCATTAGTAATTCAAAAAAAGTATTTAATAAAAATAGTCGGGCAGAAATCAAATGAAGAAAATTATGGTTGTCATTATAAGCATATTTATCGCATTGCTGGCTTATTTAGTTCTGTTGTTTATAGAAAAGCCTGATTATATTCATTTGAACTTTGTTCAGAGGATTGTTACCAGCGAGATAGCCGCGAAATTTGATGAGAAGCTTAATAATATACCAAAGGACAGAAGGACGATAGTTGACTACGACACTCTGATAGATTGCCTGAACTTTTACGAAAAAAATTTTGTGCGCAGGATATTCAGTATAAATCCTAAAGAGCTTGGTTTCAAAGGTCCGCTTTATTCGGTTGCAAAGCCGTATGATCTGGTTGAAGTACCATCCGTTAAAGTAGGATACAGGCAAACCGGGATTCAGTTCTGTCCTGAGCATTCCTATAAAGATTATTTAAGCATGGCCGATCAAATGCAAAAGGACCTAGGTAGAAAGCTTTACATTGATTCAGGCTACCGCTCGCCAGGAAGGCAGGCGTATTTATTTTTTCATTACCTTGCAACAAGCAGTAAATATTCGCTAATTGAAAATGCAAAGTGGATTGCAATGCCGGGCTACAGCCAGCACGGCGATCCTACAGATAATGCAATTGACTTTTGCAGCCGGGACGGAATAAACGGCTTCAGCGATAACCAGACCTCGGCCGATTTTATAAGATTGCCGGAATATAAATGGATGCTCGAGAACGCAGGCAAATTCAATTTTTATCTTTCCTACCCTGTGGATAATAAATGGGGCGTTGGATTTGAACCCTGGCATTGGCATTGGGAAAAGAAGTGAAGTGCAAAATACAGCAAACATCAATTGTCCGGCTTTACATTTTGTAATTATTAACGTAACTTTTACCCGGCTCATTTATGAGGGATAATGCTTCATTTCAACTGTGACTAATCATAGGGGGTTCTATGAGATTTGTAGTACTTGCGATTTCCGTTTCTGCTCTGATGCTTTCCGGATGCATGGATACTTACATGATAAACAGCTTCAAATCAGCGGACGATTTTTACAGGTATGTAAATAATGAAACGGAAGGCCATTCTTTAAGTATTAAGCTGATGCGCGATTCAACAATCGAATCGGATAATATTCATATCAAGACAGATTCAACTTTTCTATTTAAGAAGATTTGGGAAGTTAAGGAAGGTAAAACTTCATCTTTCCCCAGATCGGAAATAAAAGATATTGAATTTCAAAAATTTGATCCGAGCGGGGTGGGAAATACTGCAATTATTACTTTTAATGATGATAGAAAAGTTCTTGTAAGGAATTTGTTTGCAAATAAAGATTCGGTAATTGTAACGACCAAATTTCCTCAAAAAGTCTGGACTAATAAAAGAATTTCCTTCCCGACGAGCGAGATAGAGATGGTTTCGTATAACAACAGATTCAAAGCAATGGCCGAAGATGCCGGCTTGGGAATGCTTGCAGGTTTTATGATTGGAATTCAGGCTTCCTCGCGCATTGTTCAGCCTGTTATGGGCGGAGGCGCCGATCCTATTATTGGTGATGTATTCGGTATGTTTGGAGGAGCTTTATCCGGTACTTTAATAGGGGCAATACTAGGGGCAGACCAGCAATTTGTTTTTAAGGATGTAACCAAACAAAAAGGATTAACTTCTTACGGTATTACCGGCGGCTTGAATACTTCCACTATCAGCAGCTCTAACCAGGGCATTTCGGGCTCCGTTATTTTTTATAATTTTGGAATCTTTGCTTCGTGGAGCTTTAATAAAAACTTCTCAATAAGATCGGAAATGATTTATGTTACTAAAGGCGGGGAGTTTTCTACAACTGTTAACGAAAATAAAATTTCTTATTATAATAGAACCGCGTATTTAAATTTTCTGGAACTTCCTGTTACGTTCCAATATACCATTTCTCAAAGGTCTTTTCGTCCTCGGTTTTATTTAGGACCCTCATTCGGATTTTTCCTAAACGGCAGAGTTGATGAGCAGGGATATAATAACTTTTACGGCCTCTCGTTCCCTGCAATTTCAAACAGCAGAAGCGTTAAAGCTGCAGAAATTGGAATTCCCGACGCAGGAATCTTAATAGGAGCCGGAGTAAATCTGCGCCGCAATATTACCTTCGATGTACAGTATGATTTTAGCTTAAGCAGGTACAGCAGTTCTTTATATGCCGGCAACGCTAACAACTTAAAACCGCGTTTTCTAATTTTTAAATTCGGTTATGAGCTATAGAAGCATAAAATGAAATATTAATTCCTATAAAAAGACCGCTGCTTCAATTGGTTTACAAATGTCCAGCCGTAACCAACTACTATGCCCGCCGAAATAAGCCACTGGATGTTGCCTTTAAAAAGCATCGGGCAGCAAATCTGAATGAGCGCAAGTACACCAAGCAGAATTGCTACTCTGCTCATTGAGCCCGGCATAATCGACCATCCGTTTTTTAAGCTGCCTTCTTCTTGTAGCTTTTTATTCTTTCGCAAAGCAAAGTTTTGTAGTGTACCGAATAATAATCCTATTCCGAGACCAATTACCAATGCTAACATTATTAATAGAAGTTCAATTGTATTATTCATTTTCTTTCCTTTAAAAAAATTATATGCAGCACAGACTATAAAGCCTGTGCTACGTTATTATTTTATTAATTAATAGGATGCGTAGTTTCAGAAATTTTATCCATTTCAAATCCGTTATAACCAAGAACACCCATCTCCGGTATATCAAGCCCACCAATCTCGGTTTCGAGAGAAACACGATTACCGACTAAACGCTCGGCAATTTTATAAACGATAATGGATAATACTGAAAGCGTAACAAAGCATGTTAATACGCCTATTATCTCTGCCGCTAATTGACCGAATCCGCCGCCATAAAACAGTCCTTTAACTGTCCCGGCAACTCCATTCCACCCGTCTCCGTAAGTTCCATCGGCAAATAATCCGATGGACAAACAACCCCATGCACCGTTAACACCATGTACCGATATTGCACCTACCGGATCATCAATTTTTAATCTATCAAAAAAGAATACGGACTCTACAACAAGCACACCGGAAATTAATCCGATTATTGAGGCGCCTCCGGCACTAACAAATGCGCTTGGTGCAGTTATTGCAACAAGCCCTGCCAGCATTCCGTTTGCCATCATGGAAGGATCAGGTTTTTTAGTACGGAACCACCACATCCACAATGTTGCGGCAAGAGCACCTGTTGCGCTAGCCAGCATAGTGTTTACTGCAATAACCGATATACGTAAATCTGTTCCGGCTAATGTAGAGCCGGGGTTAAATCCAAACCAGCCGAAAGCAAGAATGAATGTCCCTATTATTGCCATTGGAATACTATGAGGCTGCACCGGATTAATACTGCCGTCTTTGTTATATTTTCCGTATCGTGGTCCTAATAACCAAGCATAAATAAGTCCAATCACTCCTCCCTGCATATGAACAACAGTTGAACCGGCAAAATCTACATGACCATGACCCAATCCGAAATTTGTTCCAAGCTGTGCTAGCCATCCGCCGCCCCATACCCAGTTTCCAAAAATTGGATACATTATTGAGCCGATGCAAACACCGTATATCATAAATGCCGAATATTTCCATCGTTCGGCTGCTGCACCCGTAGGTATTGTAGCGGTCGTATCCATAAATACCATTTGAAAAAGGAAAAGTGTAAAGACGGCTGTGTCATAACCAGCCCCCTGTAATAAGAATCCGCTCCAGCCAAGTAATCCAAAAGGTTTCCCGAAAAGATTGATTGTAATTTCGTGGCTAAGCCCGGAATATCCGCCAAGAGTTGCCAATGGACCTACGCCTCCAAACATGAAAGCAAAACCACAGAGATAAAAACCCAGCATACCTAAAGGATAAATCATAAAATTCATGGCCATAGTATGCGCGGCATTTTTTGCACGTGTCAAGCCAGACTCAACCATTGCAAAACCTGCTTGCATAAACATTACAAGAAATCCGGTAATTAATGTCCACATAAAATTTATAGCTACACGATTATGTCCGGCAGCATCACCAATTTCCTGCAAAGTGGGTGAACCTGGCTTGGCTGCCGGAACATCGGCAATAGTTCCAGTTTTTGTACCGGAAGGGTCCGGTTGATTTTGAGCATAAGCATTCGCCGGCATTGCTGCAGTAAGTAAAAGAGCGAATGTTGCTATAATTAACAGCGTATAAGTAAGTTTATATTTAATCATTCTTTCTCCTAATATTATTTTTTATTAAAAAGTATATACTGATCCTATTAGTAAAGTATTCTGGTTGTTTTTTGTAAAACCGCCAGAAGAGTCTTCAAAAGTATTAGCATCCGACCAGTCTCTCCTGAATTCGATTCTGGTGAATAAATTTGAAGTGAAATTATATTGGTATGTAAGAGTTATTTCTTTAAGCTCCTGAAGTGTGCCTGTAGTAAAACCGGATTGGTCATAGTAGTACTCACCTCTTATACCAATTGAGGATAAATCGCTTAGGGAGAATTTTCCTGTTATCGCCGCGCCCTTCCATATTGCCAATCCCGATGGGTCCAGTGCTTCCTGTCCATAGTCGGCATTGAGCGTTACAAACACAGCGTCTGATGGCTGATAATTAATTATTGTAGCAAATACATTCCGCTTCTGAGTACTGTTGGGTTCTTCGGGTCCGCCTATCCAATTTTCAATAAAGGCAAAGGAAGAAGAAGGAGACCAATTTATTTCAGCGCCGAGTGTTTTATCTTTATTATTGTCTACAACATTGTTCCAACCGTTATAGACATAAAGAGTGGCACTAAATTTATCGTTGAAAGGGTAGCTGGCGCATACACCTAAATGAAAGTAAGGTATAGCATAAGCAAAAAGAAAAGACCTGCTGTAATTAATATTGCTGTTTGTCTCGATAACTTCGCCGCCCATGTGTGTAACCATCTTGCCTGCGTTAACTGTTAAACCGTTTCCTATAGGTAGTTTAGCGGTTAGGTAAGCCTGCTCAACATTGCGAAGCGATTTTTCACCACCAAGACTCGCATCGCTATTTACTATATCCATAGCTTGACCAAATCCCAGATCTACTTTAAAACCAACCGGGCTGGCATCTTTTTGCAGTGTAATCTTTGCAAGATTTAAATTAAACTGGTTTTCATAGATATCGAAGTTTCTGTAGGCATTTATATGGCTGGCAGGATTATTAAAATTTTTATTAAAGTTTATATCAATCAGCCCTGTAATGGAAAGGGGATTGGAAACTGATGAGGTGTCCTTATCCTGAGCAAAAATGCTTGGACTGATTAGCGTACATAGCCCTAAGACTATGAACGGCTTTTTGATAGTAGTTAAAAGTTTGATCATAATTATCCTTTTATTTGTTGAGTAATTTAAAGTGCACTTTCTCCGTTTTCTTCGGTTCTCACTCTAATAACTTCATCAATTGTGGAGATGAATAATTTTCCATCACCTACTTGTCCGGTCTTGGCAGCGCTGATAATTATTGAAGAGGCTTTCTCCAGAAGTGAATCCGGCACAACAATTTCCAGTTTTACTTTCGGAATAAAATTTATCTGGTATTCCGAACCTCGATAAATTTCGGTCTGTCCCTTTTGCCTTCCTATTCCTCTCACTTCCAAAATAGTCATTCCCTTTATTCCGGCTTCTATAAGAGCCTCCCGCACATCATCTAGCTTATGAGGCCTTATTATTGCTTCGATCTTTTTCATAGCATTTTTCCTTTTGTTTTTATTGGATATATCGTTATTTATGATAAGAATTTAAATTTATGATGATAATTTTGTAATAATCTTAATATAATAATTAAATAGACTGATAATACTTAAATTTATAAGGAGAAAAAATATTTACACATTAATTAGTAAGGAATTAATCCTAATTTGTCAAGTGATTTGTATCCTTGCACAGTTCAAAGCTCTAAAAAGCTTTATTACTGAATATTTTCAAACAAAAAAAATTTATGATTTACACCTTGGGATACATTTAGGCTGCATATTTCAGTGTGTATTTTTTGCATTTATAAGGCATGGTATTTATATTTGAACCCTAAATTTGAATAAATGAATTACTGAAAAGCGGTATATTTTGATAAAAGATTTAAGTCAATTCGTTAACCAGGAAGTCACATTAAAAGGTTGGCTTTATAATAAAAGATCAAGCGGGAAAGTAAAATTTGTAATCCTTAGAGATGGTACCGGTTTGCTTCAATGTGTTTATTTTAAAGGAAATGTAACTGATGAAGTATTTGAATTAGCCGATAGCTTAGGCCAGGAATCTGCTATTGAAGTAACTGGGAAAGTAAAAGTTGAACCAAGAGCTTCCGGAGGATTTGAGCTTGATGCGTACGGATTAAAATTAATATCTGAGTCGCATAATTATCCTATTACACCAAAAGAACACGGTGTTGAATATTTAATGGATCACCGTCATCTCTGGCTTCGTTCTACTAAGCAAACAGCAATTCTCCGAATCAGGCATCGATTAGTTAAAGCTATAAGAGATTTCTTTGATAACTGTGGCTTTACATTAATGGACCCTCCTATTCTTACTCCTGCTGCGTGTGAAGGCACTTCTACTTTATTTGAGACGAATTATTTTGACCTTGGTAAAGCATATCTAACACAATCCGGTCAACTTTATGCCGAGGCGGGGGCTATGGCTTTGGGAAAAGTTTACACATTCGGTCCCACATTCAGGGCTGAAAAATCCAAAACCAGAAGGCACTTAACCGAATTCTGGATGGTAGAGCCTGAAGTAGCATTTGCCGATTTAAATAATGATATGGATTTGGCAGAAGAATTCTTGGAATATATTGTCCAAACTGTTTTAAAAGATAAAGAAGAAGAATTAAAGATTTTGGAACGTGATACTACTCTGCTTAAGAATGTTAAAAAACCTTTGCCGAGAATATCATATGACGAAGCTGTGGATATATTAATGAAAAATCAAATTGAATTTGAATACGGCAATGACCTTGGCGGAACAGATGAAACCGTAATCTCTAACCAGTTTGACAGGCCTGTAATGGTTCATCATTATCCGGCGGAAGTTAAAGCATTCTATATGAAACGCGATCCCCAGAATGATAAATTTGCTCTTGCTGTGGATGTGCTGGCACCGGAAGGTTATGGTGAAATTATAGGCGGCAGCCAGAGAGAAGATAATTACGAGACTCTTTTATCTCGGATTAAAGAGCATAATCTTCCGCAGGAAGCATTTGAATGGTATCTTGATTTAAGAAGATATGGTTCGGTTCCGCATTCGGGTTTTGGGCTTGGCCTTGAGAGAACAGTTGCCTGGGTTTGCGGACTCGACCATGTTCGAGAAACGATTCCGTTTCCTAGGTTGATATATAGAAATACTCCTTAGTTGTTTAGATCGTTTTTTATTTTATTCAGTTCTGTTTTCTATATGCGAAAAAACCTTTGGATAAATCGTTTTGCTGGAAACTGAATCATAATATTATTTAAGCACGTTGCATTTTCTTTATATTTTTGTGTAATCAGTTTTTGCTCATTATTTTCAATAGTCTATTATTTAATTTTATAAAATATAATGTCCTTAGAATTAATTATATTCATAGTATTTGCATCCGTTGCGGCGGTATCATCAATCTTAATGATTACCAGGTCAAATCCTGTAATCAGTGCGCTTTTTCTAGTACTAAATTTTGCTGCCTTAGCCGGACTGTATCTTTTACTTAATGCTCAGTTTATAGCAGTTGCTCAGGTAATAGTTTATGCCGGTGCAATAATGGTCTTATTCCTTTTTGTAATTATGCTGCTGAAACCGGAGAAGGAAAAATTCTTCAGTTCGCACCCTAAGATCAAAATATTCGCAATCGTTATTACGGCGTTGGTTTTCATTCAATTAGCTTTTATGATATTTATTTCCAGGCCGACTCCTGCCGCAAATCCTGCTGTTGCGGCAAGTGTTAATGCGGGGACTATAGAGCAAATTGGAAAAGAATTATACACAAATTACATATTGCCGTTTGAAGCTGCCGGTTACTTACTGTTAGCAGCTACAATAGGTGCGTTGGTTCTAGCTAAAAAGAAATTCGAATAATATTATGACTATACCTATAGAATATTACTTAATATTAAGCGCCTTTATGTTTGTTGTTGGTGTTACCGGCGTTTTAACCAGAAGAAATGCCATCATAGTATTTATGTCTGTCGAGCTGATGCTTAACTCTGCAAATTTAACACTCGTTTCATTCTCATCTTATATGGGCAACTCAGTTGGGCAGTTATTTGTATTCTTTGTAATGACGGTTGCAGCGGCTGAAGCTGCTGTAGGTCTTGCTATCATTATAGCCCTGTTCAGGAATAAATTAACCGTCAATATTGATGAAATAAATATCTTAAAGTGGTAATAATCCTCTATGATTCAATTAATATACTTAACGGTTCTGCTCCCTTTTCTGGGGTTTTTGATTAACGGGCTGTTCGGAAGAAAAATTTCACGCCTAGGCGGATCCGCCTCCGGCGGAAAAAACGAAAAGATAATCGGAATAATAGGAAGCGGCGCAATCGGTTTATCTTTTTTAATTGTAATCGGCGCGTTTATCCAGACGCTCGCTTTGCCGGCCGAAAATAGACAAACCATAGTTAATCTTTTTACATGGATACAGGCAGGCGGATTAAACATAAGCGTTGCTTACCAGGTTGACCAGCTTTCACTTATTATGGCGCTTGTTGTTACAGGAGTAGGTTTTATTATCCATGTTTATTCAATCGGCTATATGCATGGTGATAAGGCATTCTGGAGGTTCTTCTCATATCTTAACTTGTTCATCTTTGCAATGATGAATTTAATTTTAAGCGATAACTTTGTTCTTCTTTTTCTTGGCTGGGAAGGAGTAGGGCTCTGCTCGTACCTGCTGATTGGATTTTGGTATGACCGCAAGTTTGAGAAAAGCTCTACAAGCGATGCGGCAAAGAAGGCATTCATTGTTAACAGGATAGGCGATTTCGGATTTCTACTTGGAATGTTTTTAATTTATTTGACTTTCGGCAGCTTAAACTTTAATGAAGTGTTTTCCAGAATTAATGCGCTTAATATCCCGTCAAGTACATTCAACTTTATAGCATTATTCCTGTTTATAGGCGCTACAGGTAAGTCTGCGCAAATACCGCTATACATTTGGCTGCCCGATGCAATGGCCGGTCCCACGCCCGTTTCGGCCTTAATACATGCAGCAACAATGGTAACTGCCGGTGTGTATATGGTTGCCCGCTGTTCAATTATTTACGCTTCCGCTCCTGCAATAATGACGGTAGTTGCTGTGGTCGGAGTTTTAACTGCAATGTTTGCCGCAACTATCGGACTTGTTCAAAACGATATTAAAAAAGTTCTGGCTTATTCAACAATAAGCCAGCTCGGATATATGTTCTTAGCATTAGGCGTAGGCGCTTTTTCCGCCGGAATCTTTCACGTAATGACGCACGCTTTTTTTAAGGCCCTGTTATTTCTCGGTGCCGGTTCCGTTATCCATGCTATGCACGATGAACAGAACATACAGCAGTACGGCGGATTAAAAAAATATATGCCGGTTACGTATTTAACTTTCCTTGCCGCTTCTCTTGCTATCTCCGGTATACCGCCGTTTGCCGGTTTCTTTAGTAAAGATGAAATACTTTGGTACTCGTTTGCCAACGGCAATTTCCTTTATTGGCTTATAGGCGCAATTACCGCGTTGATGACTGCATTCTATATGTTTAGACTTGTATACCTGACTTTTGAAGGTAAGGAAAGGTTCGGGCACGACAAGCACCCGCATGAATCTCCCAAAATAATGACGGTTCCCTTAATGATTTTGGCAGTACTGTCTGTTATCGGCGGCTTCATCGGTATCCCCGAATTGTTTTCGGGCGCAAACGGAAATGCTTTCGAAAATTGGCTTGAACCGGTTTTTGCCAATGCCCAATCAAGATTAATGATTTACGGAACTCATTCGCATTTTGAAGAAATATTACTAATGAGCGTTACTGTTATCGGAGCGGCCTTGAGCATCTGGTACGCAAGATATTTATATATCCACAATACCCAAAAGCCTGCCGTATATGCGCAAAAGTTTAAAGGCATTTATAATCTTTTGTTTAATAAATATTTTGTTGACGAAGCGTATGAGAAAACCGTTGTTAAGCCTATTGTAGTTGGCTCCGAAAAATTGTTGTGGAAAATTACCGATGCCGGCCTTATTGACGGAATTGTTAACGGTACGGCATCAATTATCGGATACGTCTCGGCAAAGATAAGAAAGGTTCAAACCGGCGTCGCTCAATCATATGCCCTTGTAATGATGCTGGGAATTGTAACTGCATTATTCTGGTTAATTCTAAGTTTATAAATTATGGAAAATAATTATCTGCTGTCATTTCTAATACTAGCTCCGTTAGCCGGAAGCATTATCCTGCTCTTTTTCGGCAAGGATAAAGAGAATTTGGTCAGGTATTTCGGCCTGTTTGTTTCTGTGCTCGCTTTTATCATTTCTCTTGTTTTATTTTTTAATTACGATTTAACCAAGGGCGGATTTCAATTTGTAGAGAAGTTTGATTGGATTCAAAACCTGCATATTAGCTATAATGTGGGTATTGACGGAATTTCTCTTCTCCTTGTAATGCTTACTACGTTCTTAACTCCGCTTACTTTGCTGTCCAGCTGGAAGAGCATTAAGCATAATGTAAAGGAGTTCACCTTCTTTATGCTTTTGCTAGAAGTAGGTATGCTCGGAGTTTTTATAGCACTCGATCTTTTCCTGTTTTATGTTTTCTGGGAAGCGATGCTTATTCCGATGTATTTTATTATCGGCATCTGGGGAGGCGACAACAGAATTTACGCATCGGTTAAATTTTTCCTCTACACAATGTTTGGCAGCCTTCTTATGCTTGTTGCTATTGTCTGGCTGGCTGTTTATGCTTCTTCATCGCTAGGTCATTTTTCTACAAACTTATTGGAACTTTATAGTATAGGTCCGACTATCCAAGCCAACATTCAGGAATGGATGTTCCTTGCATTCGCGTTAAGCTTTGCAATAAAAGTGCCCTTGTTCCCGCTGCATACATGGCTGCCGGATGCACACGTGCAAGCGCCCACCGCAGGCAGCGTAATTCTTGCGGGGGTATTGCTTAAGATGGGAACATACGGTCTGTTGAGATTTTGCCTTCCGTTGTTTCCTCAAGCCTCAATTCACTTTGCGCCTTACATTTCCGTGCTGGCAATTATAGGTATTATTTACGGCGCTTTGGTTGCTATGGTACAGAAAGATATGAAGAAGCTGGTGGCTTACTCATCGGTTGCACACCTTGGCTTTGTAGTCCTGGGAATTTTTGCAATGACGCCTGAGGCAGTTCAAGGAGCGGTAATTCAAATGATAAACCACGGCCTTTCTACCGGAGCTCTGTTCCTTTTAGTCGGAGTTGTTTATGATAGGACACATACAAGGGAAATTTCCGAATACGGCGGCATCGCCAGAGTAGTCCCGGTCTTTGCAACATTTTTTATGATTGCTTCATTGTCATCAATCGGATTACCCGGATTAAACGGGTTTGTGGGTGAGTTTTTAATTTTAATCGGTTCCTTTAAATCCCCTGTATTGAACAGCTGGTGGTATACGGTGTTTGCAGCCAGCGGCGTTATTTTTGCGGCGGTTTATCTTTTATGGATGTACCAGAGAGTTTTCTTCGGCGAAGTTAAAAATCCTAAAATGAGTACGCTTACCGATATGAACAACCGGGAAATTTTCGTCCTGGCATCTATATTTCTATTCATCGTTTGGATCGGGATTTATCCGGGCACTTTCTTAAAAGTGTCTGCCAAATCCACTCAATCAATTATTGAGCAAGTATTACCAAATAAAATAATAGGAATGAAGTAGTGAAAGGATTCTATTGAAATTTAAATGGATAATATTTTTTATAGCTTTATTCGTTTATTTGTTCTTTCTAAGTATTGATTTTACGGCAGCACAGGCTGTAGAAAGTCATTCTGCTGTAGATAGGCTGGTGAATACCGCAGCCGGAAGCGGCGTGAACGCCCTGCCTAATCCGCTAATGGTTATTCCGTTTATATTGCTCTTGTTGATGATTGCAACCGGGCCTTTGTTCTACAAACACTTCTGGGAAAATCATTACCCGAAAATTTCAATATTGCTCGGGCTTGTTGTGGTAGTCTATTATATTTTTTTCTTAAACAACTATGAAAGCCTTCTGCATACTTTAACGGAATATATTTCGTTTATTGCTTTGCTAAGCTCGCTCTTTGTGGCTTCGGGCGGTATACTTATTAAGGTGGATAAGAAATCCACGCCCTTAATGAATGTTTTGTTTTTATTGTTCGGTGCTTTTATATCCAACATTATCGGAACTACAGGCGCGTCGATGCTTCTTATAAGGCCTTTTATAAGAATGAATAGGGAAAGGATTGCACCGTACCATATAATATTTTTTATTTTTATAGTCAGCAATATCGGCGGTGCACTAACGCCTATCGGCGATCCGCCTTTGTTTCTGGGGTATCTAAGCGGCGTTCCTTTTTTCTGGGTAATTAAAAACGTATGGTATATATGGCTGCCGGCTGTTCTTTTAGTAATTGCGGTATTTTATTTTTTTGATGTTAACAACAAGAAGGATGCGGGAAAAGTTACGGCGCACTCCGGCAAGATTCAGATTAAAGGGACTAGAAATTTGATATTCCTTTTAATAATTATCATTGCTGTTTTTATCGATCCCGTTGTGTTCGGCTGGGTGCCTAACCTTTCACCTTTGCCGTTCGGGATAAGAGAAATTGTTATGTTTGCAGTCGTGGTTTTATCCTATAAATTTGCCGATAAGACTGCTTTAACAGACAACGAGTTTGACTTTGAGCCGATTAAAGAAGTCGCTTATTTGTTCGCAGGAATATTTGCCGCTATGATTCCGGCGCTGCAACTGATAGCTAATGAAGCGCATGTAATAGGCAGCAAATTGAATGCGGGAATTTTTTACTGGGCTACCGGCTCGCTTTCTGCCGTACTAGATAATACGCCGACATATATGAATTTTCTCAGCGCTGCTATGGGCAAATATGCGCTGGATGTTTCTTTAAAAGCCCATGTTTTACAATTTGTATCTATAGACGAAATTTATCTTAAAGCAATTTCTGTTGCCGCCGTCTTCTTCGGAGCGATGACGTATATAGGCAACGGACCGAACTTTATGGTTAAATCAATAAGTGAACGGGCCGGGATTAATATGCCCAGCTTTTTTTCTTATATAGTTAAATATTCCTTTGTAGTCCTTGTCCCTGTTTTCACTTTAGTTTGGCTGGTATTTTTTTACGGAAAGGGTTGAAAGATGAAAACAATTGAAGAAGCTTTGAAATACGGACAATACGGACTTTATTACGGGAATAGGGCAATACTGCCGTTTAATTGTGAAATACTAAAAGTTATAATTGATGATGATATAATCATGAATTTCTCACCCGATTCAAAATTAATTTATATTCATGAATCGGCGAATTATACCGAAATCTATTTTAAGCAGTATAAAAATTTAAAAGATGTAGTCTCCAAGTACGAAGCGGTTAAGCTGATCGTTGTTGAAAAGGACAAAGATATTTTTAATTTCGATAACCATATAAAGCTTGTCATCCATATTGAAGACGAGCATAAGCTGAAAATTGAAAAAACCGACGAGGACATTTTATTTATAGAATAACTAAGCTGAAGTCTCATATATATGCTGAATAATATACAAGAATTTTATAACATTTTACCTTTAATAATAATTGGAACCGGTATTTTGGTTTCACTCTGCATCGAGATGTACTCGAAGAAAAGTGAGACTGTACTGCCTTGGCTTTCAATTATTATATTTTTATCGGCCGGATTTTATTCACTGCTAAACGTCAATTACGTCTCAATAGTTATGCAGAATATGCTGGCTACCGGCGGAATTGTTAATGTATTTTATTTCATCTTCACCTTCGGGGCTGCTGTTGTTTCGCTGCTTTCGATAGACTATCTGAAAAAGTACGGTACATACTTCGGCGAGTATTACCTGCTTGTTCAAAGCTCGGTTCTTGGTATGATGCTGATGGCCGGCGCTAAAGATTTGTTCGTTATTTTCCTGGGTCTCGAGATGATGTCGGTTAGCTTTTATGCATTGGCCGGGTTAAACAGGCACAAGCTTAAAGCTAACGAAGCGGCATTAAAATATTTTTTACTAGGCGCTTTTGCAACAGGCTTTATTGTTTACGGCATTGCGCTTATTTACGGTACCGCAAGTACAACATCGTTAGACCTTATAGCTTCAAGGTTCTCATATCTGAAGACCGATTTGTTATTCGACACCGGTATTCTGCTATTCCTAATAGGCTTTTCATTTAAGATTGCAGCCTTCCCGTTCCACATGTGGGTGCCGGATGTTTACGAAGGCTCGTCTTCTACAATTGCAGGCTTGTTTTCTACCGGGGGCAAAGCAGCGGCTTTCAGCGCTATTATTGTAACTCTCGGAGTTCTTTTCAACAATGCTGGCAAAAATATTTTTGAGCCGTACCTTGCAGTAATTTCTGTCTTTTCAATGCTGTTCGGAAGCATAGTTGCAATCTCTCAATCGAACATTAAAAGAATGCTGGCCTATTCGTCCATTGCTCATGCCGGATACATGATCATCGGTTTGGCGGCAGGCAATAACGACGGCTTATCCGGTATTGTCTTTTACCTGGCTGCATATACTTTTATGAACCTTGGTGCTTTCGGAATTGTAGCCATAATTGAAGGTAGGGAAGAAACGAATCTCGATTTGAAATCATATGCAGGTTTGGGCAGCAGATATCCCATCCTGGCTGCGCTGCTTGCCGTATTTATGTTTTCTCTTGCCGGCATCCCGCCGTTTGCAGGGTTCTTCGGTAAGTATTATGTTTTTATTGCAGCTGTAAAAGCTCATCTTACGTGGCTGGCCATAGTAGGGGTTTTATCCAGCGTTATAAGTGTTTATTTTTATCTTAGAGTTGTAGTCCTAATGTACTTTAAAGAACCGGAGACCGAGCTTTCTGTTGAACGCAGCAATACCGGTTTACTGGCAGTTATAATTTCGGTTCTGCTTGTTATTGTTGTAGGCGTTGCACCCGGCTCCTTAATTGGGTTAATAACTTCATTTTTAAGATAAACAGCTTTCTCTTTTTTATAAAATCTAATAACCTTAAATTTGGATTAATTAAAAGGTTATATCTATGATTCCGCTATTTTCAACAGATCAGGTTAGGGAGGTTGACGGCTACGCAATTAACCAGCTCGGAATACCGGGCCTGGTTCTAATGGAAAATGCCGCTCTCCAAATTTTTAATTTCGTTAATGAAAAAACTCTTCATCTGGAAAGAAGAAGCAAAATAGGAATCGTCTGCGGCAAGGGAAACAACGGCGGTGACGGATTTGCTGCTGCCAGGCAATTTGCAAATAACGGTTTTATTGTTAATGTAGTTTATCTTGGAAACGAAGCGGAGATGTCTCCGGACTGCCTTTCGAATTTTAAAATCCTGAACGGCATAGCCGTGCAGAATGAGAATCTTACGCTGCAGAAATTCGAGTCGGAAAAAGATTTAAGATACATTGCCGGCTCTGATATAATTATTGATGCCGTTTTGGGAAGCGGGGGGAAAGGCGAATTGAAAGAGCCTTATAAATCGATTGTAAAAGACTTAAATAAGATTAATGCATTTAAGGTTGCAGTTGATATCCCGACCGGACTTAATGCCGATACGGGCTGGGGTGATGTTGTCTTCAAATCCGATCTTACAGTTACTCTCGGCGAATTGAAGAAGGGCCTGTTCATCGGCGAAGGCGCAAATTGTTCCGGCGAAATAGTAAAAGGGAATATCGGTGTAAGCTTTAATTTTTTTGATAAGTTTGAACCTGCGGAATATTTAATTGAGCCGGAAGACGCATACGGTTTTTTGCCGGTTAAGAATAAGAACGCAAATAAATATACTGCAGGCAAAGTATTAACAATAGCGGGCTCGGGTGCATTCCCGGGCGCAGCATCGCTAACTTCTAGGTCATCTCTTAAGATTGGAGCGGGAGCTTCAGTTTTATGCTTTCCCAAAAGCTCGCGTAAATATATTTACAAAAGGCTGTCTGAAGTTGTAGTGCAGCCCTATAATGATGAAGACAACGAAATACTCCTTGAAAAGAACGCGGATGAATTAAAAAAACGTATTGAGTGGGCCGATGTACTTGCGGTAGGACCCGGAATCGGCAGAGACAGCCGAACTCAAAATGCAGTAATTAAAATTTTAAAAACCTTCCCGGAAAAGAGGATTGTTCTGGATGCGGACGGAATATTTGCGATAGGGAAGGGACAATACAAAGAATTAAATCTTAAAAATAAAATTTTAACTCCGCACCACGGGGAGTTTGCAAACCTGCTGGGAATAGAGACTGCTGAATTGGAAAAAGACCTGCTTGCTTACGGAAAAGCATTTTCAACCGGGACAAAATCGTTTCTGGTTTTGAAAGGAGCTCCTTCAATAATTTTTACTCCTGGCGGAGAGGCGCTTATTAACACAACAGGTAATCCCGGTATGGCAAAATTCGGCACGGGCGATGTTTTAACCGGGGTAATAGCCGGGCTGTTATCCCAACAAAAAGAAATAGAAGATGCAGTAATTTGCGGCGTGTACCTGCACAGCCTTGCCGCCGACTTGCTGCTGAATGATTTTACCGAATTCGGATATACTGCCGAAGACATTATTCATAACTTACCTAAAGCTATAAAATTCCTGAGGAAATCCTTTGCTTGATTATTTGGAAAAAAATAAAATAAGAGCGGTATATTTTCCGCTTGTTGTTTACTGGATTATACTTTTAACTGCAACGTCTTTACCGGGACAGGACTTGCCCAAGCTGGGTGTAAGCGATAAGATTGAACATCTTACAGCCTACTTAATTCTTGCGGTTATATTAAATCTTGCTCTGCTTGTGCAGAATAAATACAAGCTGCTAAAATCGAAGTCTTCTCTATTTACAGTGCTCATAATAAGTGTTTACGCAGCTTTGGATGAATTGCACCAGCTTTTTATACCGGGCAGGTCGTGCGATATAAAAGACTGGGCAGCAGACTTTATTGCGGCTCTTATCGGCGCTTTAATAATATTTTTTATTGCAGGGAAAAATAGAAAAAAGGCTGAATCGGCCTGAATTTTAAGTAATGCTCTTATTATGAATTCTAATTCCGGATATTATATATAGATCGCTTAACAGACTCGAAGATGCTGGCTTTTTTGTATGAGTAAAAAACAAAAGAATAAATATTTAGCCGCCGCTTTAGCATGTCTTATCTTAATTCTCGATTTGCTTTTTTTGTATTACGAGAAATATAATAACCAGGGTCTACCGATACGTAATTTCAAAATTTTATATACGGGAAACATATTGAACTTTCTGACCACTCTGCTTGCTGTAGCCGGAACGATCATTTATACTATTAAAAATAAATCGAAAAATAATTCAGCCTTTCTTATAAGCTTCTCCTTAATTATTACCGCGGTTTTAATTCTGGCATCGGTAAGCGATAAAATAAATATCCCGTTCCCCAATATTTATTTTATGGACCATCCGCTGAAAAAAATCTTTATCGGATTTCTCTTTGCATCGTTCGAATTTATTCAACTGCTGTTTATCGTCATCCTGTGGATAAACATTTTCGGCGGCAAGCAGATGGTAATTTTACGGGCACTGGTAAACACCGCAGCCGTTATAATGTTTTTTTTAATTACTACATTTGCCTATATAAATATGAAGAAAGTAAACGATGATAAAGATAAGACCTCGCGGAGATCGATAAACATTGCCGTTGTTCTAGGTGCTGCGGTCTGGTCTCATAATGCACCCAGTCCAAGCCTGGCTGCAAGGGTAGATAAAGCCGTTGAGCTTTATAATAACAATGTGGTCAATAGGATTCAGCTTACCGGCAGCAACGCCCCCGGCGAGTTAAGTGAAGCTGAAGTTGCTTATAATTATATCAAACTTTCCGGCATCAACCTATCGGATGTTTGGGTTGAGAGTAAAACAGTTTCCACATCGGAACAAATCCGGTTTATAAGAGATCACCTGCAGAATATACCAAACCTAGGTAAGATAATCATTGTATCGGATTCCTACCATCTTACAAGAGTAAGAGAGATTTGTAAATTTTTTAATGTTAAGGCGGGTTTTTCAGCCTCTGATCTTAAGCTGAAGTTTGAGCATAACCTTTATTACAAACTAAAGGAAAGCGTGGCGCTGCTTGTGTTTTGGTTTTTTGCTATTTGATTTAGAATTCGGCTGTAAGGACAGTAATTGGATTCATGCAAAAAAATAAGCAAAAAGTAATTTGTAGTTTACTAACATCGTAATTATTTTGACGGTTAGAAATATTTATTTTTGTTCTTAAAATTGGTATCACTAAGAAAATGAGCTGGATAGGTTAATGTCGCCTATATTTAAAAGAAGATTGGTCAGGGAAAAGGTTCTTCAAATATTGTACGCCTATACAATGAACAAAGAATCGCTTGATGCGCTGGTAGACGGTATGTTGTCCGATGTAACGGAAAAGGCAGATAAGGATTTTGCCAACGATTTGGTAAACAAGGTATTGGCCAACAAGGAATTACTGGATAAGCAGATTAAGGATAGGGTTGATAACTGGGAAATGAATAGGATTGCCTTAATAGACAAATTACTTTTGCGCATGGGTATTTGCGAGCTTCTGTTTTTCCCGGATATTCCGCCGAAAGTTTCCATTAACGAGGCAATTGAGATTGCAAAATTGTACAGCACCGCAGGCAGCGGCAAGTTTATAAACGGTATTCTAGACGCAATCCTGTCCGATCTTAAGGTTTCCGGCAAGTTGAATAAAACAGGCCGCGGCTTACTGGAAGAAAGCATTTCCAAGACTCCTTCCAAAAAATAAACTGATGAAATCGAGAAGCAAGATTTTTTTCTGGACGCTGTTTGACTTTGCCAACACGGCTTTCTCGGTAATTATAGTTACCGTTATCTATTCAAAATATTTTTCCAACTATGTTGCCGGCGGAAAAAAATGGCTGTGGGGTCTTGCGGTAAGTATTTCGATGGTTATTGCCGCTTTGCTTAGCCCGCCGCTAGGCGCTATTGCAGATGTATCCCGGAATAGGAAAAGATTCCTTCTGATTTTTACGCTAGTCTCAGTTATCTGCACAGCCTTAATGTTCAATGTGCATAAGGGAGACGTCATCCTAGGGCTGGTTCTTTTCATCCTTGCAAACATAGGTTTTGAAGCAGGTCTTGTATTTTATGATTCATTCCTTCCTTATTTAACCGAGAAGAAAAACTTCGGGCGAGTTTCCGGTTACGGCTTTGCCATGGGATACGTTGGTGCTCTTGCAGTACTTTTAATAGTTATGGTTATTCTTCCGCCCGCTTCGGCGCCGGATTATTATTTCCATATAAGGCTTTCGTTTGTTGTTGCCGCAATCTTCTTTATGTTCTTCTCAATTCCGCTGTTCCTTTTTGTGAACGAGCCCAAGACTTTAATGGCGGATAAAGGCTCTTATATTAGAAGCGGAATGAAAAAGAGCGGGGAAACCTTAAGGGCTCTATTCGTGCACAAAACCTACCCGTCCATTTCTAGATTCCTCCTCGCGTTCTTCTTATACAACGATGCTATTATAACCATTATCGCGTTCGCCTCCATTTTTGCATCCAATATTCTGAAAATGTCCGATGACCAGGTAATTTATTTCTTTGTGATTGTCCAAAGCACTGCAGTTCTCGGCTCATTCATTTTTGGAATTGTATCCGATCATATAGGGCCGAAGAAAACCATAAGCATAACTTTGGTTATCTGGATATTCGTTATTACCGGAGCCTTCTTCGTGCAGAATGTCTTTCAGTTTTATCTGGTAGGCTTATCCGCCGGCCTATCTATCGGCTCATCGCAATCGTGCAGCAGAAGCTTGATGGCCTTGCTTACTCCCAAGGAAAGGGAAGCGGAATTTTTTGGCTTCTATGACGGACTGTTCGGCAAGTCTTCGGCTGTTGTAGGGCCTTTAGTGTACGGCATCATCGCAGACCTTTCCAATCAAAGATTCGCGGCGCTTGCAATAGGCGTATTCTTTGTGGTGGGATTAATTTTACTTCAGGGAGTTAGTGTTCCTGAAGTAAGAGAAAAAGAC
Source organism: Bacteroidota bacterium (assembly GCA_021813585.1). GTDB lineage: Bacteria > Bacteroidota > Ignavibacteria > Ignavibacteriales > Ignavibacteriaceae > FEN-1297. Next base: position 12,677 of record JAKAJV010000011.1, on the reverse strand, counting down.
ATTGCAGGTAAAGCCGAAGCCTGATAATCAGTTTCAATTAAATTGTTCCGTAAAAATTTATTCGATAAAATATTTTTTAAATGTTGCACAAAAGTTTTGCCGCGCCGGTTAAGACTTCATCTTTCTTGGCGAAGCAAATTCTAATGAGCTTTTTAGAATTACCTTTGGAGTAAAACGGCGAAAGTGGTATAACGGCAATACCCTTTTCCTTTGTCATATATTCGGAGAAATCCATATCGTTCATTCCGGAAATATTTGAATAATCCAGCAGTTGAAAATATGTTCCTTTAGTTCCGGTAAATTTAAAGCGTGAGTTTTTAATATTGTTAAGTACAAGGTCTCTCTTCTTTCTGTAAAATTCATTTAGCTGCATGTAATGCTCTTCGTTTTTCATAAAGTCTGCATAAGCCAACTGCACCGGCGTATTAACGGCAAAGACAACGAACTGGTGGAATTTCCTGAACTCGTTCATAAGAGCTTCGGGCGCAGCACAGTAGCCGGTCTTCCAGCCGGTAGCGTGGTATGTTTTACCAAATGAAGAAATTATAAAAGTCCTTTTTGATAGTTCCCCGGAACCGGCAAGACTATTATGCCTGCCTTCGAATACAATATGCTCATAAACTTCGTCGCTTATTACAAATATTGAAGTACCGCGCGTAATTTCCTCCAAACTCAGGATATCCGACATGCTAATAACATAACCGGTAGGATTATGTGGTGAATTGATAATAATCAATCTTGTTTTGCGGTTGACTGCATTTTTTACCTTATCCCAGTCGTAAGAAAAATCCGGCTCAGCAAGCGGAACGAAGACCGGGGTGCCGCCGTTTGCCAAAACAGCAGGCGCATACGAGTCGTATGCCGGCTCAAATATAATTGCTTCGTCTCCGCTGCGGATGATTGCAGAGGCAGCTGTAAATAAAGCCTGAGTTGCCCCGGCTGTAATTGTTATTTCGGTTTCCGGGCTGTAGTGCCTGTTATACAACTTTTCAATTTTATTGGATATCATTTGTCTGAGTGCGGGAACGCCCGGCATAGGCGCGTACTGGTTGTTGCCGTTTTTCATATAGTAGTTAACCAGCAATTTAAGTTCTTCAGGACAGTCGAAATCCGGGAAACCCTGAGATAAATTTACTGCATTAAAATCTTCCGCCATCTTAGACATAATAGAAAATATGCTTGTGCCGGTGCCAGGCAGCTTTGACTGTGTAGAAAGTATATTATTTTCCATTTTACTAAAAATTGGTTAATTCATTTACACGCATCTAATTGATCAGAAATTCTTTTCCCGGCGGGCGTATTGCATTGTACATTTGTTTAAGCTGGTTATACGCAAACTGGCTTCCTCTCTGCGCTGCGAACCGGTAATATTTGGCAGCCATTGCGGCACTCTTTTCAAGCCCGATCCCGTTTTCATAACAATAGGCTAGCGTTGCCTGCGCAAGAACAGAGCCGTTAGCCATAGCGCTGTCTATTTCGGCTAGCGATGCCAGGTAATTTGTCCGATCAGAAAATCCGTAAATATCTGCAATCGCAATCCTAAGCTTGGCCTCTGCGCTTCCCAGCCTTTCGGCTTCAGTCCATATGTTCATTGCGTTTGCCTTGTTCTGTTTTACAAACTTGCCGGTGTAATAATCCAGGCCGAGTTCGTTCAGCGCCGGGATATATTGAAGCGAAGCTGATTTCTTTAATAGATTTACTGCATCGGCTTCAACAAGCTGGTTATCAAAGCCGATTGCAAACAAGCCGTACCAAACAAACATTGCCCGCGGATCGTTATCATCAACATCCTTTTTAAGCAATGTATAAAAACTATTAGACCTTATCATCTTCCATAAAAGCGCAGGCGAACGGGGTGAATCCAGCTTTATTGCCCTTATATAATAGACAGCCGCCTGCAGTAAATCCTTAGGCACATGCACACCCATCTCGTAAAATTTTCCTAAAATAGTCAGCGCTTCCGGGCTACCTTCTTCCGCAAACTTATTCAATGTACTAAAGCCGGTCGAATCGAGAGTAAACGTGGTATCGTTAGTTGAATTTAATTTTAACACCTTCGCCAGAATATTGTTCCCTTCATGCAGGATGTCTTCTACCAGTATCTTGTCGGAAACTTCCGAGACTGTATCGCTAACCGTATTAAAATCTATGAACACCAATCCGGAAGAAGTTGACAGTGTACTCGAGGAATTCATATTCTTTGCATAATGATTTTGACCGGGTGCATCTTCATCGGCAGAGGAAGTATCTTCCTTAGTGAAGGAAACATTTTTTCTAAGTTCCGAAAGAGTCTCGACTGCGGGTTTAAAACCATCGTTAGCCGATTTTTTTATCCACTTAAAGGCAAGGCTCCAATTTCTTTTAATGAGCAGATTATCGATATAGCTTAAGCCGATAATATACTCTGCCTGGGGCATGCTGTTTTCCGCAGCAATAAGGAAGTAGTCGTAAGCCTCGAAAGGATTCCATTTAACGCCCCAGCCGTTGTTTAGCATTATGCCGTAGTTGTAGCAGGCACCGGGCAAATGTTGTTCGGCTGCTTTCTTCAGCCAGTAGGCAGCTTTAACAGTATCTGCCGGAAAGCCTTCGCCTAAAATATACCTTATGCCTAATTCGTGCTGTGCAAGCGCATTGCCGGCGTTGGCTTCCTTTAGTAGATTGAAATGCTGCCAAAGTTCATAAGCCAAATCTGGCCGGTATATAGTAAACGGTCTTTCTTCCGGCCGGTTTTTCTTAAAGGCTAAGCTTGATGTTGTATCCTGAGCAAGTTGTTCTGAAAAGAATCCCGCAAGTACAACTATTAAAAAAATATATCTGCAAACCGATCGCGTCTTCAGTAATAATCCTTTTGTGTTTTAATTTAACTTTTGTACTTCTTAAATTACAATTTAGACTTATTAAACTTATTTGCGGTTTAAAAAATAAAATTTGAAAAAGATATTTTGTCCATTCGTCATGCAAATTTACATTATTTTGGTTTTATTTAACCATCCCAAAAAAATTATATTATTTAACAAGTACGGTATTTAAGTTAGTTAACAGAGATTTAACAATATAAGTTTAATTATGAAAAAGAGCATTGTCATACTTAGCCTTGCGGCTGCGGTAGTTGCCACTTCAGTAGTATTTTATGTTTACAACAACAACCTTCGCTTAATGGCTGAGGTGAAAGTTAAATACGATAGAGAAGAGATTAAAGATAAAGCGGAACAACTGGTTCATGATTTAAACATACCGGTAAACGGCTTAAAAGATTATGCGAGACTGAAATCGAATACCGCACTTATTAGGCAGGTACAGGAGGTTTACGGCCTTAAGAAAGGCAATGAGCTTTTAAGGAAGTCTCTGCCCGGCTACTATTGGGAAATATCCTGGATGAATGTAAATAATTCGAGCCTTAATTTCGGTAACAATTCTGAAGATAAAAGTAAAGACGATCAGACGAAAATATCTGTAGCCTACGACAATAACGGCAACCTTATTAAATTCAACTGGGCATTAAGCGATTCAACTGCGCTGCCTTCGCTTTCGTTATACAAAGCCCGGCAGCTGGTTGAGAAATTCATCTCCCGTTTCGGAACCATTCAGCAGATGGCAAACGATACCAGCAATGCAGATACTTCCCGGATGGTTAAATATTCCTTCATTTCAGGTTCGAATGAAATAATCAATTTAAAAATTGAAAAGAAGATTGATCTTTTGCACCGGGTGGATTATCAATATGTATGGACAGGCAAATCCTCCTTTATAAATGATGAAATAAACATGGAGGTAACCGTCTCAGGAAATATAATTTCAAACTTCAAATTCCATTATGATGTTCCGCCCAAATACTCAGAGGATAATTCGAGCATATATCAGTCTTCCCTAAATATAGTTTTTTATTTTATAATAATTCTTCTAATGGGAATAATTGCCTATAAAAAAATAAAAGCGTACGAGATCGGCTTTAAACTCTCAATTATTTTAACCGGGCTGGTTGCGGTTACTTTCGGGCTTAATGTTTACAACAGTATTCCGGAGCCGCTTGGATGGATAGTTTTGCTGCCGGTCGGGTTCAGCATGCTGTTTTACGGAGGCGCATTTTTTATTGCATGGGCGGTAAGCGAGACAATTACCAGAGAGGTCTCGAAAGAAAAATTTTTATCTCTCGATTTATTAACTAAAGGCTCATTTAATCATTCTAAAGTAGGCAGGGCAGTTTATAACGGTTTTACGGGCGGGTTTGTCCTTACCGTAATTTGGTTTATTATGCTGTTCATTGTGCAGTCCTTTACAAGCATCTGGAACGTTTCCTACGATACCAAGCTCTTATCATATTTAAATACTTCAAGCCCGGCTTTGCAGGTGTTAATAAAGAATATTCCTTCGTCAATGCTAGTATGCGTTGTGTTTTTTAACTTCACGTTTTCCGGCTTGAGGAAGAGATTTAATTCAATGCCGCTACTAATTATTACAGTCGGCTTGCTGTGGGGACTGATGAACCCGAACGGCCTTCACCCGATTTATACAGGTATATTAGTTGAAATAATTATAGGTATAGCAATAGCTTTTATATTTTATAAGTTCGATATACTAACAACCCTGGTGGCTGTAATTTCATATAACTCGATCTTAAAAGGCTTGGATTTATTGACAACCGGACATGCGACTTATTTAATTTCCGGATATTTCTTAATCGGCTTGCTGGCTGTAATTTTAATCTGGGCTACTTATGCATTACTTTCAAAAGATAAAGCTATCGATCTCGAAAAATTAACGCCGGCCTTCGTAGAAAATATTACCGAAAGGCAGAGGCTTCAGAGAGAGCTTGAAATTGCAAGGGATGTACAGAAAAGCTTTCTGCCGGGTAAGGACCCTGAATTCGATGGTATTGAAATAATATCAAGCTGCCTGCCAGCGCTGGAAGTCGGCGGCGATTATTACGATTTTGTCCTGTTCGACAAAGACAGAATAGGAGTTATTGTAGGCGATGTATCCGGTAAAGGAACCCAGGCGGCATTTTATATGACTCTTACAAAAGGGTTTCTAAAGGCCCTGGCAAAAAAATACGATTCTCCTTCCGAGTTTTTGAGTGAGATGAACACACTGTTTTATGAGAATGTTGAGCGCGGAACCTTTATAAGCATGATTTACGGGATATTCAATTTAAAAGAAAAGTCATTAACCTTAGCAAGAGCAGGGCATAATCCGCTGCTCGTTAAAAATTCGCAGGTAGGAAAAATGGAAGTATTAAATCCTACCGGAATGGCTTTAGGACTTGAAAAGGGTAGCGTATTTAAGCAAACAATAACCGAGGTAGTAATGCCGGTCGAGTCGGGTGATGTCTTCGTTTTTTATACCGACGGTTTTACCGAAGCAATGAATAAGAAGAACGAGGAATACGGCGAGGAGAACCTAATCCATATACTTGAGCAGAATGGTAATTTAAGCGCCGGAGAAATTTCAAAAAGAATTTTTGCCGAAGTACGTGCCTTTATGGGCAAAGCCCAACAGCATGACGATATGACTCTGGTAGTAGTTAAGATAAAATGAAATTATATTATCCCGGCTGGATACATCCCTTGGGGATAGCTTACTTTTAGTTGAATTCATTGTAAAAAACGACTAAGTTTGAACCTTAATTTTAGTTAGAAATTATACTGATTAACGTTTAAGCAAAGGACTTTGAATGACAATAATTTTTGAAAAGCTCACTAAAAAGATTGAGTTGTGGAGGAATGAAGCGAAGGAAATTCTTCAAAAGGACGGTAATAAAATATTATCTGAAGTAACGGTTGCCCAGGCCTACGGCGGTATGCGCGGCGTTCGCGCTTTAATTTGCGATACCTCTAGAGTACCCCAGGACCAGGGACTAATAATCCGCGGTACGCATCTTAACCAGCTTGTAAATAAAACACCCGAAGAAATTTTTTATTTATTGTTAACCGGCGAGCTGCCTGCAAAAGAAGAACTAAGTGAATTCTCATTTGAGATTAAGAAGAGGAAACATGTACCGGGTTATGTCTGGGATGTTCTAAAGGCAATGCCTAAGGATTCTCATCCGATGGCTATGCTAGGCACTGCAATTCTTGTAATGCAAAATGAATCGGAGTTTAGCCGGGAATACGAAAAGGGCATTAAGAAAGAGGACTATTGGAAGTATACGCTTGAAGATGCATTGAATATTGTGGCTAAAATTCCTGCTATTGCGGCGGGCATTTACCGGCTGCGCTTTAACAAAGGAGAAATAATTTTGCCAGACCCGGACATGGACTGGACTGGAGACTACGTTCATATGCTCGGCATCGATTCCAGGGGGAACGAATTCAACGATCTGATGAGACTTTACCTGGTTGCTCACTGCGACCATGAAGGCGGAAATGTAAGCGCACTGACCACTCAAACTATTAATTCTGCTCTATCTGACCTTTATTATTCTCTTTCAGGCGGATTTAGCGGCCTTGCCGGACCTCTGCACGGACTGGCAAACCAGGAAAGCCTGAAATGGATTCTCGAAATAATTGAAAAGTACGGTGGCGCGCCGACTTATGAGCAGTTAAAAGAAATTACCTGGAACACTTTAAACTCAGGCAAGGTTATTCCCGGCTACGGGCATGCTGTTTTAAGAGTAACCGATCCCAGGTTCGAAGCCTTCCTAGATTTCGGCAAGAAGCATTTTCCCGATGATCCGATTTTCTTAACAGTAACAAGAATTTTCGAGGTGGTTCCGGAGGAGCTTAAAAAAGTTGAAAAGATTAAAAACCCCTGGCCAAACGTAGATGCCGCTTCCGGTTCGATGCTCTATCATTACGGCCTTACGGAATTTTCTTACTATACGGTTGTATTCGCTGTTTCCAGAAGTCTTGGTCTAAGCGCCCAGGCAGTTGTAAACCGCGCAATGCTTAACCCGATTATAAGACCGAAATCCATAACAACAAAGTATATCCAGGAACTATCATAAACCGGACAAGCCGAAACCAAGAAGTTAAAGCTATAGCCTAGCGCATAGAGCAAAGGGCAGTGCGTGTGTCTTAAGCTGTGCCCTTTGCGCTTGGCACTTTGCCCTCCCGAAAGCTTTCGTGAGAAGGCGGATTAAAAAAAATTTAAGAATATTATTTTTTTACCTTCTATTAAATTGAATTTAGTAACTATAAATTCTATATTTGGAAAACAAAAACGGAAAGTATGATCCCCAGGAAAAAAGTTAAGTTTATATTTGTTACAGGCGGTGTTGTATCATCATTAGGTAAGGGAATAACTGCCTCCTCGCTTGGACTTCTACTTAAACAACGCGGATTTAAAGTTACCATCCAAAAATTTGATCCATATATAAATGTCGACCCCGGTACAATGAATCCGTTTCAGCACGGCGAAGTGTATGTAACCGACGACGGTGCGGAAACAGACCTTGACCTTGGACATTATGAGCGGTTTTTGGATGTTAATATGTCGAAGGCAAACAACACTACAACGGGTCAGGTTTATAACGATGTTATTACCAAGGAAAGAAGAGGCGATTACCTTGGCGCTACCGTTCAGGTAATACCTCATATAACCGATGAGATAAAGCAAAGGATGACCAAGCTGAGCGAGCTTGGCGACTACGATGTTATTATTAGCGAGATAGGAGGGACAGTAGGCGATATTGAAAGTCTTCCTTTCATCGAGGCGATGAGGCAGCTGATGCTTCAGTTCGGCAGAAAAAATACGATGAATATTCATGTAACGCTCGTTCCGTACATTGCATCTGCCGGAGAAGTAAAGACGAAGCCGACTCAGCACAGTGTTAAAAATCTTTTAGAGCTGGGGATACAGCCGGATGTATTGATATGCCGTTCGGAGAAGAAATTATCTAAAGATATACGGGATAAAATTGCTCTTTTCTGTAATGTTGATTCCAAGGCCGTTATTTCCGCTTACGATTGTTCGTCTATTTATGAAGTTCCGATCGTTTTGAATAAGGAAAAGCTCGATCAGCTTGTAATTAAAAAGCTTCATCTTTTCGATAAAAAAATAAAGATGGACGATTGGGAAAACTTCGTTTCGAAAATAAAAAACCCCAGCAGAACGGTGGAAATAGCACTTTGCGGCAAGTATATTGAACACATGGATGCCTATAAGAGTATTATGGAAGCCTTTATTCATGCCGGTGCAGTGAATAATGCTAAAGTAAAAGTTAAAGAGATAAGTGCCGAGCTGTTGGAAACTGAAGAGCCCGGAAAGCTTCTTGATGGGATAAGCGGACTGCTGGTAGCGCCCGGTTTTGGAGAAAGAGGTATAGAGGGTAAAATAAAAGCGGTACAGTACGTTAGGGAAAACAATATTCCTTTCCTTGGTATTTGTTTGGGTATGCAGTGTGCAGTTATTGAGTTTGCCAGGAATGTCTGCGGTCTTTCCAAAGCGCACAGCTCTGAATTTAAGAATACCAAATACAGCGTAATCGATTTAATGCCGGATCAGAAGAGCATTAAAAATATGGGTGCTACAATGAGGCTGGGCGCTTACCCGTGTGTTATTGAAGAAGGCACCAAGGCAATGGAAGCTTATAAGGCAGAGCATATTTCCGAGCGGCACAGGCACCGGTATGAAGTAAATAATAAGTTCCGCGCTAATTTAACAGAGCATGGTATGGTGCTAAGCGGTCTTTCACCGGATAGGGAACTGGTTGAGATTATCGAGCTGCCCGAACACCGATGGTTCTTAGGCTGCCAATTCCATCCAGAGCTGAAATCAAGAGCTACTAAGTCCCATCCTTTGTTTAGAGAGTTTGTAAAGGCTTCTTTAGAATATGCAGAAGAAAAAAAGTCTACTATTTCCGGCAACTAGCTCTTTGATTTTTACAAAGAAGCTTAATAGTGCCGGCTATTCCGATATAAGAAATTTCAATTGGATCAGAATAAATGCAATCATTTGTCTTTTAGCTTTAGCCTTCCTTTTTCCGCTTAACAGTTCTTTCGCCCAGACAAAATCTGCAATAAACAAATCTGTAATTAAGGGACTGGAATACAGCTACAACTTTAATTGGCAAAAAGCCGCCGACATATTTCAGAATTTAGTAGATCGTTATCCCGGTTATCCTCAGGGCTACCATTATATTGCGAGCATTTACATGTGGCATTACTTAAGCAACCAGGACAAACGAGACTATGATCTCTTCGTTGCTTATTCGGATACTGCGCTGGAAAAGGCACGGGAGATTCTGGAAAAGAATCCCAAGAATACAAATATTTTATTTATTATCGGTGCCGACTACAGCTACAGGGCAATTACTTTCTCCAAAGCGGAAAAATTTTTGGATGCAGTTTGGGCAAGCAAAAAATCGGAAGCATACTTAAACAGCACCCTTGAAATCGATTCTTCTTTTTATGATGCTTACCTGGGATTAGGCTTGTTGAATTTTGCTGTGGGACAAATACCCGGCGCTTTCAGATGGGCATTAAGCCTGGCGGGTATTCACGGCGATAAAGAACTTGGACTGAGCTTTATTAAAAAAGCCGCTCGTGAAGGGTATACCACCAAAGTTGAAGCCGAGTACTATCTTTCGCAAATTCTATCGGATTACTTGCTGGATTATGGTTCTGCCGACAAATATCTGAAAAGCCTTGTACAAAGGTATCCCAACAATCTCTTGTTTAGTTATTCTTATGCCGTATTAAACATTAAGAGAAGAAGACTTGATGATGCAAGAAAATATTTATTGAAGGTTTTAAGAAGCGACGATTCTTCTTTCAAGCAGATTAAATCTTTCTCTTCGTTTTTAATGGGAGACATCTTCTATAAGAAAAATATGTTCGACTCTGCTAAGGGTTATTATAAGGAATTTTTAGACAGCACGAACAGCGACAGCTATACGGGCATTGCAAACTACCGGCTGGCAGTCTGTTATGAAATTATAGGCGACAGAACGGATGCGGTAAGGCATTTTGAAGCAGGCACCAAAGGCAACATGGATATTGAAGACGATATTTATGCAAAAAGGAAGTGCGAGATTTACGAAAAGCGATCGATGGATATGAACGAATTAAGTTTAACCAGATTTTCGAATATGGTAGAAAGCGGTAGATACAAAATTGCGATAGATTCGCTTTCGGCTCTGCTGGAAAGAGCGAAGACCGATAAGCTTAAAGCGGAGGTATATCTTCAGCTAAGCGATGCAAGCTATCACTTGGGCAGGTATAAAGAAGCGTTGAACTATGCGGTTTCGGCTAAAGTTCTTAACAGCTACGACGAAAAATGGATTAAGCCTTTTGCCTGCTATTACGCAGCCAAAGCCGATAAATTATTGGGAGACGAAAAAGCGGTTAAAAGCTTTGTAGAAGAAGCGGAACAATATTCCGACTATGATTACCAGAAGAAGCTGGAAAATATGCTGTTCTCTCTGGACTCCGGGAACTAAAAAAATTCTGTAAATCTTTAATTCATCATTGATTGTTTTTTGCTATTTAATTAATTTTTATCACTTTTTAATTGAAAAGAAAATTTGAATATAGCTGTATTTGTATCGGGTAGAGGTTCTAACCTTCAAGCTATAATTAATTCCCAGATAGAACAATCAAAATTTGAAGTTAAAGCTGTAGTCAGCGATAAAATAAGCTGTCCAGCTTTTGAGATTGCCGTTAAAAATTCAATTCCTACTTTCAGTGTCGGAGGCAAAGAAGGATTTATCGGTTACTCGGAACTTGCGGAAAAATTTGATAAGCTGAAAATTGAGCTTATAGTTCTTGCGGGTTTTCTGAAATTAATTCCGGATAGTTTTGTAAATAAATATCCGTTTAAGATAATTAACATACATCCTGCACTGCTTCCGTCGTTCGGCGGCCACGGTATGTACGGAATAAACGTTCACAAGGCTGTCTTCGAATCTTCCGCAAAGGTATCCGGCGCAACGGTGCATTTTGTAGATTTAACCTACGACACCGGGAGGATTATTGCGCAAAGGTGCGTTGATATTTCGGGTGTAAAATCTCCCGAAGAAATTGCAGAGAAGGTTCTTAATGTTGAACATGAAATTTTACCGTACGTAATCAAAAAGTTCGCCGAAAATAAAGTTAAGATAATCGATAACCGTGCAGTTGTATTGGATTAATAAAAAACGATTGGAAATAATTTGAAAAAGTTAGCGTTAATCAGCGTTTCAGATAAGACAAATTTGGTGGAGTTTGCCGGACAGTTAGCCGGACTTGAATATGAAATAATAGCAACCGGCAACACTGCAAAAGCATTAAGCAGCTCAGGCATTAAGGTAACGGAGATAAGCACACTAACCGGCTTCCCGGAAATATTTGAGGGCCGGGTTAAAACTTTGCATCCTAAAATTTTCGGAGGAATTCTTTTTAGAAGAGATAATACTGAAGATAAAAAAGAAGCAGAGGCTAATAGCATTATTCCTATTGACGTAGTCTGCGTTAATCTATATCCGTTTGTTAAGGTTGCTGAAAATCCCGAATCGAATATTGAGACGATAATAGAAAATATAGATATCGGCGGTCCAAGCCTTTTAAGAGCGTCGGCAAAAAATTATAAATATGTTTCGGTGCTTACCAGCCCGGCGCAGTACGCTGGTTTTCTGGATGAATTAAAAAAAGGCGGAGTAAGTGAAGATACCCGCGTAAAGCTTGCCGTCGAAGCCTTCTCTCATACCGCATATTACGATACATACATCTCAAACTTTCTCGAAAACAAATTTAACCTAGGCTCTTCCCATATAAGAATAAATTACCCGAAGGAAAAAATACTGCGGTACGGAGAGAACCCGCACCAGCAGGCAGCATTGTACGGCAGCTTCCAAAATTACTTTGAAGTTTTCCACGGCAAGGAATTATCTTACAACAATATACTTGACCTTCTGGCTGCGGTTGAATTGGTGGAAGACTTGGCAGACATGCAGACTGAAAGCCATCCCAGCTCTTGCGCAATTATAAAGCACCAGAACCCTGCCGGCGCTGCAATAGGGTTAGACCCGCTGGATGCATATACCAAAGCATTAAAATGCGATCCGGTTTCTTCATTCGGTGGAATTGTTACCTTTACATCGGTAGTTAATGAAAAAGTAGCTGAGAAGTTGAACGAAATTTTCCTTGAGATAATTTGCGCGCCAGGCTATACCGAAGACGCACTTAACATATTGAAAAAGAAAAAGGACAGGAGACTGTTAAAGCAGTTGAAATCCGTAAGAGAAGAAAGGGTTGCTTTTAAGAATATTCCCGGAGGAATTATTCTGCAGGATGCCGACCGGGCTACTCTTGATTTAAGCCAATTGCAGACGGTAACAAAAAAGCAGCCTACTAAGGAAGAAATGGATGACCTGCGCTTTGCCTGGGTAATTGCAAAGCATACAAAATCGAATGCTATTGTGTTTGTAAAGGATAAAGCTACGCTCGGCGTAGGAGCCGGACAAATGTCCCGCGTCGATTCTTCAAAAATTGCTTTTATGAAGGCACAAGAACACGGTCTGGATTTAACGAATTCGGTGGCCGCTTCTGATGCATTCTTTCCTTTTGCCGACGGCTTGCTAGAAATTATTAAGTGCGGTGCTACCTCGGTTATTCAGCCCGGCGGTTCCGTAAGGGATAACCTGGTTATTGAAGCTGCCGACCAAAACAATATTTCCATGGTTTTTACAGGTATAAGACACTTTAAACACTAAGAGGTTTTATGGGTTTTTTTGATTTTTTTTCCGCAGATATTGCAATCGA
>JAKAJV010000130.1 GCA_021813585.1 Bacteroidota bacterium | reverse complement strand
GCCGCGGCAGCGTAGACCAGACCGGGGGGCCGGCGGCGTTTATTACGGCAGGGAGAATTTTAAAAGATTTGAACGTGAAGAACGACGTTACAATTTATTTTATCGGCTCGGTTATGGAAGAAGACTGCGACGGCTTGTGCTGGAAATACATCATAGAAGAAGATAAAATTAAACCCGAATGCGTTATAATTACCGAGCCGACAAACTTGAATATTTACCGCGGCCACCGGGGCAGGATGGAAATAGAAGTTTCGTTCTTCGGAATTTCCGCCCACGGCTCTGCGCCCGAGCGCGGAAGAAATGCAATCTATATGGCCTCTAAAGCCGCGCTGGAAATTGAAAAGCTGAATGACAGATTAGCTGCGGATAATTTCCTCGGCAAAGGCTCGGTTACAATTTCGGAAATTGTTTCCTCTAGCCCTTCTCTTTGCGCCGTGGCAGATTTCTGCAAAATGCATCTAGACAGAAGGTTGACAAGCGGTGAAGATAAGGCGCTGGCTTTAAGCCAAATTGAAGAAATTGTAAAAGGCATGAACGCTAAAGCGGAGCTGCTCAGCTACAGCGGCAAGGCGTACACCGGTCTTGATTACGGGATGGAAAAATATTTTCCTACATGGACGGTAGAAGAAGATCACCCGGTTATTCAAAACGGAGTGAGGACTTTTAAAGAACTGTTCAACAAAAATCCGTTTATAGATAAATGGACTTTTTCCACAAACGGCGTTGTAATAAACGGGATTTATAAAATCCCGGTCATCGGATTCGGGCCCGGCAACGAGGTTTTAGCACACGCGCCGAACGAGAAAGTTCCGGTTGAGCATCTTGTTAAAGCTTCGGCTTTCTACGCTTATTATTGTTCAATTTATTAATTAATTCTTACTAACGAGTGAGGTACAAAAATGATTTCTGACTTAAAGGGGAAGCATTTCCTTTCCTGCGACTTCTGGACAAAGCCGGAATTGGATATTGCTTTCGATACAGCTTTTGATTTGAAAGAAAAATTTAAAAACGAAACTCCGACCCGGTATCTGCAGGATAAAACTTTGTTCATGATATTTTTTGAGCAATCAACGCGTACACGTAATTCAATGGAAGCTGGGATGACCCAGCTTGGCGGCCATGCACACGATCTTACTGCGGATAAAATGCAAATCTCTCACGGAGAAGCTCCCAAGGATACTGCAATTATTCTTTCGAGAATGGGACACGGCATTGCTTCGAGAAATTGCTTTTACGGTGTCGGCAGCGAGTACCTTAAAGAAATGGCGGCGTATTCTAAAAAGCCGGTTATGTCCCTTCAGGATGATATATACCACCCGTTCCAAGGCCTTGCCGATTTGATGACGATCTTTGAGCACTTCGGCAAAAACACCAAAGGACTTAAGGTAACAGTCTCGTGGGCATATGCCGATACTCATTCAAAACCGCTGTCTGTACCACAGACGCAGATTCTGCTTTTCCCGCGCTACGGGATTGATGTAACGGTAGCTCATCCAAAAGAATTTCCGTTAACTAAAAGTATTGTTGATAAAGCATTGAAGAATGCCGAAGAAGGAGGAGGCAGCCTTAAGTTTACGAATAACATGGATGAAGCCTTTGAAGGCGCTCAGATTGTAATTCCCAAAAACTGGGGAGGCTTTGGCTATTACGGCGTTAACGAGTATTTAAGTAACGAAGATGCATGCAAGAAAGAAATGAAATCGAACCTTGAAAAATATAAGAGCTGGATTTGCGACGAGAAAAGGATAAAGCTTGCCGATAAGAACGTAAAGCTTATGCACGCCCTGCCTGCCGATAGAGGCCACGAAGTGACAGATGAAATATTGGATAATCCAGAAATTTCAATCGTGTTTGATGAGGCAGAGAACAGGCTGCATACTGCAAAATCTATTATGGCATTAACGATGTAATATACAATGAAGGAAGATTTCAAATATAAATGCGATAGCTGCGGCAGAATTTACGGCATCGAAAAAGACTTGATGCTTTGCCCGCACTGCCGCGAGGATAATCCGGAAGGCAGGCCGTTAAAAGGCGTATTAAAGGTAATGCTGCCGGAAGGATTAAAGCAATCCTTAAATGAAAAAGAGAAGCAAAATATTTTTAACTTCCTTCCTGTAGAAGAAAAATATTTCCCTTCGATAAGCGTAGGCAATACTCCGCTTGTTGAAGCGGAGAATATTCAAAAGGAATCGGGCTTCCAAAGCATTTATCTTAAATTCGACGGCTCGAATCCTACAGGGTCTTTTAAGGATAGAGCGTCGTATCTCGTATCTGCGTTCGCTAAAAAAAATAATATTAACGAAATTGTTGTTGCATCAACAGGCAATGCGGCTTCGTCAATGGCTGGTATTGCAGCGGCTGCGGGGCAAAAGGCCTTCATCTTTATGCCTGAGTCTGCGCCGAAAGCTAAACTTGTACAGTGCCTTCAGTACGGCGCAGAGCTTATACCGGTAAAAGGAAACTACGACAGAGCCTTCGATTTATCCTTAAAGTTTTCGCAGAGGAAGGGCTTCCTAAGCCGCAATACGGCTTACAACCCGATGACGATAGAAGGCAAGAAAACGGTCTCGTTTGAACTGAACAGCCAGCTGCAAGGGAAAGGGATTGATTATTTATTTCTGCCCGTGGGCGACGGTGTTGTGCTAAGCGGAGTAATAAAAGGATTCACCGATCTGAAGCTTATGGGAATGTTAGATAGAATTCCTAAAATTATCGGTGTTCAATCGGATAAAAGCTCATTCGTTTATAATGCATTTTGTTATAACCGATTTGAATTTGATTATAAGGCTTCAACTATTGCCGACTCAATTTCCGTTAACGTTGCGCGCAATTGTTATTCGGCCGTAAAAGATTTGAAGGATGTTGAAGGTGAAATGACCCTGGTAAGCGACGAGGAAATTCTTTATGCTCAGAATAAGCTTTCTAGAATGAGCGGAATATTCTGCGAGCCTTCGTCGGCTGCTTCGTTTGCAGGATTTCTGAAATTAAGCGAGCATATTCCGAAAAATAAAACTGTAGTCCTGCTCTTAACCGGGCACGGACTTAAAGACATCGATTCCGCATTAAAGTCCGTAAAATTTCCTAAAGCCTTTGAAGCGGATATCGATTATATAATTGACAACTTAAACTTACAATAAGAGTTCGGGGATGTGCCATGACTGAACATAAAAAATTTGAAGGGATCATTCTTGCCGCAGGGTTATCCACAAGAATGAACGAATGGAAACCGAAGATAGAAATCGGGGACGTTCCTATCCTAATTAGAACGATAGTACCTATGGTAAACATATGCTCGCGGGTTAGCATAGTCGGCGGGCATAATTATTCCGCCTTATCCGGATTAATTGAAAGCACCGCTATTCTTTCCGAAGAGCAGAAAAGCAAAATCAATTTAATTGAAAATAAAAATTTTATTAACGGCATGCTTTCATCGGTTAAGTACGGACTTCAAAATATTTCCGGCGAGAGCGAAGGAATATTTATTACACCCGGAGATGTTCCTTTCGTTCTGTTCAGCACTTACCAGAAGCTGATTTCATTTTTCATGGAAGACGACCAGGCGGAGGTGTTCATACCGGTTGCTCTTATCGATGGAGACAGCCCGGATTCGGCTCCAAAGGTAGCGGGCGGACATCCGGTTTTAATCAGGTCTTCGATCATGAATCATATCCTTCACAATAACGACGATGAAAATTTAAAAGATATACTGCTGGGCTTTAAGCAGAAGTATTGCACTGTTAGCGACAAAGGAATTTGCATGGATATAGACAACTTCAGCGACCTTCAGGCTGCAAAGTCCTATATGGAAAATTTAAAGAACTAGTAACAAGGAAATTAAATGATTGAACTAAAAATAAACGAAGCTTCGCGCCGGAATAATATTCGGAGATGTATCGAAAAAAATATTATCTATCCAACTTTTGAACAGATGAAAGATCCTGCTAAAATTCATCCCGGGATAGCAGAGCGCTTAAAGGATGTTGGGCTCTGGGATGTAAATCCGCTCAACCTGTTTAGAATTACCTGGAAGAACGAACCGAAAGGATTCGGCGGCGGATTCGGCGGTGTAAATTTTATCGAGCTGCCGGAGGAATTAACAGGAGTAAAAGCAAGAATAATTGCGTTAACCGGCAAGTGGTTCCCTACTGGTGCGCATAAAGTTGGCGCAACTTACGGCTGCCTTGCGCCTTCGCTGGTAACAGGTAATTTCGATTCCACATGGCAGAAGGCGGTGTGGCCTTCTACGGGAAATTACTGCCGGGGAGGCTCATTCAATTCGGCTCTGCTGGGCTGCCAATCCATCGCAATACTGCCAGAAGAAATGAGTGCGGAAAGATTTGAATGGCTGCGCAGCCTTGCCGGCGAAGTAATAGCTACCCCCGGCTGCGAAAGCAACGTTAAGGAAATCTTCGATAAATGCTGGGAGCTTAAAGCTGCAAGGCAGGACATAAAAATATTCAACCAGTTTGAAGAGTTTGGTAATTACCTTTGGCATTTCGAAGTAACAGGCAGCGCAATTGAGGAAGTGTATAAGAAGAATTTAAAATCGAAGGGGAGTGTTGCGGGATTTATTTCCGCTACCGGCTCCGGCGGCACCATTGCTGCAGGCGACTACCTAAAAATAAAGTTCCCTAATGTGAAGATCGGCGCTTCGGAAGCTCTTCAATGCCCTACCCTGCTTCTTAACGGCTACGGCGGCCACCGCATAGAAGGAATAGGAGATAAGCATGTTCCGTGGATTCATAATGTAAGGAACACAGACGTGGTAATTGCAGTTGACGACAACGACTGCATGGAATTGATAAGACTTTTTAATGAAGAGGAGGGCAGAAACTATTTACTTAAAATGAATGTGCCGGGAAAAATAGTTTCAAAGCTGGATACAATAGGAATTTCCGGCATCGCAAATATTCTTTCCGCAATAAAGTTTGCAAAATATTTTGAATTGAAAGAGACCGATATTGTCTTTACTATTCTTACAGACTCGATGGAACTTTACGGATCCCGGCTTAAAGAGTTGAATGAGAAGCACGGTAAATTCACTCACGATGATGCTGTTAAAGCTTATAACAAAAGTCTGATGGGTACAAATATATCTTCCATGCTCGAACTGAGTTACTATGATAGAAAAAGAATCCACAACCTAAAATATTTTACGTGGATAGAACAGCAGCAAAGAAGCCTGGGTGAGTTGAATGCGCAATGGTACGACTATCCAGGGTACTGGGATAAAATTAGGAGCCTTACACCAAAGATTGATGAACTGATTAAAGAATTTAATGAGGAAGCCGGACTGCTATGATTGAAGTCTTCAAAGCTTTGGAGAAAAGAATTAATGAGAACATGCCCTCTGTCCTTGTTACCATTGTGGAGATGAAGGGAAGCACCCCGGGCAAAGCCGGCTTTAAAATCCTTGTGGGTCCGGAAGGAAGAATAGCAGGCACAATAGGCGGCGGGGGAGTAGAATATTATGCCGTAAACAAAGCCAAAGAGATGCTTCGCATCGGCGGGAATAACATTACCGAGACTTTGATAATGAAGGATTCGTTATTAGGGCAAGACGAAGATAGCATTGCGGTTAAAGGAAATTCGAAAGTTGAAATAAATGCACTGTGCGGCGGCGAGGTTACTTTGTTTTATGAAGTCTACAAATCTTCCAAGCCGGTCTATGTATTCGGAGCCGGTCATGTTGGGCAGGCTGTTGCATCTTTGGCAAAACAGCTTGGGTATTATGTAGCAGTAATAGATAACCGCCAAAATGTTCTGGACGAAATACCGGGTGACAGCTGCGATCAAAAAAAATTGATTGACTTTCCGAATCTTAATTTAAAAGAGAAAGACTATTTGGTACTTGATGAAGCAGGGTTTGCGGTAATACTTACACATAACCATATAAATGATTTGCAGGTGCTGGAGTTTATTTATAAAAATTATGCCGGTATGAAGTACATTGGCATGATCGGCTCCAAAAGAAAAGTTAAAGAGGGTATATTGTTTATAAAGAAAAAATTTAACAGCAAATTGGATTTAAGCAGACTGTATTCTCCAATCGGTGTTGAGATTGGCGGCGATTCACCGAGAGAGATTGCTCTAAGCATAATGGCCGAGATTCAGGCAGTAGCTTACGGTAAAAAAGTTAACCATCTTAGAATTGATTACAACGGCATAAGTTAATCCGGGGTTGCAATGAAAATTTATATCGAGTGGATTGGATTATTGCATATCGATTCTGTAAAGAACCGCAGTATTATTGAAGTAAAAGACAACGCAACTATCTCGGTGCTGTTTGACGAACTGCAAATAAGAAAAGACCATCAAAAATATATATCATGTTTTATAAACGGCTCAGAAAAGAAGCCGTTTTCTATGCTGCACCCTGACGATAAAGTTAAGTTATTTCTTCCCACCGGCGGCGGATAAATTGAAAAAAACAGTAACGCAAAATAAATTCTATAAAACGCTTACTTCAAGAACCTCGCAGGAGGTTATAAGAAAAATTAAAAATATTACAATCGGTATTGCCGGGTGCGGCGGGTTGGGCTCCAACGCTGCAATTGCTTTGGTAAGGACCGGCGCAATGCACCTGGTAATTGCGGATTTCGATAGAGTCGAGCTGTCAAATTTAAATAGGCAGCAGTATTCGTTGGATGATATAGGCAGCTTCAAAGTTGATGCGCTTGAAAAAATTTTAATTTCTATTAATCCCTTTGCCGAAATTAAAAAATACAACCTTAAGCTCAACCGGAAAAATATTTATAGCATATTCAACAACTGCAAAATAATTATAGAGGCATTCGATAGGGTAACTTCAAAGTCAATGTTAATCAAGTCTTTTTCACATCCAGATTTTGCCGGCAAGTATTTAATTATGGGCTCAGGGCTTTCTGGGTTTAGCCCCGCAAACAGAATTAGAACAAAAAGAA
>JAKAJV010000060.1 GCA_021813585.1 Bacteroidota bacterium | reverse complement strand
GTGGGAATCCATTTTTTATCATATTTTCGCATCTTGGATACCCGCTTTCGCGGGTATGACACTCAAGCTTTATAATTTTGCGTAACATGAGTTATTAATATTTATTTAATGAATCTTTTACAGCATGAGCGCACTGTAAATATCTGCAATTTTATGACTAAATTCACCCGTTATATAAATCTTATTTTATAAAACTTCATTTAAGTGAAATTAATCACTAAAAAAAGCTGCCTATAAATTGAAAATAAAAACTGTTTACTTTATATTTGAATAAAATTTTTACGAGCTAATTGAACAAGATAATCAATACAAATCCCGCGGATATAATCGTTATTTTTGAGTCTATTATTTAATAGTCCCGATAAAAATCGGGACTATTTTTTTGCGCTTACAATTTAAATAAGAGATGGAATGAATTCGAAAAAGAAAAAAGCAAAGCTGGTTTTGGAAGACGGCTCTGAATTCTCAGGTATAAGCTTCGGATTTGCAGGCAATTCCAACGGCGAAGTAGTATTCAACACCGGCATGGTAGGCTACCCGGAAACCATGACCGATCCTTCTTACCGGGGACAAATTCTCGTATTTACTTATCCCCTTATCGGTAACTACGGTGTGCCGGGCAACGAAAGAGAAAACGGGCTTTATAAATACTTCGAATCCGAAGCCATACATTGCAGGGCTATAATAATTTCCGATTACTCGGAAGACTACTCGCACTGGAATGCAAAGCGCTCGCTTTCGGATTGGATGAAAGAACAGAAGATTCCCGGCATTTACGGCATAGATACAAGAATGCTTACAAGGAAGCTGCGCGAAAAAGGCACTATGCTGGGCAAAATTATTGTTAACGAAAATGAGCCGGTCGATTTTGAGGATGTAAACAGGATAGACCTTGCGGGGCAGGTTTGTACTAAAGAGCCTGTTGAATACGCCAGGAGCGGGAAGAAAATAATTCTTGTAGACTGCGGTACAAAGAACAATATTATTCAGGCATTCCTTAAGCGGGATATTACAGTAATCCGCGTCCCTTACGATTATGATTTTTCGGGCGAGAAGGTTAACGGGATATTAATTTCCAACGGACCCGGCGATCCGAAGATGTGCAAAGCTACAATTGAAAACACAAAAGCAGCTATGGCTACAAGTACACCTATGCTTGGTGTTTGCCTGGGCAGCCAGATTATGGCCCTTGCTGCCGGAGCCGACACTTACAAATTAAAATACGGCCACCGCAGCCATAACCAGCCTTGCAACGAGATGGGAACCAAAAGATGCTACATAACATCCCAGAACCACGGCTATGCGGTTAATGCCGAAACTTTGCCTCTCGACTGGCGTGAATGGTTCGTTAACGATAACGACGGAACCAACGAAGGAATCATCCACATTTCCAAACCGTTCTTCGCCGCCCAGTTCCACCCTGAAGCCTCGCCCGGTCCGGATGATACCGAGTTTATTTTCGACATGTTTTTGAGGGCATTAAAATGATTAAACGCGGCAAACCAAAAAAAGTTTTAATTCTAGGATCCGGCGCATTACAGATTGGGCAGGCTGGCGAGTTTGACTACTCCGGCAGCCAGGCTATTAAGGCATTAAAGGAAGACGGAATAACTTCGGTACTTATTAACCCGAACATCGCAACAATTCAAACTTCGGAAAACTTTGCCGACAAAGTTTATTTCATGCCCATCAAAACCGAATTCGTTGAAAGGATAATTGCAAAAGAAGAACCCGACAGCATACTGCTGCAGTTCGGCGGACAAACCGCGCTTAATGTAGGCGTTGACCTTTACGAAAAAGGCATCCTCGAAAAGTACAACATTAAAGTACTCGGCACTCCAGTCGAGGCTATTCAGGCTACCGAAGACAGATTACTCTTTGCGAACAAAGTTACCGAAATAGGTTTGAAGGTGGCTTTAAGCAGAACGGCGCGCAACGTTGAAGAAGCCGTAGCGGCTGCCGAGACTATCGGATTCCCGGTAATGGTTAGAATCGCTTATGCGTTGGGAGGGCTCGGCTCCGGAATAGTGAACAATAAAGAAGAACTGATCGAGAAGGCCAGGAGAGCCTTCACATTTACCAACCAGATCCTTATTGAAGAATCTCTTTACGGGTGGAAAGAAGTCGAGTACGAAATCGTCAGGGACAAATTCAACAACTGTATAACAATATGCTCGATGGAGAACATAGACCCGATGGGGATACATACCGGCGACAGCATTGTAATTGCGCCCGTCCAAACTTTATCGGCGCACGAAAATTTCATGCTCAGGTCAATCGGCATAAAGTTAATCCGTCATCTGGGAGTTGTGGGAGAATGCAATATTCAGTACGCATTAGATCCTAATTCCGACGACTACAGGATAATTGAAGTGAATGCGCGCTTAAGCAGAAGCTCGGCGCTCGCATCCAAGGCGACCGGCTACCCACTGGCGTTTATTGCAACCAAGCTTGCTCTAGGCTATGCGCTGAACGAAGTTGAAAACATTATTACCAGGGAAACCTCTGCATGTTTTGAGCCGGCGTTGGATTATGTGGCTCTTAAATTCCCTCGGTGGGACCTGCAGAAGTTCCGGCAGGTAAGCACTCAGCTCGGCTCTGAAATGAAATCGGTCGGCGAAGTAATGTCGCTCGGTAGAAGCTTCGAAGAAGTGATTCAGAAAGCAATACGAATGCTGGACATCTCTATGAGGGGCTTTACCGGCAACGATCTGATTTTTGGAGATCTTGATAAAGAATTATCCCAGCCTACAGATAAAAGAATCTATGCCATTGCCCAGGCACTTAAGAAAGGCTACTCAATTGAAAGGATACACGAGCTGACAAAAATTACTCCGTGGTTCCTTTATAAGATGAAGAACATTATCGAGACCGAAAAGGAACTGAACGGGCTGAAGCTGAATAAAATTTCCATCGAATTGATGAGCGAGGCAAAAAAGAACGGCTTCTCGGATATCCAGATCGGCAGACTTACAAACTCAACCGACTTTGAGGTTAGAAATTACCGGAAGAGTTTGAGTGTTGTTCCAGTTGTAAAGCAGATTGATACTCTGGCTGCTGAATATCCTGCGCAGACTAACTACCTGTACCTTACTTACCACGGTATTGAGGACGACATAGAGTTTGGGAATATGGCCGGGAAGCCCGTAAGCCCCGCAGCCAGCCAGGTAATAGTACTTGGAAGCGGCGCATATAGAATCGGCTCTTCGGTTGAGTTCGACTGGTGCTGCGTTAATGCGGTTATGGCATTAAATAAACTTGAGTATAACACCATAATGATTAACTGCAACCCTGAAACCGTAAGCACGGATTATGATATTTGCGATAAGCTATACTTTGAGCAGCTTACCTTTGAAAGAGTGCTTGATATTTACGAAAAGGAAAATCCCGGCGGCGTTATAATATCAATGGGGGGACAGATACCCAACAACCTTGCAGTAAAGCTGCACAGCGCTGGTGTTAAGATACTCGGCACCTCACCCGAACAAATAGACAATGCGGAAAACCGGCACAAGTTTTCCCAGATTCTCGATAGAATAGAAGTAGACCAGCCGGAGTGGAAAGAACTGACCGATTTAAATGAAGCGAAAATATTTGCAGCCAAGGTAGGCTACCCTGTTCTTATACGCCCCAGCTATGTATTAAGCGGCGCAGCTATGAGCATAGTTCTATCGGACGACGAGCTTGAACAGTATCTTAAAAAGGCTTCGGATATTAGCAGAGACCACCCCGTTGTTATAAGCAAATTTATTACGGACGCCAGGGAAATAGAAGTTGATGCTGTAGGGGAAAACGGCGATCTGTTTTGTTATGCAATCTCCGAGCATGTTGAAAACGCCGGCGTGCATTCCGGCGATGCAACTATAGTACTTCCTCCGCAGCGCACGTACCTAGAAACAATGCGGCGCGTTAAAATGGTAACCAGGCAAATTGCCAAGGAACTGAAAATTACCGGACCTTTCAACATCCAGTTTATTGCAAAGGATAACGAGATAAAGGTTATAGAGTGCAACCTGAGAGCATCCAGGAGCTTTCCGTTTGTTTCCAAAGTATTAAAAATTAATTTTATAGAAATTGCCACAAAGCTTATGATGGGAGAGCGGGTGCCGAGAATCGACAAATCATCCTTCGACGTTGATTATGTGGGTGTAAAAGCTCCGCAATTTTCTTTTACCAGGTTAAAGGGATCGGATCCTATTCTAGGAGTAGAAATGGCTTCTACCGGCGAGGTTGCATGCCTTGGCGACGATTTTAACGAAGCATTTTTAAAAAGCTTTTTATCAACGGGCTACCGCATGCCGCAAAAGGCCGTAATGCTTTCCACCGGCACGTTAAAGGATAAGGCCGAATTCCTGAATGAAACGAAGAAACTTTATGCAATGGGCTTAAAGTTCTACGCTACAAACGGAACTGCAAAATTTTTAAAACAGCACAACATTGAGGCAGAAGTGCTCTACTGGCCGCTGGAGAAGGAAGAGCCGAATATAATGACCTATCTAAATGAAGGGAAGATTGACCTCGTAATAAACATTCCGAAGAATGAAGAAAAATATGAGCTAGACAACGACTACCTTATAAGAAGAAAGGCTGTTGATATGAATGTAAATCTAATAACGAACATCCAGGTAGCCAAACGTTTCGTTAAAGCTTTGTACCGCCTTAATGTACATACTCTATCGGTTAAAAGCTGGGATGAATATAACTAATAGATTTTGTACAAGAACGTTTTCTGGTGTAAAGGAGTGTCGGAGAATTGGAATAGTGGAGTGTTGGAGTAATTCGTCTATTCCATTACTCCACTACTCCATCATTCCAAAAATGATAACAAAATTATTAAACTAATTAATAAAATTTATGCTAGTCTTCTTCTCGATTTTCTTTTCGATATACGCCGCCATAAACTATTATATTTTTATTAGGGGCTGGCAGGCGCTGTCTATCTATCCCCATTTAAGGATATTGTATTTAATCATTTTCCTTTTTCTCTCGCTGTCTTATATCGCTGCAAAAATTTTTGCAAAGGCTATTCCCGGCTTGCTGTACGATATAATCCTTTGGGCGGGTTCTTTCTGGTTTGCATTGATGATCTACTTTCTGCTGGCGGTAATCATGCTGGATGTGATAAGATTATTCAACTGGCAGTTAAATTTCTTCCCGCCTTTTGTTAAGGAGAATTACCCATTGACAAAATTTATTGCCGCCGCGGCTGTAATTCTGGTTACCGTAATAATCGTCGCTGCCGGATACTTGAACACAAGGAACGTACATGTTAAGACCTTGAACATAAATTTGCCTAAAGGAAAGAGCGCGGCCAAACAACTAAATGCTGCACTGGTTTCGGATATTCATCTCTCCCCTATGGACAACGAAAAATTCCTCTCAAAAATTGTAGATAAGATAAACTCCTTAAACCCGGACATCATTTTAATTGCAGGCGATCTTTTTGACGACCACGCCGAAATTTTAAATAAAAGGGAAATCGGTCCCTCATTGCTAAAATTGAAATCCAAATACGGCGCCTATGCCATTACAGGCAACCACGAATTTATAAACGGAATTGAAAGCGCCGCGGCTTTTATCCAAAGCTACAACATAAAATTGCTGCGCGATACTTCAATATTAATCGACAGCTCATTCTACCTTATCGGCAGGGACGACAGGGCTAAGAAACAATTTACCGGACGGGATAGGAAGCCTCTGGAAGAAATTGTCCAAAGCGTTGATAAAGCATTCCCGTCTATCTTAATGGACCACACTCCATTAGGATTGAATGAGGCCGAAAGAAACGGAATCGATCTTCAGCTATCCGGTCATACGCATCACGGGCAAATGTTTCCGGCAAACTTAATAACAAAGATGATCTACGAAGTAAGTTGGGGATATTTAAAAAAAGGCCGGACGCAGTATTACGTATCCTGCGGTGCAGGAACCTGGGGGCCGCCGGTTAGAACCGGCAGTAATTCGGAGATTGTAAATTTGAAGATAAATTTCGGCGATTGATTTTTTCAATTACAAATTCAACCGCTTAAATATTACATATTTTTCTCCGTACTTTAAGGGCCGGGTAAATTCGTTCTTTTTCAATCTTAATATCTCTTTGCGTAATTCAGACGGATAGCGCTGAACATCTACATTGCCTAGGAAGCCGTTCGACTTACCCGATGCGGCAACCGAATATGCATTTGCAAGCTTACCAAACTCGGCGCCTTCTTTCAGTAAAGTATATGTTCGCTGTGCAGCCGTCAGCGAATCGAATTGAATCTCGGACAGCATAAAATAAATCGGCTCGGCTATTTCAATAACCGTCCTCTGGCTAATCCACACTTTGATCGGCTTTTTATTCAGCCGGGCAGGAGTGTATCTCCATTTTAAGATTGATTCTTTTGCTTGCGCAGCCCATTGCTTATCTAATCTGTCGTCATCAATAATAACTTCCCTAATTGAACCATCTTCCATAAGGTACAAATTCAGGGTAATAACAAATTTCTGCTCGTAGATGTAAAACGGAATGGGAGGTAAAGGATACTGTTCAATCAGTTCAGGCTTGGTAAATTCTTCATTATTAAGCTGCGACGACGAACAGCTTAATAGGACAATACAACAAAAGAAAGCAGCAATTATTTTCATAACTTACCCCGGTTAAAATTAAATCGTTATAAAATATTTTATTCTGCTTTAATAAACTTATGAATAAGTCTATTTTCCTTGTTATTAATTTATAATAAAATAATACTTCATTAGCAAATGCAAGCCCGGCAAAGGGAAGGCCGGGCTTGTCTATTCCAACTAAAATACAAATGTAATTCCTATCTTAAATTGATCGTATGAAAGCGGGGGTGCCGAGGCAAACGGCCAATTCATTTTTTCCCGGCGCAGCTCGTATAATCCGTATGAAAGAGCATTCTTCAAGACAAAGCTTACCACCGGTACAGCATATGGTGAAGAATCCATAATCTTGTCTACAAAATGATCTATCGCTCCCTGGCCGGCGCCTTCAATAACTACGCTACCAAGCCATTTCCAGAATAAATGCCTCGGAAATATTATCGAGCGCTCGTACCCGGCATCGAGCATTATATTAGGGATAATCTTAAATTTTATACCGCCGTTAAAGCCGGTACCGAACCTGAACGATTTGTTGAACAGGTCGGTCATACTTTTATCCGCCTGGCTGGCCGGATCGTCTTTCAATCGGAGCTGAGTCCATTCGAAAGAATAAGTATGATATGGAATAATTGCGCCGGAACCGATCTGATATCCGTAACCAATCGATCTTCCGAATCCGAAGCGCCACATATCCGTTTTTATATCGGCTGCACCGGATGAGCCTGCAAGATCGGTTGAAAAATTACTTAGAAATAAGTAACGATATTTATACTTAAGTATACCCTCATCTTCCGTATCCATGTGTGTGTAACCGAGCTGAATTTCCGCGAGATTGGGCTTAGCAAAAGTTTCACCGAAACCGTTTAGATTCATCTTAGAAAATCCGTATTCCAACGATACCGTCGGACTGCCTTCAAATTCATGGCTCAGTAGATCGCATTTAAATTTATGATGATGTTTTCCCCATTCGTTTTCAACCTTGGTTGTATCCTCTTCCTCCTGTGCAAAAGTATATGTTAGGCTGAAAAGTGTAATTAAAAACAGAACAATAATTTTTTTGTTAAGCATCCTTCCTCCTATTTAGATTTTTATTTACTTACGTATTGCCGGCAGCGCAAGCGGCAATTGATGTGCCAGTTATTATTGCAGAAAATGCCCGGTTCAGATTAAACCTTGCACACTATGCTGTACACAGAAAATATTTTTTTATACAAGGTACGCGGCAATCTTTCATGAATAAACTTTAGACTACAATAACATTGCAAAATGTTACTCAAAAATAATCGACCGGATTACTAAGACTAAGCGAAAATTGGTGGAAAGAAAATTCTAATGACGTACGGTAATTATTTTAAATGGAAAGACTATTCTTGAACCTGCTTGCAGCAGGCAAGCTTCAACTTGAACTTGAACTTGAACTTAAACTTGAACTCAAATTTCCTATCACTCTATATTTTCGCCGGAATATCTTTTTATAATCTCGTCGAGGTAAAAGTGAAATTTATGCGGTAGGTTTTTATACTTCGAGCTGAACTCGGTTTTTATTTCCTCAAAATTATTTGAATGCAGCTCCTTTAAATCGCTTTCAATATTTCTAATGAACATACTAAGCTTGCTCTTTACCCTTTCTGCCGCCTCAGCGTCATCACTGCCGGCAATAATTTTGGAAGCCGGATCGAAATTAAAGTTGTTCTCTACGAGCGTCTTTAGCGCGTAGCCTCGGAAATTCTCGGATATTATTGTGCGGCTTACATTCCCCAGTTCCTTAGCAGTCTCGTTTATAGATGAGCGCGAGAATTTTTTGCTGCGCAGAGATTCTATTACAACATCATCAAAGGAAAACTTACTGTCTTTAATTATCTCTTCCGGCAGGTCCGCCAGCTGAACGAGGCTTCTGCCCGAAGATTTTGCAAATATAACCGCCCTTTTGATTACAGCTTCCAATTCCCTAACGTTGCCCTTCCACTCATATTTTTGCAGCGCATCCGAAGCAGCTTCGGACAATTTATTTTCACCGGCTTCTCTTTGGAGGAAATGTTTAGTTAAGTATTCTATATCCTCTTTTCTATCGCGCAGCGGCGGAAGCTCAATCTTAATTACGTTAAGCCTGTAATAAAGATCTTCACGGAATTTTCTTTCTTTAACGGCCGATTCGATGTTCCGGTTTGTTGCGGCAATAATTCTAACATCGGTATGGAAGGTTTGGGATGAGCCGACTTTCTCAAAGTCGCCGGTCTGAATTACTCTTAATAGCTTTACCTGAAAACTCTCTGTGGTCTCTGCAATTTCATCCAGGAAAATAGTGCCGTGGTTGGCTGCTTCAAAGCGGCCTACCTTATCGGCCACTGCGCCGGTAAAGGCTCCTTTTACATGTCCGAACAACTCACTTTCCAAAAGAGTTTCTGAAAGCGCGCCGCAGTTAACCGCTACAAATTTGTTCTTATTTCGTTTGCTTAAGGAATGGATAGCCTTTGCAACTAGCTCTTTCCCCGTTCCGCTTTCGCCAAGGACTAAAACATTGGCATCCTCGGGCGCAGCTTTCTTTATTATTTCCGCAACCTTGCTCATCGCTTTTGAGCAGTATATTATTCCTTCAAAATTAACCGCAGGGACGGAAGGATTTCCCGGAGCCTCTTTTTTATCGGATTCATTTTCCTTAAGCTTCTCAATATCCGCCTTAAGCAATTGAATCTTTTCTACCAGAGAATGCGATCCGGTTTCACCTGAGATGTTCAGTTCCTTCTGAAGCCTGGCAAGTTCCTGCTCTTTATTCGACAGCAGTTTTTTCAGCAGGTTTGATTCATCCATTACACCCTGCAACAGAAGCTTTTTATCGAGAAGGTAGAAGGACGAATCGGTAATAATCATTAAGAGAAGAGGAATAAGAAATGCCGAATACCCGAGCTCGATATTAAAGAAAGAATAAGTTATAAACGTTAAGATAAGAAAAGAGAAAAAAACGGCCGGATAAAAATATGAAAGCTTAATACCCGGTTTTTTATTCAATGTAATAATTAAAAACGCAATTAAGATGATAAAAAGAATTTCCGAAGGCAAGATATAACCGTCGTTAAGCCATCGGTGCATAAGTATATTATCAAGCGCAAACGCATGCAGGGCAACTCCGGGCAGGCGGTCGTCGAAGGTTGTAGCGGTAGTTGTGGCAATTTGCGGATCGCTGACGCCGATAAGAACATACTTACCTGCAATATTTTTAAGCTCGCTGCTGTTTTCATTTACAAGCTGAAAATATTTTAAAAGCGAATAGCTCCGGAATTTTTTCCAGGAAGAGATAAAATTAACCTTCAGCAGGGAGCCGTCGTTAAACGAATACTGCTTGCCTGCAAGCTGGAGAGCAAAAGCCTCTATCTTGGCATGATCGCTGTGGACAATGAAAGGTATTTTAATGCCGTCTTCTGAAAAATAATTTAAGTGGCCGGTTACCAGTCTGTCATCTAAAAGCTTTGAGCTGGGGTAGCTTAACGAATCGGTATAATACTTTCCGTCCTTACTATAAAGATTGCCTGCTACCGCGCTTAAAACTACGTTGCCGGCTTTTTCAATTTCTCTTGTAACAAGGTTATCGTATAATGTTTGCGTTACAAATTTGGCGCTTAAAAAAACTTCGAGCCCTATAGCCTTTGCGCCATACCCGTATAGACTGTTGATAAGCAAAGCATAGTAACTCCGCTTTAACGGCCAATGGCCGAGGTTATTTATGTCGTTTGAAGAAATGTTTATTATTACAATATCAGTATCCGGCTGCTGCTGCCCCCTGACCAATGAATATACGCCTTCAATATTCCTGTCGACGCCGGTCTCAAAATTCTTAATTGAAAATAACAGGATTACCGATACGGCTGCTAATAATATCTTTATTAAAAATTTGTTCCTCAACAAAGCCGGTATATTCATAAATGCTTATTCGTTAAAATTGGAAAGATTCCTACATCTAAGATAAAAAAATTCCCTTTATATTAAACGTGCGGAATTAATTTACGGGAAATATATAGCGCTAATGCTTGCCTGTCAGGCAGACGCAAGTTCGAGATCAAGTTCAAGTTCAAGTTCAAGATCAAGATCAAGATCAAGATTAAGTTCAAGGAAAAACAAATGAATTATCTTGATATAAAATATTTACAGGATAAATTTGCTCAGGTCGCGGTCTTTAACTATGCTGTCCAGTTTCTGCTTAACAACCCTGGCTGTTATCTTAACCTTATCGGATGGGATCTTATCCGGGACGTCGAAAAGTATTTCATCCAATAAAGTAGTAAGGATAGTATGAAGCCTGCGTGCGCCTATATTCTCTACCTGCTCGTTAACTTCGGAGGCGATGCGCGCTATTTCTCTTATTGCATCGGGAGTAAATTCAAGGTTAACGCCTTCGGT
This sequence comes from Bacteroidota bacterium, assembly GCA_021813585.1. GTDB lineage: Bacteria > Bacteroidota > Ignavibacteria > Ignavibacteriales > Ignavibacteriaceae > FEN-1297. Next base: position 23,994 of record JAKAJV010000060.1, on the reverse strand, counting down.
TTCTAGCAGCGCATTGTATTGTTTTAAAAGTGCATTCTGGGGCGTTGTTAAAATCTTAACAAAATCATCCTGGGTTAAGCTTTTCAGTTCCACACGTATCGGGAAACGGCCTTGCAATTCCGGAATTAGATCAGAAGGCTTGGAAACGTGGAATGCGCCCGAAGCAATAAATAAGACATGATCTGTCTTGACTGCACCGTACTTTGTATTAACATTTGAGCCTTCAACAATCGGCAGCAGGTCCCTCTGCACTCCTTCGCGCGAAACATCCGGCCCCTGGCCTTTCCCCCCGCCTGCCACTTTATCAATCTCATCAATAAATACTATACCTGAATTTTCAACTCTGGCTATGGCTTCTCTCTGAACGGCCTCCATATCAATTAATTTTTGAGCCTCATCCTGTGTTAGAATAACCCTTGCCTCTGAGATAGTGGTTTTTCTTTTCTTCTTTTTCTTTGGCATTAAGTTGCCCATTATTTCCTGGAAGTTTATACCCAGGTCGTCCAGGCCGAACGGGCCTAGTACCTGCATCCCGATAGCATTCTGAGCATTTGCATCGAATTCGACCATCTTATCGTCCAGCTCGCCGTTCTTCAGTTTCTGCTTCATCCACTCGCGCGTCTTCTGGTTCTGATACGCCTCACTGTTTTCGTCGTTAGTCTCTACTTCCGCCGGGCGGGCAGTGCGCTTAACCGGCGGTATTAATAAATCCAATATTTTTTCTTCGGCAAGTTCCTGAGCTTTTGACTGCACCTCCGCCGTCTTTTCAGATTTAACCATGTTCACCGCAGAATCCGCCAGGTCCCGAATCATCGACTCTACATCCCTTCCTACATACCCCACCTCGGTAAATTTAGATGCTTCAACCTTTATGAACGGGGCCTCGGCCAGCTTTGCCAGCCTGCGGGCTATTTCGGTTTTACCTACTCCGGTTGGGCCGATTAGTATTATATTGTTAGGCAAAATTTCTTCTCGCAGCTCGGTTGAAACCTGCTGGCGTCTCCATCTGTTCCTTAATGCAATTGCAACCGCTCTCTTTGCCTCTGTTTGGCCGATAATATATTTGTCCAGCTCGGTTACTATTTGAGTGGGCGTTAATGCTTTCATAGATAATTTTTTCATAATAGCCAATTTAAGATTTATATGGTTTCTACATTAATTTTATCGTTTGTATAAATACAAATTTCGGATGCCGTCTTTAAGGATTCTTCAACTATTTCCTTTGGCGACAGGCTGCTGTACTTTTTCAGCATCTTAGCAGCGGCCAATGCGTACATTCCGCCGGAGCCGATTGCAACAATCTTATCGTCGGGCTCAATTACATCGCCGTTGCCGGAAACAATTAAAGCCTGACCTTCTGCAACAACCGCCAGCATTGCCTCCAGCCTCCTTAAATATTTGTCTGTCCGCCAGTCCTTTGCAAGTTCAACTGCAGCACGGCTTACATTGCCCCTGTACTGCTCAAGCTTGTCTTCAAACCTTTCCATCAACGTAAAGGCATCTGCCGATGCGCCTGCAAAACCGCACAATACTTTGCCGTTGCCAAGCTTCCTTATTTTTACGGCGTTATGCTTCATAACTGTATTGCCAAGAGTAACCTGGCCGTCGCCGCCAAGTGCAGACTGGCCGTTATGAACCAGCCCGATAATGGTTGTCGCCTCTATTTTCATTTCCATTCTATAAACTCCGCTTGTCTTTTAATTTTTAAATTCACATCAAATTTCAAAACGTTCATTTGATAAATTTGAGATTAAGATATAATTATTGACAATTAAATTTATAACAAATTTATGAAACATGGGTGTGCTGCAATTAATTTGATGCTATAATCATATCTACATTTATAAAAAATTATATTCAAATCCATTATTCAAACAAAAAATCCCTGCACGCTTGCTAGGGTACTATTTTTTTACCTTCCGACCACGGCTTGTACCATTCGACAAAAGGCAGAGTAATAGGAACCGCCGTAATTCTTCCGCCGAAACCCATGTATCTGTAAGTGTACATGTTAAAGTCTTCCAGCTTAAGCGACGATAGAAGATTTTCATTAATCGATACGCCGTATTTATCGGCAAGCCCAATTGTATAATTAATAAAATATTTGCTTCGCTTAATGCCAAGATATTCTTTTTCAAGCGCGCCTTTTAATTCGTCAAAAGGTGCTATCGGCTTCTGAGTATCTTTTTTTCCTATCAGCTTAAACAGCGAGTAACCGTTAGGAGTTTTCAACGGGCCATACATCTGCCCTACTTTCATTTCCGCAGCCTTCTTTCCTATTTCTCCGTACATTGTAGAAGGGAAATATCCGAACTCTCCGTTTTTAGGAATCGTCCATTTCCTTTTTGTATGAAGCATTGCAAGCTTCCTAAAGTCGGCGCCGTGCTTAACCTGGTTTAATACCGAATCAATCACGTTCAGGCTGTCGGTAAGAAGTTCGATGATATTTACCTCAATTTTATCCGGATCTTTTTCATCTTTTAATTTTTGATAATAGTTATAGACCTCGCTGCCGCTTACGGTATGGATAGAATCAATCATCTTATCCTTAAAGAGCTGCGCCAGGTAATTATCCTTCCACATTTGAATATCCGCCTTTACCCCGGGCAGATTTTCCAGGCCTCTTCTGTAGCCTTCCCTGGCAAGCAGCTCGTTCTGGATAATTTCACGTACGCGCGAATTCAGCTTGGCTGCAACCGTATCCGCATCAACCTGGTTGGAGAAAAATCCTTCGAAGATAAAATACCTAAGGAAATCCTGCACTGTAAACGGCTTTTCCTTAAAGTCGATAAAAGTCATTCTTAACGTATCGGGGCCCAGCTCGTTCTCTATATTCAAAACATCCTTGCTCTTAAGATAAACGCTCACGGTATCCGGAATGGAATACTTAATTTTCCTTTCCGCCAGAATATTCGAAATCTTATTAGAGATACTCCAGAAAATATTGCTGTTAGCTTTAACCTCTTTGCCGGTTAAAAAATGTTTTAAATATTCTTCCGTAAGCCGGATTGCCTTCCGGTCTTCAATTGTACGCTCAACATCCTTAAGCGCCGAGCCGATATCCTGCGAGGTATAGGAGGAGCGCTTTTTATATTTAAGCTCGAATATGAACCACCCGGCCGTAGACCTTATTGGCGCGGTAAACTGGTTCTTCTTCAAATCGTACAGCGTGTCTTCAACCGGTTTTATCATCTCGCCGTATTTAATTTCCACAGGAGTTTCCTTCCGGTGTTCTAGCCAAGCCAGAGAATCGAATGAAATTCCTTTTTTCAGCAGACCGTAATAATTGAATATCTTTGACGAATCTTCCGCTTTTATCGATCGTAATTCCAGGTCGGTAAAATGTCTTTTCAAGCCGTCTGCCAGTTCCTTATCGGTAACTTTTATTTTATCGGTAACCTCTATCTTGTACAGCGCATCCCTTACGAACATATCTTCCAGAGCGTGGAAGGTGGTTTTCATTATTTCAGTCGTATCGAATCCCAATCTTTCTGCATTCTGCGCCCATAGCTTTTCGGCAATAATCGAATAAAGAAGGTCCTGCCTTTTTGAATAACTGTTGCCTTCCTTCGGATAGACCTGAGGAGTGAGCTCATACCGTTCCCTGAACTGCTGCGTGGTAATATTTTGGGTGCCTGCCTTTGCCAGTACCGTATCCTGCTGCGCAAAGGCTGCATAAGCGAACAGGAACAAAATTAATACTGCTTTAATTGTTACCTTCATCGGCAAGCTCCTTATTGTCTGTTCCCGGTTTGTACGGGTAAAATATCTTGTAGGGAAAAATCCTAGGTACAGCATTTTTATAATTGATGTATTCCTGCCCGAACCGCTCTATTAATTTTTTTTCTTCATAAACAGAACCGGCATAAAAATAAGCTGCAATACAAGCAAGCAAAGTTAAATAAGAAAGGCTAATCTCGGGTCTAAATGCCAGGAACATGATCGAGAAGAAATAAACCGGGTGCCTGCACCATTTATACGGCCCTTTAATTCTTAATGTTAGCTTTTCATCAAGCTCATTCGTATTATATTCTTTATTTATCCATCTTAAAATTTGATTCACGCCTAGAAATTCTTTAACTGAAAAATACCTGAGAGTCCAAAGAATTCCCACAAGGCTTAAAAACTGGGGGATTAAAATAATGAAATCGAACGGATAAGGTAAGTCGTAAATTATTATATGCGAGTTCGGCAAAAGTAAATATATCCAGTAGAAAACCAGAAGCGAGAAAATAACGTAGAACAGCCTGTAAAACGCTATAAGGCCGTCCAGCTTTTCAATTAAAATTTTTTTAACGGAATTTGAAGCAAGGAAAGAATGGATGAAGCCGAAGCAGGCAAACAGCAGCAGTATTTTAAGGACAACTATAATTGAGCCGGTCATAATTCTCTGCGCAGCCTTGCGATAGGAATTCTTAGCTGTTCCCTGTATTTGGCAACTGTACGCCTGGCTATATGGATTCCTTCGTCGTTCAGAATTTCCGCAAGCTTATCGTCGCTGTAAGGATTGCTCTTGTCTTCGCTCTCGAAAATTTCTTTTAATCTTTCTTTTATATGCTTATTGGAAACCTCTTCGCCTGAATCGGTGCTTAGCCCCTCGCTGAAGAAATATTTCAGCTCGTGGATGCCCATCGGGCTCTGGACGTACTTGCCGTTTACCACCCTGCTTATTGTGGAAATATCCATTTGTATTTCGTCGGCAATATCTTTATAGATCATCGGCTTCAGCAGCTTCGGGCCTTTATCGAAAAACTCATACTGCTTTTCCACAATTGCCTGCATAATCTTCATCAGGGTTTCCCTGCGCTGCTGTATGCATGCAATAAACCATTTTGCCGACTCGAATTTTTCACGTAGGAATTTGTAAGTGTTCTTTTCCCTGGGAGAAGCCTTCCTTCCCTTTTTATTATGATCAATCATTTCCAAATACGTTCTGCTTAACGTAACGGAAGGAACGCTTTTATCGTTAAGAGTAATAACGAAATTATCATCCACCTTTTCTATAATAAAATCAGGAGTAATCTGGTTCATTTCAACCGAATCGATGTTGCCTTCGCCCGGCTTCGGATTCAGGCTCTGGATAAGATCGATGGTAGCTTTTAGGCTCTGGTCGGTAAGATTCATCTTCTGTTTAATTACATCGTACCGCTTCTGTGTAAAATCGTTGTAATACTTTTCCAGCAGTTCCTCTGCCAAATAGGAATAATACGGATCGTGAGGCTGATTCCTTAGTTGAACAAGAAGGCATTCCTGCAGGCTTCTTGCGGCAATTCCTATCGGGTCGAATGTCTGGATCTTTTTTAGTAACGCTTCGGCTTCATCCGGTGTAATAAAAACATGCTCGAACATTTCCAGATCGCTCAGAATTTCGCCGAGGTCTCTCTTCAGGTAACCGTCGGAATCCAGGTTGCCTATAATCTCCTCCCCCAGAAAATAAAAGTCGTCGTTAAGGTTAAGCATGCTTAGCTGCTGCAGAAGGTGCTCGCTTAAGCTTTCCCTGGCGGGTGCCAAAGGCTGATAAACTTCCTCATCCCTGCTTTTATTAAGACGGTCGGAATCGAAATCGGTATCGTTCATAAAATCTTCTAGCTCAAATTCATCTTTCTCGCTGCCTTCAAATTCCTCCTCCTCCTCCGCAGTTTCCTTTTCCTCTGAGTCCTGGTTAAGGTCCATGTCCTCCGTCAGTACTTCTTCAAGTATGGGATTCAGTTCAAGTTCGGTTTTAATTCTCTGCTCAAGGGCCAGAGTATTCAACTGAAGCAGCTTTTGATATTGAATCTGCTGAGGTGAAAGTTTTTGCTGTTGAGACAACTTTTGACTAAGTGTTAACATTTCGCTTTCCGATAATTTCCTTTAATGTTGAAAACCATTTTTGTCCGTATAATCTTGAAAGAGACTCCTTACAGAAATCGACGAGATCGATATTTAGATTAGCGCCGTTCTCAAGGGCCGCATTGCATTCGCCGAATTTTTCATACCTAAGTACGTCGCCGCCAAACTTGGATACCCTAATCGGGAAAAGGTGGCACGAAATAGGTTTTTTAAACTTGATTTTACCGTCAAGAAAGGCACGCTCAATTCCGCATTTAGCAATGCCTTTTTCGTAGTAAACAAACACGCAGGCTTTTCTGTTAACGCTGCTTGTTAAGAGCTCACCGTCTTTAACATCGTAAAACCCGTTCTTTTCTATTTCTTTTCTATGCACTTCGGGAAGATATTCTATTACCACATCCAGAACTTTTTCTATCTCTGTTATTTCTTCTTCCAGCAGAGGCGCTCCGTAATCGCTTTCTATAGTACAACACGCGCCTTTGCACTTTTCAAGATCGCATACAAACTTTACTTCTGTTATTTCGGATTTAATAAGAACATCTTCAACAGGAATTACATTACTAACATACATTGGAATAATTTTTGATGAAAAGATAATAATTTGTTGAGAAATTGAAAAGTTTAAATAAAATAAATAACAAAAAATTTTGCTTCCGCTATAAATAACATGGGAAACAGGCGCTTTTAATGCTTGATAGTGTAATGCAATCCGTATCATATTTTAATTCGGATATTTTTTTTAACATCAATCCGGCACTGATTAAAATCTCCAAAGACCATCTATTAAAAATATTGGATGAAGTTGTAGACAACGCCCTTAAGTTTTCCAAAGCGCCTGGCAAAATATTAATAAGCGGTTTCTTCAGCGGTAACGAGTACGTTATACAGGTAGTTGACCACGGCACCGGGATGACAAGCGAGCAAACTATGCTGATCGGCGAGTTCATCCAGTTCGACAGAATGCTGTACGAGCAAAAGGGAACCGGGCTCGGATTATCAATCGTTAAAAAGATGGTGGAAATTTACAATGGAAGACTTTCGATAAACAGCATCCCAGGGAAGCAGACCCTGGTCAGTATAAACCTGCCTGTTTTCATCGACGAAATAAACTAAAAATACACTTCTTATTTTCATCCTGTAAATTGCTATTTTAATACTACTGTTTGGTAAATTATTCCGGTTCGTTTTTACAGTTTAAATTCACAGGACATTTACAGATGAACTTCAGCAATAAAAATATTCTTGTCACCGGGGCTTCAAGCGGAATAGGATATTCGCTTGTTAAAAAGCTTGCGGCGGAAAAATGTAATCTGGCTCTTGCTGCAAGGCGAGAAGAAATTTTAGATGAATTGGCAGGGCAGCTTAAAAACACCGGCAGTAAAATAATCGCCTTTCCCTGCGATGTAACTATTAAGGAAGAAGTAAAAAGAACAATCGATGAAATAGTTAATCAATTCGGCAGCATAGATTTGGCAATATTAAATTCGGGAGTCAGTACAAGATCGCCGATTAATTTTTACAACTCCGACGATGCAAAAAAAATATTCGATGTGAATGTAATTGGTTTGGTAAATTGCTTAGAGGCATTACTCCCTTACTATATAAAAAATAGAAAGGGAATTATTGCAGGAGTATCTAGCCTTGCAGACGGAAGAGGTTTTCCTAAAAGCGGTTTCTACTGCGCCAGTAAGGCTGCAGCTTCCTTAATACTGGAAAGCGTTAGAATTGAACTGGCAGAACACAACGTAAAAGTAATTACCGTAAAGCCCGGCTTTGTCAAAACCCCCATGACCGGTAAAAACGATTTTAAAATGCCGTTCCTAATGGATGTTGAAAAAGCCGCTCAAATAATAATGGACGGGATAAAAAAAGAGAAAAGAATTATACAGTTCCCCCTGCCCACGGTTTTGGGCGCAAAGATATTAAAGATGCTGCCCGACTCGATTTTCGATTTAATAGCAAAGAGGACCTGACAATTTTTATTGGCAAAAATTTTCCATAAGTTTGTTTATAATGAAAAATAATCGGGGAGTAAATTTTTAATGAAAAGATTTATTCTGTTATTTTTTCTATCACCGGTTTTTTCATTCTATCCGCAGTCATATTCTTCGCTCACTTTAAGCGAAGTTATGTTTAATCCCGAGTCCGGTGAAAACGAATTCATAGAAATATTCAATACGAGCACTTCCGAAAGCCTGGACCTCAGGAAGATTAAAATTATATATGCAGCTAACAGCCCGGATATAATTCCGGATACGTCATCCAATCCAATCCTTCCACCACAAAGCTTTGCCGTAATACTTGAAGGCGACTACGATTTTAAAAGCGGAATCTATAAAACGCTTATTCCGGCGAATGCCGTAGTATTAAAAATTTCCGATTACTCTTTCGGTACCTCAGGCATGTCGAATTCATCTGACAGACAAATAACATTGCTCGGACCGGCAAACGATACTTTAGCGGCCTATATTTATTCTGCAGATAACGCGAAAGGATACTCAGACGAAAAGATTAATTTGAATAAAGACAACTCAACTGCCAATTGGAAAAACTGCCGGAGCTTGAGCGGCACACCGGGATTTGGGAATTCCGTTTCTCCGCTTAATTTCGATCTTGAGGTGAGCACGATAAAAATTTTCCCTTCGGTGCCCAAAGCCGGGTCTGACGTGACTATCCGGACGGTGATAAAGAACAACGGGCTTCTATCTGCAGACGGCTTCTCCGCCGAAATTTATAATGATGCCGATAAAGATTCCTCCACTTCGCCGGATGAGTTAATCTATCGAAGTTCACTTGAAAAATTAAATGCAGGCGATTCGGTTACAATTGAATCTGTACTAAGCCGTATTCAGCCAGGTAAATATACAGTTATTGCAAAAGCTAATTTCCAGAAAGATGAAAACAGCTTAAACAATATTTTAATATTCAGCTTTGAAGTAAGTCCGCCGGCGGCATTATTTAATGATCTAGTTATAAATGAAATTATGTACGCTCCAATCCAGGATGAGCCGGAGTGGGTGGAATTATTTAATCAATCGAACTATGCAGTTAATATTAAAGGATGGAGAATTTACGACAGGACAAGCTCGGCAGTTATTGCAAAAGAGAGCTTTGTGATAAATCCGGATGCATACATTGTAATCGCCCGCGACTCGTCGATAAAGGAATTTTATTCTTTCGATTCGCCTTTTGCGATATTAAATCTGCCCTCGCTTAACAATACCGGCGATGCGGTGGTAATAAAGGATTCGCTTGGATATGTTATCGATAGTCTTTTTTATTTGCCTGAATGGGGCGGCTTCGGCGGTAAGTCGTTGGAAAGGATCAATTCTAAAGACGGGACCAATCTGCCCGGCAATTGGGGAACAAGCGCGAACAAGCTTAAAGCAACGCCGGGTAAAATAAATTCTCTTACTCCGAAAAATTTCAACCTTAAAATTTCCGCCTTTAAGTCTCTATCTAAATACGGCATTGAAGGAGAGGAAATAGAACTAGTCATCCAGGTAACTAATAACGGCTTGAGCGATGCAAATAATTTTTTGTTAAAAATTTACCGCGACATAAATTCGGATTCATCTGCACAGACGAATGAATTTATAACCGCATTTAACGGAAATTACCTGCGCTCCAAAGACAGCGTGCAATTTAACTACGCAACAAAAGATTTTACCGGGGGTATAAACCGCTTTATTGCGTTGATTGACTTTACCCCGGATGAGGATACTGCCGATAACGCGGCTTTCCTAATGCTGCCCTGCGTTAAAATAAACGAAGAAAGAAACGATCTTATTATAAATGAAATTATGTACGCGCCGGAAAACGGGGAGCCGGAGTGGATAGAAATATTTAACCGAAGCAGTAAGATAATAAACCTTAACGGCTATGTTATTGCGGATGAAAAAGATTCAGTTAGAGTTGTTAAAAATATTTTGAATTTAAAGCCCGGTGAATACCTAATTCTTTCCGCAGACAGCACCATTAGAAAATTTCACAAAATTAATTCTGAGCTTATCATAAGCAGTTTCCCTTCGCTTAATAACAGCGGAGATAGGATTATCCTCATAGATTCTCTTTCACGCACAATAGACTCACTTGAGTTTTCTTCGCCATGGGGAGGAAGCAAAGGCAGGTCGCTAGAAAGATTAAGTGCTGCCGCAAGCTCAACCGATACGCTTAACTGGGTATCAACTGTCTCAAAGTACAAGTCCACTCCTGGTTATATCAACTCGGTATCAACAAAAGATTACGATATCGTTCTTGCAGGATTATCCTTTTCTCCGCCTTATCCTTTTTTCGGAAGCAATGTATCGGTCTTTGCCGATGTTAAAAACAACGGCACCAAGGATTGCACATTCACAATAAAACTCTTCGAAGACGTTGACAAAGATTCGTTGCCGGATTTTTTAATTAAAGAAATACCCGGCGTAACTCTCCCGCATTACGATTCAACATTAATAGACCTCCAATTTTCTGTTGACGGCATTTCATCAAGGAAAGATTTTTGGGCAGAGATACTATTACCGGAAGACCGGGATACAAGCAATAATTATTTTTATCAAAGCGTAACCCCCGGTTATTACCCGGGCACCGTTTTAATAAATGAAATAATGTACAACCCCGCTAACGGCGAGCCGGAATGGATAGAGCTGTTCAATAACTCCAAAGATTCTGTCGGTATCAACAACTGGTCTCTTACAGATGTTGTTACAACGCCTGTCCAATGCGTTTTAAAGACCGGAAATAATATACCGCCGAATGGATACATAGTTATTACAAAGGACAGCTCAATAACAAACTATCATAGAATAATTCCTTCTGCTATTGTAAAAGCCGCCTTGCCGGTTTTGAATAATGATTACGATGGTGTAGTATTAAAGGACGAAAGAGGGATTACGATTGATTCGGTACTTTATCATTCCGAAGGAGGCGGAGGCGAAGGAAGATCACTTGAGAGAAAGTCAGTAAATATTAATTCTACGCTCCCCGGTAATTGGGCTTCATCCGCAGATTTGGAAATGAGCACACCCGGAAGAATAAACAGCATAACAGAAAAAAGATTCGATCTGGCAGCAGACAAGCTTTCATTTAATCCCAGGTTCCCGGTTACCGGAGAAAAAGTAAGTCTTCAACTGCTGGTAAGGAATTACGGTTCAGCCAATGCGGAAAACTTTGCAGTCGAATTCTATATCGACAGCGATTCGAACGGCACTGCAGATAAGCTGGCAGATACCAGGCTAAATTTAAATTTGAATTCCGGTGATTCGCTGGATGTTGTATCCGCCGTGCAGGTAAATGCCGATGATCAGAAGACTCTTACTGCGGCAAAGATTGTGTTTGCCGATGATGAAAATCCTTATAACAATTATTCCGAGAAATTTTTAGAAACCGGGTATAATGCCGGCCTGGTAAAGATTAATGAAGTAATGTATTCGCCTAAAGACGGTATGCCGGAATGGATTGAGCTCGTTAATGCCTCCAATGAAAAAGTAAATTTAATAAACTGGTCTGTTAGCGATATACTGCCCGGGCCGGCTAAGAGCTACATAACCAATTCCGATTTAATTATTGAGCCGGGAGAATTTTTTATCGCAGCCAGGGATACCTCGTTTTATAATTATTACCCCGGCACGAATTCAAAAATAAAGATTGTGAATTTCGGTACGCTGGGAAATACTGAGGACGGAATTATCGTTTATGATTTTCGGAACGCAATTATAGACAGCCTTTCGTACAAATCAACCTGGGGAGGCAAGAACGGGTTTTCACTCGAAAGATTCTCTCTTTCAAATCCGACGAACGACAGCAGCAACTGGTCTACTTCGCTTAACGCCGGACATTCGACACCCGGCGAAGTAAATTCAATTTTAAGCGCGCCCGGCTATTACCGGAACGATCTGGTATTTAACGAAATAATGTTCGAGCCCGGCGTAGGCTGCAACGAATTTGTAGAATTTTACAATCTAAGCCCGGTTCCTATAAATATCGGCGGGTGGAAGATGGCAGATGAAAGCGGCAATTTATCAAACCTAAGTGATACTGCATTCTTTATTCCTTCAAAAAGTTACTTTGTGCTTGCTGCAGATTCTTCGGTGTTATCCTATTATAAAATTTTCGATTATCCTTATAAAACCATACTCAACACTACTGACCTGGGATTGAACAACAGCGAAGAAATATTATTGCTGAAGGACCTGAAAGGCAATGCAATCGATTCCCTGCATTATTCTTCAAAATGGCATAATAAAAATTTTATATCAACACAAAACATCTCGCTGGAGAGAATAAACCCCCGGCTTAACGGCAACGATGCGTTGAATTGGAGCAGTTCAACTGCCGGCGCTACTCCCGGCAGGCAAAACAGCATCTACTCCGAAATACAAAAGAGCGAATCCAAATTATCCGTTTCTCCCAATCCTTTCTCGCCGGATAACGACGGCTTTGAAGATTTTGCAATAATAAATTACAGTCTAAGCCAGGCAACATCGCAGGTTAGAATAAAGATCTTCGACAGCCGGGGCAGGGTTGTAAGAAACCTGTTGAACAATCAACCGAGCGGCTCACAGGGATCGATTGTCTTTAACGGTCTTAATGACGACGGGCATCCATTGCGGATCGGCATATACATTATTTACCTGGAGGCATTAAACCAGTCCTCCGCCGTTCTGGAAACGATGAAGACGGTTGTGGTGGTTGCAAGGAAGTTGAATTAACAACTAGTTATTTAATTTCAGAATAAACAACAAGTGAATGAAATTATTTACTCATGTTACGCAGGAATACATTTTGATGTCTGCATTGTCATTCCCACGAAAGTGGGAATCCATTTTTTATCATATTTTCGCATCTTGGATACCCGCTTTCGCGGGTATGACACTCAAGCTTTATAATTTTGTGTAACATGAGTTATTTATTGACTATAAAACTTAATAATCATAAGTTCCGTCAAAATTAAAATGCTTATTTATCTTATCAATAAAATTAAAGGGATATTAACATGATACAAAAAGTGCTTTTGGAAATTTTTGAAAGAGACCTGAACAAATTAAGAATTGAGACCAATCTATATGAAGATGAGAATAAACTTTGGATTACTGATAAAAATATTAAAAACTCCGGCGGCAATTTATGTCTACATATAATCGGAAATCTAAACCAGTTTATCGGCGGCGTCCTCGGTAATTCTGGCTACGTTAGGAATAGGGATGCGGAGTTTACTGATAAAGGCTTCCCTAAAAAAGAATTATTAAAAATGATAGATGAGACCCAGACTGTTGTGGCTAATACAATCGAGTCGCTTAGCGAAGATGATCTTGAAAAAATTTACCCGGTTGAAGTATTCAACGGACAGATGACCACCGGCTTTTTTCTTGTTCATTTAACTACACATTTAAATTACCATCTGGGGCAGATAAATTACCACAGAAGAATAATTGGATGTTAGAAAAATTTATGCGTGCTGAAAAGATATGATTTAAGATTACAATGCAATAGTAAGAACCAAATTTCTAATTCCTTCCGTTTATCACCGAACCGTTGTTCGAATCACACATATTTGCCATCCATCAAATTGAATGAAACCAAAGCATACTTTGTTTAGTCTAATCAATTGAATTCAGTAAATATTTCTGAAATCAATTTGATAAGCCCCGGACGGTTACTACAAAGGCCGGGAAAATATTTCCGCCTTCCTATCCTCTTAAAGGACGGGCAGGCAGAATACAAAAAGCTCTTAAAAAATAAATTAAAATGATTCTGGAATTTATATCCGGGGAAATGATAGTTCGATGATTAGAATAAGAATATGTGTAATCAAGCTAAAGACAGAGTCATTTCAAAAGCTGTCCTGTTAAAGCGGGACAGCTTTTTTGATTTTAAAAAAATTTATGCTCAAGTTGTAAAGCGCACTGTTATACTAAGCCGGCTTTTTATGTTAAATAGTTTACAGGCTTTCTTTTTTTAGAGTAGCAAAATTCCTCGCCTCTACAGACCATTCCGGTGAATCCTTTATTGCTTGAACTACTTCATGCGGCTCACTTACTACTTTCCACATTAGTCTGTTTCTTTCATCCATAAAATTTTCCGAGATTGCTCTTTCCAAAAGCTCGATGCACGGATTAAAAAAGCCGTTAATATTCACAAAGATGATCGGACTGAGGTATACTCCCAGCCGTTTTAAAGTTATGGTCTCAAAAAGTTCTTCAAAAGTTCCGGAGCCGCCGGGCAAAGCAATAGCAGCGTCGGTATCCTTTATCATCAACTCCTTTCTCTCATTCATTGTATCTACAATTTTAAGATCGGTAATTCCGTTATGTCCCCATTCAAGGTCGTACATAAACTTAGGAATTATTCCGTATACACTACCGCCCCTGGAGAGAGCGCCTTCAGCCAGACGGCCCATCAAGCCGGCCGAACCGCCGCCGTAAACAACGGAGATTGATTCGCCGGCCAAAATTTCGCCTAGCCTGTATGCCGAATTTAAATACAGCTGATCTGAAAAATCGCTTGAAGCACAAAACACGCACACTTTTTTTATTTCCATTTTACCACCGGATTTTGAATGGCAAATATAATTCTTTTGAATCTTATTTTTAGTTTTATTTCAAAACTTAATTATTTTTAAACATCAAAAATAAATTTGAACTTTAAGATGAAACTCTTTGAGACGGCAGTAATAGTTTTCTTTTTGAACATTCCTTTCGGGTACTGGCGAGACAACGTAAAAAAATTTTCAATCGATTGGGCGCTTGCTATCCATATACCCGTTCCAGTTGTAGTTGGGCTAAGATTTTTATTCGGCCTGGGATTTGCATTTATCACTTATCCTATCTTAGTCGGTGCCTTTTTTACCGGCCAGCTAGCCGGTTCAAGCCTGCATAAATGGTGGAAGAAGAATCTGGAAGTTCCTGCAACCTCTTGCCTTGCGTGCGACCTAATAAAGATGGCCGGACTCAGTTCTTCCGACAAATAGACGATCGATCGTTTAATTAATGCAAAGAATCTTTTGCGAATTGGAAAATATCTTTTCGGAAATTTTCTAAGTTCCTCAATTTTAGGTTGCGTTATTATAAAAAAACATTAATTTGGTAAGTGTAATTATTATTATTTCCCCGCTTTGATTTATATTCATAAATATTTTTCTTTCTATACAATTTACGGCTTGTTCAAAAATAATTTAAAAAGTCAGTAACTTATTGTGGTTTTGTAAGTCTAAATAGTATCAAATAAAAGCTCAAATGGAAAAGATAATCGAAAAAGAGATAATACACGCCTATTGTAACAACTGCTCAAAAGAAATAAACCTGGTATGGGTTTGTAAATTAAATTCCATAATCGGTCTCCGGTATATATATTTTTGCGGCCAATGCCAGAAGCCGTTGGGAATTTTCCATGAGAAAAAGACGAGCTTGATAAATTTAAACATGAATTCCCTGGTTAAAAACGGCGAAGCAAACGGGGCACTATCTTAATCCGCAGTAGTCATTACATCTTTAATTTTTAGCGTTTCTATTTTATTCTATTTTGTTAAATTATCGTATTGCAAATAATAAAAAATACGGATGAGACAAAACTTACTATATGTTTCCTTCTTATTGCTCACCTTCCATATAAATTTATACGCGCAGTCATCCGGTTCTGTATCTGCCGATAATTACTCGCTAGGCATGAAAGCTTTGTCTGAAAAGGATACTGCCGCAGCCGAAATTTTTTTTAAGAAATCTATTAGGGATTACCGCGATTCCAAATCGTTGTACCAGCTTGCAAAAATATATTTCCATATAAATACCGTTACAAAAAGGGTTGAAGCCCGCTCATTATTGAACGATGCTATTCTGAAGGAGCCGGGAAATATTCAATATAAATTTTTAATGGCAGAAATTCTGGAGCGTGAGAGCAGCGGACTTTCGTACGATATATATAAGCAAATTCTTAAATTAGACAGCACCTCTGCAAAAGCCCTGTATAACATGGGCAGAATTAAGGAAGAAGATTTTGCCGACCTGCATAACTCAGTTTACCAGACCGAGCCGTATGCACCGCTAAGCTTTGAAAAGTTTGCACAGGAAGATTACAGGACTGCCGAATCTTATCTCTTAAAATCTTTACGTTTCGATTCTCTGAACCGCGAAGCGTACCTGCATATTAGCTTTTTGTACGAGGATGACGGTAAGCCTGAGAAAGGCATCCCCTTTTTAGAAAAGCTACAAAAGATTTACACGGAGGACATGGAGGCGCACCTTTACCTTGGCCTGCTTTTTTATGAATCGCACAAAATTGAAAATGCTCTTAAAGAATACCAAAAAGCTTTAAGCCTAATGAGCGAGGAGGAGAGAAACGACTTCACTTTTAACTCAGTAAAAGAGCTGTTAAAGCCGATATTCGGAGACAACTTTAAGAAATATACTGACGACGAACTGAAGAAGATTATAAATTATTTCTGGAAGATAAACGATCCTCTTTATCTAACCGATTATAACGAACGGCTGCTTGAACATTATTCCCGCGTGGCTTATGCAAACCTACGGTATTCAATAAAGGACAAGAATCATCCCGGCTCGCCCCCCTTACAGTCCGGTTGGAAGACTGACAGAGGGGAAGTAATACTCCGCTACGGCCAGCCATTACTAAGAACCAGGTACCGGGCTTACATAAGCTCGGGCGGTAGGACTCAAATTAACATGAGTACCGACGTATGGGAATATAAGAATTTCACATTCGGGTTTACCGACCAGTTTATGAACGGGAAATATGTTTTCAGCGAGCCGCTGCCGGGCAGCATGTATATACCGCAGTTCGGCGGAGACACCCCGATGTTAATTGAATATTTGCGCAAAGCCCAGTTCAACGGATATACACCGGCATTTGACGGACCGGTATTTGACGTGCCTTATAATATCGTCCAGCTTAAAAGTGAAAAATACAACTATACAGATGTCTACGTTAATTACGGCTTATATGCAGCGGATTCTATTAAGAAAGGGAGTGAATTCATTTACCCTCATAAGTGGGGCTTGTTCTTCTTTGATTCCGTCTTTAATCCCGTTGTAAGGAAGGAAGGCGTTATCGACCAGTTCCCTACCGATAGAGAAATTAATTTACCGGGCGGTAAGAATTTACTAATTAACTCGCTCGAGATGACAGTCTATCCCGATTCCGGTAACATGGCGTTTGAAATAGAAAGGAAATCGGATAAGGGTGTCTCGACAAATCATTTTAGATTTACGCCTGAGAAATTTGAGCCTTATAAATTGGGAATAAGCGACATAGTGCTTGCAAGCCGCATTGCCGAGAATTCGGCACAAGCATACAGCATGCAGAGAGGTAACGTAAGCATACTGCCTAACCCCACTCATATTTTTTATCCGAACCAGACTATTTACATCTATTATGAATTGTATAACTTGAAACAGGACAGCACAGGCATATGCAGCTACGAGCAGAAATTAATCCTGGAGAAAGAAGACAAATCCTCTTTTATTGGCGGCGCATTCAATTCGTTCTTAAACATCTTCGGCCTCGGCAGGGAAGAGAACAGAGTTGTAGTAACCGCCAACTATCAATCGCATCATAAAAGCCCCCGTACTTATTTCCAGTTTGATATGAACAGCTACCCGGCAGGAAATTATATCTTAACCCTAATAATAAAGGATAAATTATCGGGAAAAGAAGTTAACACCAAAACATTTATCTACTACAAATAAATCTCCCTGAGTAAAACAAATAACAGTTATTACTCCTTTCGGATTAACCGCTAATATTATTGGAATTCTTTTCGCCTCAAAAAAAAAACAGTTATTACCGAATGCCTCGAGCTACTCTCCCGTGTAGATCATATCTTCAAGTGGAAGCATCGGCATCGGTCTTCCGTTGTTCTTAAGCCTAAACTTCAAATCGTTTAATATGCCGCTCTGCTCGAATCCGAATCCGCTGAATTTGGGTAGAAGAGAGCTGAAATTAAAAAGACCGGGTTTCGGAAACTCAACAATATCATATTCGCGTCCTTTAAGCCCGGCTTTTTCCGCTGCTATTTTTATCGCCGTGGATAATCCGCCGATTACATCCACAAGACCATTCTTAAATCCGGCGGTACCGGACCAAACTCTTCCCTGTCCGATGGAATCGATATATGAATATGATCGATTCCTTGCTGCAGCTACTTTACCTACAAATTCATGGTACATAGTCTCAATTGATGATTCTGCTTTAGCTTGTTCATCAGGCGTTAGGTCTCTATCGGGCAGAGTAATTCCAAGGAAAGGAAAGGTGAACCCGAAGCCCAGGTCGGCGTGAGCGCCCACCTGAACATGACTTGTAGTAACCCCAATCATGCTGTCGAATCCTTTATTGTATGCCCATCCGCCGATTACTCCGATTGATCCCGTCATTGTATTCGGAGCGGCAACAATCGTATCGGCATACATCGATAGCCAGTATCCACCACTGGCAGCTACCTCTCCCTGGGATACAATAACCGGTTTAAATTCCCTGCACTTTTTTATCGCCTCTGCAATTATATCGGATGCAAGTCCGTCGCCGCCCGGGGAATCGACCCTGAGAACAACTGCTTTAATGTTTCTGTTGTACGCAGCAGCTTCCACATCTTTAACAAGCTTCCTAGCGGTAATGCCCTCGTCCATTGCGCAAATGCCCAGTGCATATATAACCGCAACCCTGGGCTTTTCTCCCCAGTAATTATCGTGGGGAAGATTGAATTCATCCAGACTGCCGGGCTTAACAAAGTCCTCGCCGCTGCCGTCAAGTTCCTTTACAATTTTCTTTACCGTATCCCATCTTCCTACGGCATCTACCAGTCCGTATTTTAATGCGTCGTCCGCAAGAAAAATTGTCCGGCTGTTTACCAGCTCATCAAACTTTGAGGGCTGTATATTTCTGCCCGAGCAAATATCGCTCTTGGCTGTTGAGTAAAAGTCATCTATTAAGCTTTGCCATTGAGCGCTGTCTGCCTCGCTCATCTTATCCCGGGAAAAAGTTTCTAAAGCGGATTTATATTTGAAGTATCTCCACTCATGAAATCCTATCCCGAGCTTTTGCAGCGTATTTTTATAGTACTGTCTGCCGAATAAAAATCCTTGAAGCAGAATTATACCCTGCGGATCCATTACAATTTTATTTGCAACCGACGCAAGGTAGTAAGTTTCTATGTCCGGCCTATCGATGTAAATGACAACATGTTTGCCGGCGGCTTTAAATTCACTAAGCTTCTGCTTCAGCTCCCAGATCATCTCATAATTTATTTTCATGCCGGAAGTATTTATAACAACACCTGCAACCGACCTGTCTTTTTGAGCGGCATTAATTTCTTCTATTAGATTTAATAACGTATTGGAGTTATCAAAGTATCTGTACTTTTGATATTTTAACGGACCGAGCAGATTAAGATCGACATACTTATCCTTGCTTGAAAAAGCGGCAAGGGGATTTCTATCATACGCCCCGACGCGCACGCCGTAAATATTATATGAGCGTTTACCTGCATCGTTAATATTAACGCCGGAAGTAAATCCTACTCTGCCCAGGCTTAAATCTACACCAAGGCTGAAGAACTTGGATTCAAAATATCTTCCGGTAATTCTTATTCCCGGCACAGCTTCTATTGCTGCGCCGGCGCTCCAGGTATTTTCACCCGGGAAGACATTTTTCTTAACTACATAATCGCCGAACAAAGATATCAATTCGGTTCCAAGCGGGCGCACCGCCAAATCCAGTATGCCTTCCTTCTGCTGACGCGTGGGAAGATTACCGACTATACCGAGCGATAAGTATCTGTTAGGCCTTACAAGAACACCAAGAGTATAAACATCGGAAAGCAGGCTGCCGGACGCATTACCGCTCGACCAGCCGTAGCCTATTCCGTAGCTGAAAGCCCGGCTCCCGAATGCGGCAGATAATTTATAATTAGTAACCTGATCTCCAAAAATATCTTGATGAACAATATCAAATCCCAGATTGGGTATCGAAGCAAATAAACCCCAGTTATTGAATTCGCTCCATTTGCCGGCAGCATCAGTCCATGCAAAATAAATATTACCCTGATCGATATCGGCCAAGATTGCCGGATTTACGTAGCCGTATAAGCCGTACTTCATCGCACCGGGGGAAGTAAGTCCGAACTGTTCCTCGTTATAATAAGATTGACTGAATGTCTGTGCGCATAACGGCCTGACGAGCACCGCCGCCAGAAAAAACGCCAGTAAGTATATTTTCATTTTTCCGCTCCGATAATCATGCTCGAAAAGTAGTAATTTTTTTACGAATAGACAGCATAATAAAAATCCTCAAATTCGACATAGGAAAAAAGAATTGATTAAAAGCCAGGAAGGTTTTTCTGTCATTTAATAAAACTGAGGTACATAGACAAAATAATTCTAAAGATTTTTAATTATCTTTATTACGAGTATTAAAAACCTTTTCGTAATTCAGATGATTGAAATTTCAAATCTCCACAAGAGTTTCGGCGGCAACAAAGTACTAAACGGCGTTAATCTACATATTGATAAAGGGGAGACGATTGCAATTATAGGCAAGAGCGGATGCGGGAAGAGCGTTTTGATAAAACACATCGTCGGGCTTTTGTATCCCGATTCAGGGTTTGTAAATGTTGAAGGCCGGGTTATAAGCGAACTTAATACAAAAGAGCTTTACGAGATTAGGAAAAAATTCGGTTATCTTTTTCAGGGCGCTGCGCTTTTCGATTCCATGACTGTGGAGGAAAACGTGTCGCTGCCGCTTGTAGAGTCAGGCAACAGTTTTAAAAAATCCGAAATAAAAAAAATTGTGGAAGATAAACTGGAGCTTGTTGATCTGCCGGGCATCGGAAATTTGAAACCTTCAGAGCTTTCCGGCGGGATGAAGAAGCGAGTGGGACTTGCGAGAGCCCTGGTAACCAATCCGGATTATATTTTATACGACGAGCCTACGACCGGGCTCGACCCGATCATGTCCGATTCTATAGATAATTTGATAAGGGACCTGAGCCACAAGATACAGGTTACTTCGGTGGTGGTTACGCACGATATGTACAGCGTAAAAAATATAGCAGATAAAGTTGCAATGATGTACGAAGGCAAAATTTATTTTACCGGCAAGCCGAATGATCTGCTTGAATCTAAGGATGAAATAATCGTCGACTTTATTAAGCGAACGTGGCTGTAATTTCCGGGAATTTCTATTTAATCCCGCTTCTGCTACAGGTAATTTTTATTGCTATTTGCTCAAAAGCATTTCAACGTTTTCATTTTTTTTTGAACCGAATATTCTACCTACTTATCTTAGCTTTGCCGTAGAACACCGCAGATTTTCGTATCACATATAATACTTGAAAGTATAATTAAATTTGCCTCAGAACTATTTGATGTGTTGGAAGCGTTGACTTGATTTATTTACGAAGTTTGGGCAATGAAAAAGATAATTTACATAAGCGAGACGAACAAAGATAGTTCTGTTCTTAAATCAAACAAAAGGACT
The DNA here is from genome assembly GCA_021813585.1 of Bacteroidota bacterium. Classification (GTDB taxonomy): domain Bacteria; phylum Bacteroidota; class Ignavibacteria; order Ignavibacteriales; family Ignavibacteriaceae; genus FEN-1297. Next base: position 2,679 of record JAKAJV010000060.1, on the reverse strand, counting down.
AAGAACACCGGCAACATTTATGAATGCAGCGGGTATGAAGCGGTAAATGTTATTCAGAAAGAAAAACCCAACCTGGTTTTGTTTGATTTTACTGAGCCCGTAAACCGGAACACTGACTTGATGGATATGTTGCGAGGATTAGATTCTGATTTCCGTTTACGGGTCTCTATTTTTAATTTCGACGCCGGGTTAGAAAAAATAGTAGCTCACGTTAAACGCCTATTTCATTTTAAACCGCATTTCTTTCGCCGTTCCGGCAGGCTGGTTTAATCCATATATTGCAGTTCTTCTTCATCTATAAGCAGATTGCCTTACCAGGCACACATCGCTTGCCTTGCCCCATTGTTATACGAATGCAATAAACCCGGCTTAGCCAACTAAAAAAAATTTGTAATAATTAGCTAAAAAAATTTCATTGGGTTAAATTTAAACGGTTGTTTCTTGCGTTTATTTAAAAAGCAAGGATAGATATCTTAGCAGATTAAACAATGAAATGACCCTAATGAATTTTTTTTAAGAAAATAACGGCAAGCAAAATGGGAAATCAAATTTCAATAGTACAAGTAATTCAGCTAATGCTCGCACCGGGATTAATGATATCCGCCTGCGGACTTCTACTTTTGGGGATGAACAACAAATACTCTCTAGTGGTTAACAGAATAAGACTTTTAAATGAGGAAAGAAGAAAATTTTTCAGCAAGGCAGGAGAAAGAGATTTTCAGTACGAAGAAAATATAAGGCTGGAAAGCATCTCGATGCAGCTGAAAGAATTAACCTTTAGAGTAAAGCTCGTTCGTAATGCGGTTTTATCGTACACTGTGGCGGTTGCTTTCTTTGTTCTTACTTCCATATTTATCGGTGTTCAATATGCAACCGATTCCGAAAAATTAAACATGGTTGTAACCTTCCTCTTTCTTATAGGCATGGTTCTGGTTTTAATCGGGGTTATATTTGCAGCGTACGAGACCAAGAAAGGATACGATATAATTCATCTTGAAATTAAAGTTGATGAATAAGTCTATATGACAGGTAGGAAAAATATCGATCAGTCCGAATTGCTAAGCCCCAACAATATGATTCGCCTATATGCGAACGGGGCTTTCCCCATGGCCGATGAAGAGAGCGGACTAATCAACTGGTACATGCCGGAGATCAGGACGATAATCCCTCTGGACGATTATAATATACCCAGGTCTTTAAGGAAAGAACTGCCGGCAAAGGGATTTGAGATTAAATATGATTCCGATTTCTTAGCCGTCGTAAAGGGCTGCGCTAACAGAAAAAAAACATGGATCTCTGACGAGCTGATAGAAGCCTATTTAAGATTGGAGAAGCTCGGCTTCGTGCACACAGTTGAAGCGTGGTTGAATAACAAATTAGTCGGGGGGCTTTACGGAATCTCATTCAGAGGAGCCTTCTTCGGTGAATCGATGTTTTCCGTTATTCCTCAGGCCTCAAAGGCTGCGCTTGCAAACCTATTGCAGCATTTAACAGAAAAAAAGTTCGTAGTGCTGGATGTACAGTACATGACTGAGCATTTGAAAATGTTCGGCGCTAAAGAAATTTCATTCGAAGAATACACTGCTCTGCTCGATAAAGCTTACCGCATCGAGTGCAAATTCTAGTTAATTTAATAAAATCTATAGAAGCATAAAGAGTTCCGCGTAAGTGAATTAGAGGTTGACCAAAAAGTAATTTTTAAATGAAGAATAGAACACAGATGACACGGATTTAACGGATTTTCACAGTCCCAATTAAATCGGGATGATAATTACTTTTCGGACACCCTCGCCTTGTTTTCTCTAAAGTACGACTAAAGATTTTTGATTATAATTTAAGATAAAAGAATTCCAAAATTTTTCACTATCAACCGACTAAAATTTAGTTTTGATAAAAAAATTTAGAATACTAAGAATATTCAAACAAAATCTCACATTCTTAAAGGCAGACCTCACCGAGTTATACTGGGAATAAGCTTGGAGTAAGGTTTGCCGGTTTGTTCTTTGCATATGTCCTTTTTATATTTTTTAACAACTAAAATACATCTAATAAACTTATTAAATGTACCAAGGTTGCTACTGTTGAAAATGCTTTTTTTACATTAGCCATTTTTTGTAACACCTCAGTAATAATTTTGCTATTAAAGTATTTGTTAATCCTCTACGAAGATTGAGGAATCGGCTCGGTTGATTTTTCAACAATAATTTGACTCTGCCTGCCGACACCTGTCTACCGATAGGTAGAGGCAGGCTCTACGAGGTCAAACAAACATCTTAGATGTTTAATTATTGTAGTAAACAATAACCAACAAGTTTCTGGATTCTCGTAGAGGATCAAAAAGCTACTGCAAATAGATTTAAATATTTTTTTGTCGGTTAGTAGTGAAAATTTTTATAAGATTATTTGAAAACCATTACTTGTAATCTTGTCTTTTTGCTTTCACATGTTAAGGTTACCATCGATCCTCCTGCTCCAAACCATGAATACCTCGTAATGCCAAAAAGACTATGTTCGGATATATAATTTCCATATTTTTTTAATAATTCTTTATCAAGAATATCAAATAATTTCTTTGCATCTGCCTCTGATTCCTTTGCATTCATTATAGCTTTGCTAATCTCTTTATTATCGTTGTTAAACAAAAGATTAACTTTAATAGATATTGGTGCCAGCCAATCG
>JAKAJV010000061.1 GCA_021813585.1 Bacteroidota bacterium | reverse complement strand
AAAAACCTGATACGAAGTAAATGAATAATCTAGAGAAAAATTAAAATCTGAGAAAGAATGTTTAATGCCAACGCCCGCGCTTACGCCTTCAACATCCGTAGGTGCTATATACCCAACGCGCAATGAAATCAATTTCATAAATGTATATTCACCGCCAATACTTAATTGTTCAGGGTAGTCTCTTGGATGAGAAGCTTCAGCAGTTAACAAGAATGAATGCAAATCCGGATTTATATTTGGCATTAAATCTAGAATATTCATAGATATTCCTATCTTAAACACCAAAGGAAGCTGGAAGCTTTCTTTTTTATAAGTAACTTCTCTAGAAAAATTTCTTATATCCATACCGAAATCCAAACTTTTAAAACCAGTCTTATAGATAATGCCAAAATCAAAGGCAATAACATTTGTTTTATTTTCCTCGGTTAAATAATTACCGGAAGCGTCAACATTTACAACGCTAGTTCCCAGAGATTGATGGACATATTTTACATTTCCTCCTACTGCAAATTTTTCAGATAAAGCCTTCGCATATCCTAAGCCTAGGGCAAAGGCAGTCGGGCTAAAAGAACCGACGTCGACAAATCCTTGTTCATTATCCGCCCGAACAGTTCCCATAAAATCGCCGTAGTCTACGCTTTCAAAACTTACACCTATAACACCATAATTACCCTGAAAAGGCGCTATAGCAATGCTTCCATAATTATAGTTAATATTAGCTATATATTGTACTCTTCCTAAAGCTACATTGCTAAAATTTTCCAAACGCGCTATACCCGCCGGGTTATAAAACAAAGATGCAGCACCGTCTTCCACGGATGTTGCAGCATTAGCAAATCCGCTGGCTCTTGCATCCAAAGGTAAGCTTAAAAATTTCATTCCTGTTTGCGCCAGCTTTTGCTGTTGACTAAAAATTGAAGGAGTAACAAATAATATAATGCAGACTAAAGCTGCTGTCGTAATTTTGTTTTTCATTATAATACTCATATTTTGTATTATTCTAGATTATCGTATGATTACAAATTTTACTATTTTTCTTTTGCCGGTAATATTGTTATCTATTACGGCTATATAAATACCGCTAACAACTATCTGGTTTGAGGAAGTTACAGAATCCCAGTATGCATCGCCGCTTCCATCAGTATGATATATTGTTTTAATCAATTCTCCAATTTCAGTGTATATCCGAATTGTGCATTGACCCGGTATATTAAAGAATGCCAACCGGTTGGCTTGTTGGTCACCAAAGCCTAATTGTTTTGCAGCGGAAATATTGTAAGGATTTGGTACAACTCTTATTTGATCCATGCTGGTTCCTGCCGGTCGTTTTAAAGTTGCCGGGTCATACGTCTGGGTGTAATATCTATTGCTCTCTAAACCATCTTTGCCCACGGCAATAACGTAATAATAATAAGATATTCCGCGAATTGGAGAAGTATCATCATAACTGTAACTAGTGCCGCTTGCCGGAATTGTTGCAACCAAATGATAAGTACTATCGTACTGGCCGGTAGCCCGCCACAGTTCAAAATGGTCTATGTTGGGGTCTGACTCAAATAAATCCCATGAACATGTAATCCTGTCACCGCCGGAAGTAACATTAAACGTTTTAGGAGGCTTTGGAGGTTCAGTTATATTATAACCGCTATTATAATTTTCTATTGCTCTTCTAAAAGTTTGGAATAAAGAATCTTGACCGGTAAAAACGGAATCGTTTTTTTGCTTGGCGGAAATTAAACCTTTTTTATACTCTATGCCAATTCTTGTAGCAGCTACCCGGCTTAAACCGTCAATACCTTCTGCAACTACAATGTGAACACTTTGGCCGGGTTTAATAGTGTATGGGCCATAGCCGTTACCAAAGGAATAACCACCGCTCGAATTTAACGAAGGATCTCCAGTCGGCTGATCAAATTTTCCATCAGGTTGAACGACCCAAACATGCCTTGGAGTATCGTGCCCGCGAGACATAACATAGTATTCGACCAACATCTTTGATTCGTTAAAAGCATCGTTGTTGGATTCATAGCTGCTATCCGACATTATATAATTGGTAGTTGAAGGTTGGTTTATATCATCTGAAGTATCATCAGGTGATGTATCTGCATGTAATGTAACTACACCATAATATTGTATTGCAGACAACCTCCCCACAGTATCTCCAGCCGGTACAAAGGTAGCAGCAGTCCACAGTGGTCCGCCTATATTGTCATATTTTGTAAATGGAGGGAAGTGACCATGATAAGACCATTGCGCCCTAAAGCGCTGATCGGGCGGATCGTTATATTTTGCAATGTTATCGGTTCCGTCGCCGCGGGCATCATTCATAGTGTTTTTACCCCATGCAGTAGGGTCACCAATCTCAACGCGAGTCTCTTCGTTGCTAGCATTTCTATACTGCCAATAAAAATAGACTCCTGTTAATGTATTATTGGGAAGCTCGATTTTGGAATCTCCGTTAGTATTGCCCGTATTGGTAAAAGTATAATCATAGATAACATAATTATCATTATACTGTTGGCTAAACTGCATAATTTTTCGCGTCATAGTAAGGCCTAGCTGATCATTCACTACATTAACTAGCTCCAAATCCGGTTTAATTGAAGGATCAACTTCATCAATTTCTGCAGGGTTATTGTAAGATGGGGTACCGTCTACAAAAACCTGCGGATAATCAAACTTGCTTATCATTTTAAATTCTTGAGGGAAGAACTCTCCTGCGCCTGTTACACGAGGACCAACGTGTACAACTTTCCAATTCCATTTCGCACCGGTTTCATCTGTAAAGTTTCTAGCCCCAATCCAAAACCCGCGTGCTGCTTTACTATCTTGATATGGGTATAAAGCAGGCCATTGCCCTCCGTATTGCTGCCTTTTAACAAATCCCTCTTCAATCTCACAACCTATTTCCGAATACCAATCCTGGAAGGAACCGGCAGTCATCCATTTGTTGTTGTATTGAGCATAGGCAATGTTATGAACCGGCAGCGATAAAAGAACAGCTGCAATAGTTACAAATAATTTTATTCTAGATTTCAATTTCATTTATTCCTCTATCTGAGATTACTTTTATTAATCATTTATTGCAAAAGTTACCTTTAAGCCCCAGAATATTTGTCTGGGATTAAGGAAAGTAGAATAAGTTAAGTTAGGCATATCGATATATGCTTTATCTTTAATCCACTGATCTCTTTGAGCCGGAGGCGCAGCTTGAATTTCAGCCCATGAATGATAATCTCCAACGCGGTAATCGCCCGGTCTATCACTGCCCGGAATATTACTATAACCTGTTATCTGGTTAGCAACCTCTGCCGGTAAATGTAAAGACATCATATAATTATTATAGTCAACATAATTATAAAAGCCATATTGAGACATAAACTTATAATTAAATAAATTACTAATGTCACAGAAAAGTTGTAAGTCTACACCAAATAAATTTAGAGTCTTCGTCAATCTCATATCAACGTTCCAATAATCTTTCCATTGAAGATTGTTTGATATTCCAGGAACCGAGCCTCCGCCCGTCCATGTTATCCACTGTCCAGAGTTCCATGTACCTATAACACTAATCCTCCAGTCGCCCAATAAATGTTGCCCGCCAATTATAGGCCCAAAATCGGACGGGGTAAAGAAATCTATATTAGCTCTTGCATACGGAGCCGGCACCGGTTTAGTTTGATAGTTAGAAGTAGTAATTGCTTCATATCTTCTTTGCTCTGCCGGATTTTGATAATAAGTACCAAAGCCGAAATTACCATAGGTACTAACCATGTAAGTATAATTTATAAACCCTTGAACCCAGCTGCCTCTATTCTTTGTTAAAGTCGCTTCAAAACCCCGCACATCACCATAGCTATTCGGTTGGACCACATTATAATTTACCTTATTATCACTACTCTGGTAATTAATTGTAGTAGATTGTAATGAATTATCCCTGTAATAACCAGCAACTCTAACTAACAATTGGTCCATTACATTCTGTTCATATCCCAACTCGTAGGCAACGGTTTTTTCTAAGGGTGCATCAGGATTTGCAACTCGTACAACTGCGTTGTTATCCGAATATCGCCTAATTAAATACATATCATCCGGCGTAGGCATTTGTCTAAAATGTCCGTAGTTAAAATAAAGCTTACTATTATCTGTAATTGGGAAAGAGATGGCTAGCCTAGGGCTTATATCTAATTGTTTAATTGCTTTTACTCTAACTAAAACCGTATCAAAATCTATAGGGCTAGAGGCAGCCTGAAATGCAGATGTGTATGGTGAGTAATTATACCAATATCCGTTAGGGTCAGAATAATCCAAACGCAATCCAAGAGTTGCAATCATGCCTTCGAATTCCAATTTATCCTGTGCCCACAAGGCGCCTCTAATAGGGAAAGTATGCCAATGAGAAGAAGACCTTCCTGAGGGAAGATAAATATCTATTGATCCATAATTCACATTATTATCTGTGTAATGGAATTCAGCTCCCGTATTAATTTCGTTATACCTATCCACTTGATCCTGTAATTTGAATTTAATATTATAATCAGAAACCACGCTTGTATCGCGCGAATTGCTAAATCCGACGCTCATTCTTAAACCGTCGACACCAATAGTTGGATATTGGAAAAAGCCGAAGGGAGCTTCATCTGTATAATAATTATTTCCGAATAAATATATTTTACTGGTATCTCTTGCTCTACCCGGGTCTGTGTTATATTTAGAAGTGAATGAATTTGCTTCAACTTCATAAAAAGCTCTAGGGCTTAAAACTTGAGTATATTTTCCACCAAAAGAATATATATCTTTGGTTGTCGGCGCCCAATAATCATTTGTAAAAATTCTGGCATCAATGTAATTAACCTGGGACAAAGCAGTTGATTCATTGTTCGGTGAAGAAAAATAACCCGGTAGGCCTACATTGTTATTATTTGTTCCCTGAACTTGTGCAATCAACCCTTGAACCATCAACTTTTTTCCTTCACCAATATCAGAGGTCAATTTCAACTGACCGGTATAATCTTTAACTCCTGGAGTTGCTAACGGAATCATATACTCAGTTTGCGTAGTTCTATATGAAGCAAAAAACCTTAGGTTGCCTAAATAATCACCTACATAAGGTACAGGTCCTCCAAAGCTTGCATCAAGCACATAATCCGGATTAACAACATTTACATCTTTTCTATGCTGCCATAAAAAAAGCTTTTGAGCGGCTTCAGGTGTTAAATCATTGCTAGGATCATTGTCTTGCAAGGTCTTGTTGGCAACTGCAATCCAGCCGTCAAATTGAGGATATTGAGCTTGTGTATAAGCATCCCAATATGGCTTACCGGTTGCGGGGTTAATAGCTTGAGTTCCGTACATCGATACTCCAGGTTCCAAATAAGGACGGATCCAATATGAGTCCAAAGCATTAGGAGAACTTCCGAAATGTTTTTGAGTTGGAGGGCTAATTTGGGCAATCATGCTAAACGTATACTTATTTCTATCGCCTTCTTTTGTAACAATGTTAACTAGGCCAGCGCGTATGTTTCCGTACTCGGCGCTAAACCCGCCGGTTTGTACTTGTATTTCGGAGATAGAAGTATAGCTTATCCCGGTAAAGGGAGTGTTATCGCGTTCATCGCGCAACATCTGCCCATTAACCATAAAACCGGTTTGATCTGAGCTGCCGCCTCTGATAACCAGACCTGATTGTATTCCTGCTTGTAAACCTACAACAGAAGAAACACTAGTTACAGGAAGATTAGCTATCTCCTTTGCATCAAGATTTACCCTACTGGCAGCAACATCTTTTTGAACTACCGGAGCTTTTGCAATTACAACAACCTCTTGAGCTTGAATTGATTTTTCAACTAGAGATATATCAAGATTTGTTGTTTGATCTATATTTACTCTAACATTTTCAATAACTTGAGCGGCGTACCCAATCATTGAAACTTTAAGAGAGTATGTTCCTGGGGGAACATTTAGAATAACATAATAACCGTCAATATTAGAAGCAGCCCCTTGAGATGTCCCTTCAATAATTATATTAGCTCCGATTAAAGGTTCGTGCGTCTTAGCATCTCTTACGGTTCCAGTAATTTTACCGGATGCTGCGAATGAAAGGTTAGATAATGTAAATAATGTTAGCAGGCCTAATAGTAACAATGACCTCATATTTTTATACTCCTTTATTAATCCGAAAGACTTGTATAATACTACGGTCAGGCATTTATAAGTTCAACAAAACAATTTTTAGTGTGTGTTAATTCAATAAAATTTACATGAAAAAAGTAAACTTTTTTTTAACTATTGTCAACGTTAATTATATTCAGAATAAATAATATTTATGATGAAACAGAGTTTCGTTTACTGAACTAAACGTATGTAAAAAATTAATAATAAAGCAAATAAACAGAGATGAAATTTTTTATAAAAAAATTCTTTGCATCTAAAAAAAAATAATTACAACTTGCAATCCTAAAAATCCGGAATTTATCCAATCCCTTCTGCCAGCGATCCATCCTTCATTATTATTTTTCCGTCGAGTATAACCGTAGGCTTTTTTATTATGCCGACTAATCATATTCATGATGAATATTATAAACGGTTATCCGTCAGAGAGGGAATCCGATATTAAGCTGAACAACAGCATTAAAGCCGCCGCTAGAGATAAAATTCCTCATCGGCTCTGTTGAACTGACCGAGGAAGTAAGTTCCGTACCGTCGTCGGCTTTCATTTTGTCGATTGAAAAGACCGTATAGCCGGCGGTCCCTTCGATGCTGATGTACTGATCAATTACGGCTAGAATAAAGCCTGTACCTATAGTGTAGCCGAGCGTCGACTTTTCATTATTATATTTAACTACTATAGTTGTTGGCCCAGGTGAATTTAATGTATTGGTAAACGTGGCGTAATTAAAAAGCACAGCCGCATCAATAACCTTCCAGCTTAGCGCACCGGAAATTGAAGTTCCGAGATCTATTCCTACTCCCCAGTTCTTTAAGTCCACTTCGTAAATTACCGTCGATTTACCGTTCGAAGAGATAATATCCGTTGAATTCTTTTCAATTAAATACTGGTAGAAACCTTTTGTTGTTAAAATAAAACCTTTTATATCAGCGCGGAAAAGATTTATCCCCACTCTGTATCCGCGTGCTTTACCGAAATTACCTAAGGCCGATGATAGTGAGTCCTTATACAATGCATTAAAGCTATTTACGTAATCGTTTAAACCTTTAGGATTATATACCTGGTAGCTGTAGCCTCCGTACCCTCCAACCAATCCTAAGCAGCCGAAACCGAATGTTTGCGCATTTAAAAAATCGGACTGGACAAAAAATCCGGCAACGACAATCAGTATGAAGATTGATCTGTTAGTTTGCATATAACCTTAAATCGATATATATGTTAACATAACAATAAAATTTCTAAAAAGGAATTGCAGCATAATTTATAAACTCATATTACGCAGGAATACATTTTGATGTCCGCATTGTCATTCCCACGAAAGTGGGAATCCATTTTTTATCATATTTTCGCATCTTGGATACCCGCTTTCGCGGGTATGACACTCAAGCTTTATAATTTTGCGTAACATGAGTTATAAAGGTAGAATTTATTTCCGGTTGTAAAGCTGAATGCTCTAAATTAAAAGTCCGGCTTTGGCTGATTTGATTAAATCGTGGATTCAAACTTTCATTTTTTCAAAAGCAAATGTCCCGATAATAATTACAACAATTGAAAAACCGGTTATCACGCAGAGGTCTAGCGCAAGGTTAAATTGAGACGCACCGAGAATAACGCTCCTAAGCCCGTCAACAGAATACGTCAACGGATCGATAAAGGTTAGGGATGCCAGCCAAACCGGCAGTTTATTTATGGGGAACAGCGCGCCTGAAAGGAAAAATATAGGAAACAATAAAAAGCTTGTTATAAGTTGAAAGCCTTCCGGGCTTTCCATCCTCGAACCGATAATCAATCCGATACTAACCATGGAAGTAGTAGTAAAAAATAAAACTACAAGTGAAGTTACGATTTCAATAAAACCGAGATGGAGCCCGGGTATTACACCAAGCTTTCCCAGAATTAATCCGATGAATAACAATATTAAAGACTGAATAAGCGAGTCGGTTGCCCCGCCGATTATCTTTCCGATGAAGATTGAAGTGCGCGAAATAGGCGCAACCAGTACTTCCTTTAAGAAATCTATTTTCCTATCCCAAACTATATACACGCCGAAAAAGATAGATGAGAAAAGCACAGCCTGTATTAAGATTCCGGGATATATAAATGTCTGGTAGTTTATCCCGGATATTGAAATGCTGGCGCCCAATCCACCGCCAAAAATTAACAGCCAAAGGATAGGATTAACTATTGATGCGACAATACGGGATTTTTCTCTTAAGAAAACTTTAATCTCTCTATACCATATTGCGGCTATGCCGTTTAGCTCGCTCATTTCTTTGACCTTAAGTTCATTACTCTTTGCCCCCATCCGCCTTCGGGCGAATTTTCTCTTATTTCTCTTCCTGTAAAATGCAGAAAGACATCATTTAAAGTGGGAGAATGTATTTCTACCGAATCGACTTTGCCTGCTACGTGCAGAATTTGCTGCAGGTTTTGCCCGGCATCTTCAACAGTAAGGTAAACAAGCTCGTTCTTAATTTCTATTTTCTTAACGAAGTTGAGTTCCCTTACAGCTTCCACATCGGGATTATTTATTTTCATTACTACTACTTCACCGCCGATAATTTTTTTTAAGCTGGCTGGGGTATCCATAGCAACCACCACTCCTTTATCTATAATCGCCAGCCTGCTGCACAGCCGGTCTACTTCTTCCATATAGTGCGTGGTTATAATAATACTCATCTGTCCCTGCCTGGATAAATCTTCTATATACTTCCAAATATTTTCGCGCGACTGTGGATCGAGACCGAGTGTCGGCTCATCCAGAAAAAGGATTTTCGGGCGGTGCATAAGTCCCCTGGCAATTTCTAGTCTTCTTCTCATTCCGCCGGAATATTTTTTTACCATATCGTCTTTGCGGTCGGCAAGATCGACTAGCTCCAGCACCTCACGTATTCTCTCTTCTCTAAGCGAAGCAGGCATAGAATAAAGCATACCGTGGAGTTTCAAATTCTCATAGCCGGTTAATATGTCGTCCGAGCTGGGATCCTGGAAAACAATGCCAATCGACTTACGGACTTGTGAAGGCTGCTTTACAATATCAAACCCGTTAACACTTGCGGTACCGCGTGTAGGCTTAATCAACGTGGTCAAAGTCATTAGCGTAGTAGTCTTGCCGGCGCCGTTAGGCCCTAGCAGCCCGAATATTTCTCCCTTTTCAACTTGAAGGTTCAGGCTTTCCAGAGCCACCAAGCCATCATATTCTTTTCTTAATTCGTAAGTTTCAATAACAGGCATAGAATAAATTAGATAATTTTATCCGAACAACTTTATTAGCTTTTATAAAAATTAAACAATAAACGGAAACTCTAAAAGGTCATTCTTAATACTTCAATTAAGCATGAACAAAAAACTGATCCCGTTTGAACTATATAAACATAAACTTGATCTTAAACTTAAACTTGATCTTGAACTTTTTTTCCTATTCCCATTTCCAGTCCGTGAGCGCCGGGTTCAGTTTCGACTTTCCTTAAAAGTATAGAAAAAGCTACTCCTAGAAATCCCAGAACTGAAAAGATCCACATTCCCATAGTGTAGCTGCCGCTAGCATCGTTTGCCAGACCGATAGTTAAATTAAATGCTGCAAGTCCGATATTCTGAATCATCGTCATCAAGCCGTAAGCCGTACCAAGCTTCGACTCATCAACAATTATAGCAACCGAGGGCCACATAACTGCCGGGATAAGCGAAAACGACAATCCCATTGCAGCCATTGGTATAAATAAATTGATTTGCGTATAAGTCATAAGCAGGTAAACAGGTATTAAAAGAAGCGAGCCGAACATCATCAGCATCGATCGCCTGCCGAAATAATCTGCAAATAATCCGAACAACGGAGTAAGCACCATGGCTGATAGCGTAAGCATACTGGAAAGAAATCCGCCGAATTCACGGCTTACACCGTGAAGTTCCATAAAAAACTTAACGGCGAATGTTTGAAAGGGAAATACTGCTGAATAAAATGTAACGCAAAGCAGCACTACATACCAATAGGACCTGGAGAAAGAAAAAATTTCCCTGAAGCGGATTTCATCCTGCTTAGGAACCTGGCGGAGAGAAAAACTCTTGGCTGCATGGACATCCAATCCCCAATAGATAATTACCGAAACAACAGAGATGACCGCAGCAATTACAGAAATAATTAATGGCATTTGCCAGTTATTGTAAAACTCCTTTCCCCACGATGGAGAATTAAGAGCGGCAAACGAGCCGAGGCGTGCAAGGGTTAAATTCAATCCGAATGCAAACGACAGTTCCTTGCCTTTAAACCATCTTCCGATGATAGTGGTTACCGCAACAATCAAAGACTCGGCACCCAACCCGAATATTAATCTCCCTGAAGCCATCACAATTAAGCTTCCGCCCAAAGCCGTAGTGCCTGCGCCTAAAAGACAAAGCAGCGCAAAGACGAATGTTGAAACCCGCGTCCCGATTTTATCAATTATAATTCCGCCGATCAATACCATGAATACGTTGGGAATACTGTAAATAGCATTCAGCAGCCCGATATTGGAATCGGAAAAATGAAGCTGTTTGGCAAGAAGATCGGCTAGCGGACTTATACTATCGTACACATAATAGTTGCCGAACATTGCCAGACTAACAAACAAAAGAACCACCCACCTAAAAAAGGCAGATGGTTCTTTCTTCAAACTGTTTTGAATCATTGTGGTCCCCGTTTCATAAATTAAAATTAAATCTTGTCTTCCTTGCTCATTGCAACCTTATATAATAAGAATGAAAGCAGTCCGAAGAATATTAAGCCGAGAATATCGCCCCAGCCGCCCAGGGAATCTGCAAAAGTTCCGGTAGCTCCACTGGAGAAAATACCAAGCACTGTCTGATGTACTTTGTCGATAAAAGTAATTGCATTCCCTGAGGAATCATGCCCAACGGTCCAGCCGATTAATACCGCGACTAAAATTCCTGTAATTGTTCCGCCTGCAATTAAACCCGAACTGAACAAAGCACCCGGTCCGATATCTGATTCTTCTTTGCCGGTTTTTTTCCTCTTATCTACAATCCATTTTATCAGTCCGCCTGCATAAATTGTAGTAGTGGTTGATAAAGGAAGATAAGCTCCAACCGCAAATGCTAAAGATGATACTCCGGACAGCTCCATAACAAGCGAAAGCCCCATCCCGATAAGCACGAGCGCCCACGGAAGATTCTGGCTTAGCAGTCCTTTTATTACTGTTGCCATTAAAATTGCCTGCGGAGCCGGTAAGGGTTCGGGATGCTGTGGAGTGATTTGTCCTACTCCTACAGTACGCTCAAGTAGTAAGAGTGTAAACCCTACTGCTACTACAGAAACAAGCACACCGATTATCAACCCGACCTGCTGTTTTACCGGAGTAGCACCTACTAAAAATCCGGTCTTCAAATCCTGGGATGTTGAACCGGCGTTTGCTACAGCAATACAAACAACCGAACCAACGACAAGTGCAAGAGGTTCATAAAAGCTTCCGGTCCAGCCAATGCCGACAAATATCAATGAAGTTGCCATTAAAGTCGCAATGGTCATTCCCGATACCGGATTGGAAGATGAGCCTATAAGCCCTACAATCCTTGATGAAACCGTTACGAAGAAGAATCCGAAAATTACAACCATAACAGACGACAGAAAGTTTGTAGGTATAGAAGGTATTATCGCCATGAAAATAACCAGCAACAGACTTCCGCCTAATACGATTGATAAAGGAATATCTTTCGAGGTTCTTTCAACATTTCCTGCTACATTATTTTGCTTGTTGGCTCTATTGGCTTTTATATCTTTAAATGAATCCGAGAAGGCGCTGACGATTGTAGGGATGGATTTAATTAATGTAATTAATCCACCGAATGTTACCGCACCCGCACCGATGTACCTAATATAGTTATTCCATATTTCACTCGGCGACATCTGCGAAATAAGCTTAGCTCCAGGTGGAAAGATAGAAGTTAACTGATCGCCGAGAAGTGTTATAAGCGGAATAAGTACAATCCAAGATAACACACCTCCGGCAACCATTATGCCTGCAATCCTGGGACCGATAATATAACCCACGCCTAAAAGTTCAGGAGTTATTTCGCCGTTAATAGTAGCGTTAGGCAAAGCTGATTTTCTGGCGAATACATACGTCGGTACATCTTTCCACAACCCCAGAATTGACATTAAAAATTTATAAAGGAAAGCAATTCCCAAACCGTAATAAACTTTCTTTGCAAGGTTCCCGCCTTTTTCACCGGCTACAAGAACATCAGCGCAGGCAGTTCCTTCGGGATAAGGAAGGACACCATGTTCTTTAACAATCAAGGCTCTTCTTAAGGGAATCATAAAAAGAACACCTAGAACACCTCCGGCTAATGCAAGAACAAAAATCTGAAAATATTTAAAGTATGCCATGCCGCCCGGTAGAAAAAGCAGCGCGGGTATAGTAAATACAACACCGGCTGCAACCGACTCTCCGGCCGAACCGATTGTCTGAACAATATTGTTTTCAAGAATGGTAGCATTTCCAAATTTCTTAAAAACCGAAATGGCTAATACTGCAATAGGTATTGATGCACTAACAGTCATTCCCACTTTTAATCCTAAGTAAACGGAAGAAGCACCGAATATAATACCGAAGATTCCGCCGAGGATTATTGCTTTTAAAGTAAATTCCGGTATGAAATCTTTTGGGGAAATATAAGGCTTGAACTCTTCAGCAGGGGACTTGTTTTCTGCCATATTGGATTACTCCTTAAAAATTATATAGAGAAAAATTGAAGGTAAATATTTGAATAAATTGCTATAAATACAAACTTATTATTCACCAAAATTTAAAATGCCAATTTGCGCATACCGATATGACAAATTGCGAAATCGTACTTAACCGGGTCTGCCGGATCGAACTTCTTTAAGCTTTGTGTAATTTCTTCGGCCATCTTCCAGCTTACGTTACGGCGTTCCGTTAAGCCGAGAGTCCGGCATATCCTGGCAACGTGTGTATCTACTGGAATTATTAGTTTATTTTTCGGTACTTCATTCCAGATTCCGAAATCTAGTTCGTCTTCCCTAATCATCCACCTTAAAAATAAATTCATCCTCTTGCATGCGCTTCCAAGCTCGGGAAGAGGAAACATAAATCTTAATCCTTGCGTTAAATTTCCCTCATTCACCTTCTGTACAGATTCTAAAAAGAAATTTGAAAACCTCGAAAGAGTATTTTTTATATCGGGCTCGCCCGGTTTATAAAATTTTAGGAAGAGGTATTTAAGCATTCCGTACTCATTGTAAATCATGTTCAGCACGGTAAACAAGACGGTTATATCTTCGCTTGTGTAGAAACGGTGCTTCAAGGTTTTCATCCCGCCGGGGATTCCCATTTTATGAAAATTAAAAATAAAATCGAACGGACTTTTACCTGCTATTAAAAATATTTTATCCAGCGTATTAATTATTTGTTTAACGTTGCCGTAGGCAAATATTGAAGATATAAACCCGGCAGCTTCAATATCTTTTTCATCGGCGAACAGATGAAGGAACTGAAGCGGGTCGGGTGAGATTTTTGTTTTGTCGAAGGCTTTATAATGATAGTCTAGCTTTTGTTTAAGAGTCATTTAGGAAATAAAAAATAAAATTGCAGCATTAAGCTTTCCTTCCGGCTGCATTTAAAGATTTAGGGCACTTCTAAAAACGGCCTAATTTAAAACCTAAAACGTAGAAAGCGAAAAGATTTCACAAGGTACATGAAGAATTTAAGAGTTTTTAGAAGTGCCCTTTAGTTATTTCATCGAAAATATTTATCATTAAGTACATTCCGCCGGTATCAATATTCTTATAAACCGCCTTATCGGACATTCTTAATTTCCGTGCAATGCTTTTTACCGGCATGTCTTCCAATAGGAAGTTAAAAATATTCATCCTGGTATATTTCCATTTTTTAATTGAAAAAGAAACGAAGAATAGTATCTGGTTTATCAGCTCGCTGTTATCCAGATCCTTACCGCTTATACACAGCAGATATGAATTAGCTTTCAGCCGGTTAAGACCTTCTCTTGCGCTGTAGAATGCGGGACCATCCATACCGATTGCCTGCCAGCGGTTTATCTTTGTATTTAATTTGCCCACACCGATTGAAAACCTTACGCGTTCGGGATACAATGCGAACATAATTTTCCATATATCGTTAAAAATTTTATCCGCCTCTTTATACAGCGCCTGAAATTCATCCCCTAAAGTTATGGTAAAGGGCGAATCCAGCGAATTGCTGTTTTCATTTATGCTGCTTAAAAGCTTGTTAAGTCTTTTTTGAACGGCAGCGCGGCTCTTAATATTTTTAGAGCCCACTATATCGCCGATTAAAACTATCTAGTTCATTAGACCGCATTCTTTGTTTGTGCCAAAATAAAAAACGGGGCGTTAATATTCAACCTATTTGGTTGAATAATATTTTTCAAAATTTTATTTGATCAATAACATTTTCCTAGTTTGTATAAACTCTCCGGCTTCAATTCTATAAAAATATATTCCGCTTGCAAGCTTGCTGCCGTCGAAATCAACTCGGTAAATTCCCGTAGGCTTTTCTTCATTTACAATCGTTTCAATTTCTCTTCCCAAAACGTCATAAACTTTTAATGAAACAAATGACGAATGACCAATGACAAATGACAATTTTGTAGCCGGATTGAACGGATTGGGATAGTTTTGCATAAGCTCAAAATTATTAACTGACGGATTCAAACCGGATACGCTCGTTACCAAATCCGAATCGCTCAGCGGTGCCGTCCAGATGCTTAAAGAGCCGACATCCATTCTCATCCAGATAGGATATATTCTTCCTTTGTAAGCTGCAATGTTTGTGTAATCGCCGAAAAAAATACTTGCATCGGGAGTAAAAGACGAATCGCTGATCTTGAAATTCTGGAAGCTGTCCCCGCCGTCAGATGACCTTGCTAGATAAACATCCGTAGCGGCATGCATCGTATTTCTCCTGTCGTAAAAGACCACATAAATAAACCCGGTAGTTTGATCAATTGCCATCCACGGAAAAAACTGCTGCGTATCCGAATTATCATTATTTACTTTTACGGTTTTACCCCAAGTGTTTCCGCCGTCGGTAGACTTAATTAAAAAAACATCTGTATTGGTCTCGCCGTTCCTTTGATCCGACCAAAGGATATAGATATTCCCTCTATAAACCGAATGGCTTGTATCGCAGGCAGTAACTGGCAGACCGTTGCACCGGAAAATTCCGGCAACATTAAAATCCCATCCTCCCGGCTGATCGGTTACGTAGATATCCTTGCCGAAAGTTACTCCCCCGTCGGTAGACTTATCAAACATAATTCCCAACGGACCAGCCCAGCTCAAATAAACTTCTCCATTCGGTCCGACACACGGAACTGCGCCTTCATCGGTGGAATCGCTGTCCAGACAATCCCCCGCACGGTCGCTTACTCTTACCGGGCTAGACCAGTTTATTCCTTGGTCGGTTGAACGTGAAAATAAAATTACGCTGCTGTCTTGCGGTGAATTGCTGCCGTATTTGTCGAATTGAGTCCAGGCCAGGTATAAATTATTTTTATATTTTTGGCTGGAAAGATCAACGCCCAACCAGGCTTTATCCTGCTGCTTCGGCGGATTCAGTCCTACACCAATGCCGCTGTTCCAAGTTAATCCGTTGTCCGTAGATTTTTGAACGACTATCCGGTCGATCCAGCTGCCTACAGCCGGCGGCGGGTAGGATAGATGTACAAAATACAAATTACTCAGACCGTCGTACAGCAGACACGGATCGCCCCACACACCGAATGCAGACTGCATGCTGCTCTGCGTCCAGACCAAACCGTTATTCGAGGAGCTAAAAAAATAATTTAAGTTTGCGCCTGCTGCCAAAAACTCGGGCTTAACAGGATTTATAGAAATTGAAACTTCCTCGGCATCCCTAGTACCCGGCCTGTCCACTCTTACATTTTTATATTGTGCATCGGCAGTATATGCGAAAAATAAAAAAGTAAGTGCGGAAAAGAATTTTATCGCACAGAAATAATTTTTAATCCAACCGGGTTTCATTTTATCTAATAAGTCTAATCATTTCCCGCACAGCTTCTTTTAAGCCGGTAAACACTGCTCTGGCAATAATTGCATGGCCAATGCTTACTTCATCTATGTCCGGAACTTCTCTGAATATTTTTATGTTTTGGTAATCCAGACCGTGACCAGCATTAACGCCAAGGCCAAGCTTCTTTGCATGCTTAACTGCTATTCTAATTTTTTCAAGCTCGTCAAATTGTTCTTCTTCAGTAATTGCATTGGCAAACACGCCGGTATGAATTTCTATGAAATCGGAACTAATTTCTGCGGCGGCATCAATTTGGTCAAGGTTGGGCTCGATGAACAAAGATACAAGTATCTCCGAGTTGTGCAAGTCTTTAATAGCTTCCTTAAGCCTTGTTATATTATCGATAACGTTAATCCCGCCTTCTGTAGTAAGCTCCTGTCTTTTCTCCGGCACTATTGTAGAAAGCTCGGGACCTACATCGCATGCGATCCTGATTATTTCATCAGTAGCAGCCATTTCCAGATCAAGCTTAGTAGTAATCAACTCACGGAGAAGCCGGACGTCCCTTTCGTTTATATGCCGCCTGTCTTCCCTTAAATGAACTACTATGCCGTCTACCCCGGACTGCTCTGCAATAAGAGCAGCGGTAACCGGGTCGGGCTGGTCTTCGCCTCTGGCGTTTCTTAAAGTGGCAATATGATCTATGTTCAAAGAAAATTTCATTTCTTAACCTCAAACAATTTGTTTTAAAACATGTATAAAAGAATTTATCCCTGTACCGAATTCACCCGCCCGGTAGCGCAGAGTTGAGAATATGTCTATGGTAAACATAACACCGGAGTGAGTAATTACGCAATAATAGATAGACCTTGTTCTATATGCTAAAATACCGAGCGCTATTCCGCCTATTATAGCACCGAAAGTTTCGGCAGGCGGTTTGCCGTTGTGCAAAATTAAAAACGGAATCATCTGAATAATCACGGCGTAATATCCGAATTTTTCTTTTAAACCGAAAAGCATAAATCCGCGCCATATGAATTCCCACGCGAATAAATAAACAATAAGCCCAAGCTCGTAAATGAAAAAGATCGTCCAGGAATTCCTGGCTGAGACCAGCAGCGGATAAGTGATGATAAAAGCCGGCTCGGAAGATGCAAACCAGATTACCGGAACCATTATAATTATGAACACGGCCGACAATTTTAAGCCCGCTTTATAATCCCCCACTGTAACTCCGTAATTGGCAACTCTGTCTTTCAGTATAAATTTGATAATTAAAAACGGGAGTATGAACAGCGTAAAAAAATCTCCCGCATACCAATAGCCGAACTCATAAAACAGTACAGCCGGATTTGAGCTCAGTAGATTAAAGAAATTCTGCCTGAAAAAAGTACGCGAGGTATAATACCAAGAAACAGTCTGAAGTACAGAAACCGAAAGCAGCACCGTAACTACTTTCTTGTCGAGCGTCTTTATTAAGTTAAAAAGCTCAACGGCTTCATCTTTTATTTTAAACTTTTTGTTCTGCATAAAAAATTGTAAGTACGGTTATCTTTAGCCAAACATAAATTGTAATTTATAGCGCATATAAAAAATTACACTGCAAAATTGTTATTTTTACCGACAACAAAAAATAAAAAATCAAAATCCGGAAATATCTTTAAATAGCACTATAACAAATGAAAAAAGTTTTTATCCCGCTGATTGTCTTTTTATGCTTTACCTCAATTCATTCCCAGGTTAAAAAAGAAAAGGTAACTTTTGAAGTTACTGCACCAGGCATTAAAAGAGATTCACTGGTGTATATTACCGGCAATTGCCCGGAGTTGGGAAATTGGAATCCCTCTGCCGTTCCACTTATTAAATTGAACGACTCCACTTTCGAAAAGATCATTCCTTTTAACACTGAAACCGAAATCGAATATAAATTTACTAAGGGCTCATGGAATAACGAAGCACTTGCGCCTAACGGATCGGTACCAGGCAACAGCAGTTTAAAAGTTGAAAAAGATACCGTTGTAAAAATTTCAATTTCAAAATGGAAGAACGGAGTAACAGACCAAAACAAATCTTCATTTAAAGGACAGATTACCGGCACGGTAAAATATTTCCGTGGGATGAAAGGCCAAGGCATAAAGCCGAGAGATGTTATTGTCTGGCTCCCGCCTTCCTACGAAACTAATAAGACTAGAAGGTACCCCGTACTTTATATGCAGGACGGGCAAAACCTTTTCGATCCGCAAACTTCTTCATTCGGCGTTGATTGGCAGCTTGATGAAAGCGCCGATAGCCTGATTAAAGCAGGAGCCATTCGAGAAATTATAATCGTGGGGATATACAACACCATTGACAGGAATGAAGAATACATCGACTCCAAGCAGGGACATGCATATATGAAATTTGTTGTCGATATTTTAAAACCATTTATAGACAAAAATTTTCGCACATTACCGGAAAGACAGAATACTGCTGTGGGCGGCTCCTCTGCCGGGGCATTAATTTCTTTTATGCTGCTTTGGGAATATCCCGAAGTTTTCTCAAAAGCTGCGTGCCTATCGCCTGCATTCCATATTGAAGATATAGATTTTGTACCCGATGTAGTTAATTATGCCGGTCCGAAAAAAAATATACGTGTTTATTTTGATATCGGCACACTGGGGCTTGAATCAAGGCTTAAACCCGGCCTGGACGAAATGGTTAAGGCGTTGGAGTCGAAAGGATATGTTCAGGGAAAAGATTTTAAATATTATATTGCCGCAGGCGCTTTACACAACGAAGCCGCCTGGGCAAAGAGAAATTGGAGATATCTGGAGTTCTTGTTCGGAAAGTAAAAAACATAGTTTGAGATTAAATTTTATTTAGTCGTCCAATACAAAAATAAACTTTGGAGTGTTGGAGTAATGGAATAATGGAGTAAATTCCACTACTCCATTACTCCACTACTTTATCTTAATAACTCATGTTACGCAGGAATACATTTTGATGTCCGCATTGTCATTCCCACGAAAGTGGGAATCCATTTTTTATCATATTTTCGCATCTTGGATACCCGCTTTCGCGGGTATGACACTCAAGCTTTATAATTTTGCGTAACATGAGTTAATAACAATACAGCATGAGTTATTAATTTTCTAGCTCCTACGAGTACCTGTCAAGCTTAAATTTTTCACCCAAATAAAGTTTCCTTACCTCCGTGTCGTCTGCAAGCTCCTGCGCTCTTCCCTGCTTAAAGATAGTGCCGTTTATCAGTATGTAAGCTTTGTCTACTATGCTTAGCGTCTCATGAACATTGTGGTCGGTAATAAGAACTCCTATTCCCCTGTTTTTAAGGTTGGCAACGATGGACATAATGTCCTCTACTGCTATGGGATCTACCCCGGCAAATGGCTCGTCTAGCAGAATGAAGCTCGGATCGGTTGCAAGCGAGCGCGCAATTTCTGTCCGTCTCCTTTCGCCGCCGCTTAATTGAAAGCCCAGGCTCTTTCTGATATTTGTAATACTCAGGTCTTCCAGCAGAGCCTCGCATTTTTCTTTTCTTGCTTTAGCGTCCAGGCCGGTCATTTCCAGCACGGCCATTAAATTATCCTCTACTGAAAGTCTGCGGAACACCGAGGCTTCCTGGGGTAGATAGCCAATTCCCATTCTTGCTCTTTTGTACATCGGTACCTTGGTAATTTCAGCATCGTCCAAAAAAACTTTTCCTTTTTCCGGCTTTATCATCCCGACTATCATGTAGAATGTAGTCGTCTTGCCTGCGCCGTTAGGGCCGAGAAGGCCGACTATTTCTCCCTTGGAAACCTGAACAGAGGCCTTGTTAACGACTGTTCTCTTCTTATAAATTTTTACTAAATCTTCGCTTCTTAAAGTAGTGGCGCTCATTTGTTTAATCTATTTGTTAATTGTATGTCTTAATTTAAATGAATTTGCTTTTGAATTCATTATAAAATTTTCTTTATCCTTAAGCGTTGAGAGTAACTCGTTCTTTTGCGGCCTGTTATTATAAAGAATATATCCCGGCAGAGTAAAAGCCAATTCGCTGCCTTCAACTTTGTTTTCGGGATAGTACTCGCTAGTCGGAGTTCCGAATAATTTTACGGTGCTAACCTTTTTATTTTCAAAAAAAATCTTTGCCGATTCGGCGGAAGACTTGGTTAAACCGTTTGGGGAATTATCCTCGTACAAATAATATATGCTGTGCACTCCGCCGAAAACCTCCGTCAGGTCTATACCGTTATCGTTAAAGTAAATTATTATCTTGCTTCCGGAAAGCTGGTCGAACCTTTTCCTGTATTTTTCATTTTGCGAAAGCAAAAAGGCATTCCTATTTACCGTAAGCTTCCTTATTTTATTTTCTCTTAAAGTTATGGTAACAGAATCGCCGGTTAACTGCGAGTTCTCGTACCAGATGATGGGCTGGGGGGACTCGCGGTTCAGTCTATCGGTAACAATCTCTTGCTTGCTGCGGTAGTAAACCGTATAGTCATTCCTTGAGGCGAAGGCTCCTCTTACTATCTCAACCGAGTCTTCCGCTTTAAAAATATTTATCGTATCCCGGTAGGCTTCCATTTTTTTTGCTTTAATTACAAGCGTATCTAGCTGCATTACAATTGAAGTATCATTTTTACCGGGTGAAAGAGTGTCGACTTCTTTTACGTAAGATGTATCTATTTGAATGTACAGCGGGTTCTTGTCGATCAATGAATAAGATTTAGAAGGATAATCTTCAAGATGATCTCCGTAAATAAACGAGCTTTTTGATGTATCGCTTATCCTTACATTGTTAAAGGCATAGGTAATCCTAGAGTCTCTAAAATGTATAAGGCTGTCGGCTTTTATTATATTTTTCGATTCGACAATCTTAACCCGTCTAACTGCAATTGCCTTGCCGTCCTCTTTAAAATAAGTCAGCTTGTCGGAAGTAAGTGTAGAGGCGGTATCGAACAGCTTAACGTTGCTGTTAAATATCGCTTTGTTCAGATCGAAGTAATAAATGCCTGTATCCGCGGTAAGGATTACTTTTTTATCATTCAGCATTACGCCTGAATTAGATTCCGCCATTTTCTGGTTGCCGTAATAAAATGCGTGCGAAGTGGTAATCGTAAGAGTATCCTGGGTTGCAACCACATTCCCGATCAGCTCGGCATCGTTGCGCGAAATATACTGGATAGCCTGATCGCACGTTACCCTAATATTGCCTTGAGTTAAAACGACGTTGCCTACAAACTCGCGAACCATTTCACCGTTTACGGTTTTGCCTATTCCTTTTTCGCCGGTAACGGTAATATATTCCTGCTGCTGTGCTAAAACATTCGACACAGTAAAAAAAAGTATCCCGCAAAAAAAAATAATTTTAAAATTCTTATTCATTCTGAATTATTAACTTTCCTCAAACAGCGGCTTAAAACAATTTTTAATCTACCTGACGGTAGACTGGCTTTTAATTTTTAATTTTTAATTTTTAATTTTTAATTCTTTGTTGTATCCAGTCTGGTTACGTAAGTAATATTATTGATAACATAATTGCTCAGGCTTTGATCCGATTCGAAGCCGTAACCCTGAATTTTTTCCTTGGGAGAAATTATGGTAACAAATTTATCGGATACAATTTTTCTATCCTTGTTTCTCCACATTAATTCCTGAGTTCTTAATGTAACACCGCTGTCGCTAACCGCTACAACACTGTCAATGGCATATAAGTCATCTGTAAGGTCGTTTACTCTTCCCTTCAATGCGGTCAATACCGAAGTCTGAGTGCCGCGGTCGTTAAAAAATCTAACCTTAATAGTATCCAGGAGTGTCTCAGGCGGCTGGTCGTATTTCCGCAGATGGTTATAATATAAAATGGCTTTTGTTCTGCCGGAGTCGCTAAAGAAGACAGTTTCGTCCCACCCTTCGTATTCGGGAAGCTTAGCTACCTGCAGCGTTGAATTGACAACCGGCTTAACTTTTTCGCCGCTGCAGCCAGCAACTGTAAGGAAAATAAATAACACAAAAATATATTTCATCTTTGGCGCAGGCCCAAGTTAATTAAATCGTGCAGATGAATAATACCGATCGGTTTACTGTCTTCGCTTACTATTATCATTGCGGTAATCTTAAAATTTTCCATCTGCTGAAGAGCAAACGAAGCAAGATAATTAGGTTTCATTACCTTGGGATTTTTCGTCATTATATCTTTTGCCGATAGATCTTTTATGTCGAGAGTCCTTTCAAGAAGCCTCCTCAAGTCGCCGTCTGTAATTACGCCGGCTAAAAATCCATCGGAACCAACTACGGTTGTAATACCAAGTCTCTTACTGGTTATCTCCCAAATTACATCCTTTATGGAAGTATTTTCATTTACAACGGGAATATGTTCGCCTTTAATCATTATCTCTTTTATTTCCAGGGAAAGCCGTTTACCCAGGCTTCCGCCGGGATGCAGGAATGCAAAATCCTCTGCTGTAAAGTTCCGCATCTGCAGCAGCGCAATAGAAAGCGCGTCACCCATTGCAAGCGTAGCAGTAGTGGATGCCGTAGGCGCAAGGTCGTAAGGGCAGGCTTCTTCCTTCACATCAATATTTAGGAAGATATCGCATTCCCTGCCCAGCTTCGAGTTCTTAATTCCCGACATTGCAATTAATGTTACCTTTAATCTCTTTAACATCGGAAGAAGATTAAGTACTTCTTCGGTGTTGCCGCTTTTAGAAATTAGGATAACAACATCCTCCTTTCTAACCATCCCCAAATCCCCGTGCAGCGCGTCTGTGGGGTGCAGGTAGATTGCGGCCGTACCGGTAGAATTAAGCGTGGCTACTATTTTACGCGCTATCAGTCCGGATTTGCCCATACCAGTTAAGACAACCCGCCCATTGCAGTTAAAAATTACTTCAACGGCTTTTACAAATTCACCATCTATGCTGTCCATCAGGTTGGAAACGGCTTCCGCTTCAATCCGGATTACTTCTTTCCCCTTATTAATTATTTCGTCTGATGTCAATTTTTAACCTCATTTGAAAAATTTTAAAAACTTTTTCCCCTTCGCTTGCCCAGCTGCCATATCGTTGTCCACAAGGCTTATATGCTTCATGTACTTGTTGTAAAGGAAGAAAGCCGAAACTATTTCTTCCGAATTGTATTTTGGCAGATCATCAAACAATAAAGCCGGCTTTAGTACTACATCCGGCTGTCTGATGCCTTTTACCAGCATAAGATGGTTGTAGTAATTGCTAACGGGAATTATATGATTTACTCCCGTTTGGTATTCATATACCCACAGCTTTTTATGAGCCGGTGCAATAACAAAGACAAATCTTCCGGGCGAGAGAATTTCTTCTCTTACCCAGGTATTATCGCCGGGAGCTTTACACCCCGGGGTCCAGAGGGAGTAAGTCCATCTCTTTATCTCTCTGGCTGCGGCCGATACCTCTGCCAGTCTGGATATTTCTATCTCAATTTCTCCGTCAATTTCCTCGTGAATAATTATATCAATTTCATAGCCGTCAAATTCTATAGTGCCTGCGGCAAAAACCGGTGAAAAAGAAACAGCGCCTTCAATTGCGGCCGGGCTCGATGATAAAACTAAACTGCCTTGGCCGGAGGTGCCGAGGCCCGCAGCAAGCATATTGTTTATTTTATCCCTGTAAATTTTATAACCCGGCTTATCTTCCGGCAGTAAATAAAACAAGTAATCCTTTTCGAGACTTGTTAGCTCTCTAGGAAATACTCCCGTGCCGCTCTTATTTATTTGATTGCTTCCGCCGCTCACTTTAACAAAAAATTATAATTGAAAAAATTTATCCGCTGGCTGTTTTACAATTTTTTAACCACGCTGTCTATTTTCTTTACTTCGATCAGAAGATCACTCAGTTCATCAAGCGGCAGCTGGCTGTCTGCATCGCTCAATGCTTCTTTAGGATTCGGGTGGACTTCAAGGAACAGCGCATCAATACCGACCGCGGCAGCGGCTCTTGCAAGCGGCTTAATAAATTTCGGCTCACCGCCGCTTGTACTGCCTTTACCCGGCAGCTGCACCGAATGTGTAGCGTCCATTACAACCGGGTAGCCGGATTCTTTCATAATAATAAACGACCGCATATCGACTACCAGGTTATGATACCCGAAGGTTGAGCCGCGCTCAGTTAAAAGGATTTTACTGTTCCCTGTCGAGGCAACTTTTTCGGCCACGAATTTCATATCATCCGGGGCGAGGAACTGCCCCTTCTTTATATTAACAGCTCTGCCTGTCCTGCCTGCTGCAATAAGCAGATCAGTCTGGCGGCATAAGAAAGCCGGTATCTGCAGAACATCTGCTACGGGTGATGCGCCTTCTGCTTCCTCCACAGAATGAATATCCGTAAGCAGAGTAAGCCCGAATTCCGACTTAACTTTTTCTAGAACCTTAAGTGC
The DNA here is from genome assembly GCA_021813585.1 of Bacteroidota bacterium. Classification (GTDB taxonomy): domain Bacteria; phylum Bacteroidota; class Ignavibacteria; order Ignavibacteriales; family Ignavibacteriaceae; genus FEN-1297. The sequence continues at coordinate 10,711 of JAKAJV010000061.1, read as the reverse complement.
TCTTTCGTCGCCTATCCCTATAAAAGAATCCTTGCTTGTTCTGTTGGCCTTCTTATAACTGGATTTGAAGATAAACGGAATGCCCAGCTCGCCGGTAATTTTTTTAATCTCTTCCGAAGTCCGCATTACAAGTTCTTCGCTCTCAACAACACAGGGACCGGCAATTAAAACAAAAGGATTACCGCCGCCAACTTTTATATCATTTATCTCTACTACCATACTTTAGACATTATTATGAATTTAACTTGTTAAATATAATTAAAAGAAATATTTAATTTTACATATCCCAAATATTAAGTGAATTTTAAGAACGCCTGAACATGTTAACAAAACAATGCTTATAACCGGCTAATGAATTGCATTCATGTAAAAAATTGTGATATAGATTTCAGGGAAAAGTTTGGCTTGCCGGTCTTCTTTAAATTTTAATTTTTATATGTTATAATAGAAAGTGGAAAGTTTCCCGCCTTGACAGGTGTAAATATTATTTTAGAAAAAACCGAGAGTAGTTGAAAGTGAAAAACAATTTTAGAACCGGATTATTTTTTGTATTTATATTCTTTTTAACCGGCAGTTATTCTTTTTGCCAGCCAAACCCGGTGATGAACTCTTCTGGATTAAAATTGGCGCTCGATAAATTGAACGTGCTGGGCAGCGTTCTTTACATTGCCGCCCACCCGGACGACGAGAACAATGCCCTGCTTGCCTACCTAGCAAAAGACAGAAAGCTGAGGACAGGTTATTTATCTTTAACTCGCGGAGACGGCGGGCAGAATCTGGTAGGCACGGAACAAGGAGACATGCTGGGTGTACTAAGAACGCAGGAACTACTTGCGGCAAGAAGAATTGACGGCGCTGAACAATTCTTTTCCAGGGCTATAGATTTCGGATTTTCGAAGTCTGCAAAGGAAACACTCGACTTCTGGGGAAAAGAAAAAATTCTTTCGGACATTGTTTGGATAATTAGGAAATTCCGGCCGGATGTTATAATTACTAGGTTCCAGGGAACAAAGGAGGACGGGCATGGCAACCATACTGCATCCGAAATTCTAGCTGCCGAAGCTTTTAAAATTTCCGGCGACTCTACAAAATTCCCCGAACAGCTTGAGCCAAAGGCTCATCAGCCATTGGCTGAAAAATACGTAAAGCCGTGGCAGGCTAAACGGATTGTATGGAACGCATGGCTTCCAATCCTTAAGAGACACAACACCGACCTTTCTAAGCTGGTGAAGATAAATGTAGGAGCCTACAACCCGATGCTGGGAGAGTCTTATACCGAAATTGCGGCCAAGGCACGCAGCATGCATAAAAGCCAGGGCTTCGGTTCAAGAGCGCGGCTGGGTAATATGCCGGATTACTTTGTGCCTATCAACGGCAAGCCTGCCGGGCATGACATTTTTGAAGGAATAAATTTAACTTGGAGCCGCGTTACCGGCGGTAAGATGATTGGCGCCCTGCTTAAGGAGGCGGATGAAAAATTCAATCCCTCAAAGCCTGAAGAAATAATTCCGGTTCTTCTTAAAGCTTATAAAGAAATGCAGAACCTAAAAAACAATTACTGGATACCGGTAAAAGAAAAGGAACTGCTTAATGTAATCCGTTCGTGCGCGGGTATTTGGATTGAATCGTTCGCAGACGATTACTCGGCAGTGCCGGGCGAAAAAGTTGAAATTAACTCACACATTATTAACCGCTCGTCTTTCCCTTTTACACTAAAAAAGGTTGAGGTCACATATCAAAAGAACAGCAAGGACGAAAACATAAAACTAACCGACAATGAAATGGCCGAAGTAAAATCGGAGATTGAAATTCCAGACGATGCTGAATACTCGCAGCCATACTGGCTTAGAAAGCCGCATGGACCGGGCGACTATGTTGTGGATGACCAGACGCTGATAGGCAAGCCGGAAAACGATCCGGCACTGACCGCGGTTTTTTATATTGAAGCCGGGAACGAGATATTGAAATTTAATACTCCGGTAATATACAGATGGACCGATCCGGTAAACGGCGAGGAATTTAGGGATGTTGTAATCGTTCCTCCGGCAGCAATAAATATTGAGGATAAGGTTTACTTATTTCCGAGCGACGGCGAAAGAAAAATCAACATTACTTTAACAGCTAATGAGAGCAATGTTTCCGGCATGTTGAAATTAAATGTTCCGCAAGGTTGGGAAGTTGCCCCTTCTGAACAATCCTTTACGTTGAAAAATAAAAATGATGAGCTGCCTTTAACCTTTTCGGTAAAGCCGCCTAAGACAGCTTCAGTAGCCGAACTTTCTGCCGAAGCAGTAATCGGCGGCAGGACCATTGATGTTGGAATGGTTTCGATAAACCATTCTTATATCCCTATTCAGACTTTATTTCCAAAAGCGCAGACAAAGCTAATCCGTCTTGATATTAAAAAAGTAATTAACAACATCGGCTACATAATGGGGCCGGGCGATAAAGTTCCGAATAACTTAACGGAGCTGGGATATAATGTTACAATGCTAAAGCCCGGCAATTTGGCAACTGCAAACCTTTCTAAGTTTGATGCGATAATAACCGGCATCCGGTTGTATAATACAAATCCGCAAATGGAATTTGAACAGCCGGAGCTTTTAAATTATGTTAAAGACGGCGGTACGCTGGTCGTTCAATACAATAAAAATTTTGATCTCGTAACAAACAACATCGGACCATACCCGTTCCATATCTCAGCCGAGCGAGTTACAGACGAAACATCAAAAGTAACCTTTACCGATCCGGAAAGCTCTTTATTAAATTATCCGAATAAGATTACCGGAAAGGACTTTGACGGCTGGATACAGGAGCGCGGAGTTTACTTTGCGGATACATGGGATCCGGAATACAAAACGGTAATTGAATGCAGCGACCCCGGCGAGCAGCCGCTTAAAGGCGGAATAATTTATGCGCATTACGGGAAGGGTGTCTTCGTTTATACCGGCTACGATTGGTTTAGAGAACTGCCGGCCGGAGTACCCGGCGCTTATAGAATTTTTGTTAACCTAATTTCTGCAGGCAAAGCCGCCCCGGCTAATTAGTATATTTATGATGAAATTAATTAAATTTGATTAATTCATTCATAACAAAATTGGGCGGAATTGGAAAAGGAAAGAAAGCTTCAGATTATCAAAGCATCTGTAAAAAGATTTGATAAGCACGGTCCAAATAAAACAACTCTTGACGAAATTGCCAGGGACTTGCGTATAGGCAAGGCTACCATATACGGCTATTTTAAATCAAAAGAGGAATTGTACTTTGCCGCTTTAGACTGGGAAGGCTCTTTGTATCTAGAGGATATAAAAACAATATTCGGCAGCGAAGGAATGCCTATACGCGAGCGCTTCTTAAATTATTTCGATCTTAAGGAATCTATTCCGTTAAAATACAAGCTTATCCAGGATACGCTAATTCAGATAGTGGGAGAAAAGGCATTTGAAAACGAGCATACATTTTTCAAGAACCTGTTATCGGCGGAGGAAGAAATAATCAGAAAAGAATTATCAAATATTTCTTCTGCGGGAAGCGAGCAGGAAGTAATGCTTAATGCATCTGAAATAGTTATGCAGAGCTGGGGCTTATTTTTAGGAAGAAAGATTAGCGCTTCGGTAAACAATCAGGAAAGTATCGATACTAAAAATCTGCTTATGAAGTTAATAAGCTCCTACAAGCTTCAGTAAAAAAATAATTCTTGTTGAGGAATAAATTTTTTTCAGTCTTAGAGAAATTCAGAATTATTTGATTTAATCAACCGAACCTGCCAGAGATATAATCTTCAGTCTGTCTTTTGGTAGGATTAGTAAAAATCTTCCTGGTCGAATCGAATTCAATTAATTCACCCAGGTAGAAAAAGGCCGTCTTGTCGCTTACGCGCGCAGCCTGCTGCATATTATGAGTTACAATAATAATCGTAAAATTATCTTTCAGACTGTGGATAAGCTCTTCGATTTTGGAAGTTGCTATCGGGTCGAGAGCGCTTGCCGGCTCGTCCATAAGTATAATATCGGGTTCTACGGCAAGAACCCTGGCAATGCAAAGCCTCTGCTGCTGCCCTCCGGAAAAGCTTAATGCATTGGCATTCAATCTGTCTTTAACTTCGTCCCATATAGCCGCCTGTATTAAAGTCCTCTCTACAATTTCATCAAGAATTTTTTTCTTCCGTATGCCGTTTAGCTTTGGTCCGTAAATTATATTATCATAAATGCTTTTGGGAAACAAATTCGCTTTCTGGAATACCATCCCTATTCTTTTCCTAAGGTTAACAACATCTATATTGCCGGTATAAATATCTTCCCCGCCGATTATTACCTTGCCATTTAATTTAACTCCGCGTATTAAATCGTTCATCCTGTTTAGCGTGCGCAGGAATGTAGACTTGCCGCAGCCGGAAGGACCGATTAACGCGGTTACCTTTTGGGAAGGGATTTCAATTGAAATATTTTTAAGCGCCTGCTTCCCGCTGTAAAAAAGATTCAAGTTCTCCGTTAATATTTTATTTGCTTCAGAGATCAATAAATTGCTTCGCGAATTTTTGCGCTTATATAATCCATTACCCAGACTACAAACGCAATCATAATAACAATAAGTCCTACTTCCCGCCACCTGGCCAGCCCCTGGTACTGCATCAGCATCGTTCCTATACCGCCTCCGCCAACAAGACCGATTATAGTTGCCATTCTTACGTTTATATCCCACCTGTAAATTGTAAATGAAAGGAACGGAAGAACAATCTGCGGAACAACCGCATGCCAAACTACCTGAACTCTATCTGCGCCGGTGGCCGAGATTGCTTCTACCGGGCCCTGCTCAATACTTTCTATCGCTTCGGAATATAGCTTTGCATTCGATGCAATAGTATGGACAAGAAGTGCAATCATTCCGGCGAACGGGCCTATTCCGACCCATACCGAAAATATAATTGCCCAGATAAGAGGCTCGATTGACCTGATAAAATTCAGAATGATTCTGAGTATATAATAAACCGTAAAAGATAATTTATTCTCCTTCATTAAATTTCTTGCGGTAAAAAAGCTTATTAAAAGAGTGGGGGGAATTGAAATTAAAGTGGCAACCAGTGCAATGTAAATTGTTTCGATCATGGCGAACAAAGCATCATCAAAAATACCGAAGTTCGGCTGGAAGAGCGCACTGAATAGCCGCTCGGCTCCGTTTAATCCTTCAGGGCTGAAAAGACTTACAATTGAAATTTTAGTAACTATCCACCCGGCAATAAAAGTAATATCGAATAAGAACCAGCCAAAGATTTCAGTCGTCCACTTCGAAACTCTGTTATCCTTTGCAATTCCGAATAGCCTGCAAGATAAAGAAGTCCTTGTGGAAGCCCAGCTAATACCGATTACCACACTTACAGCAAAAAGGACAGTTACCTGCAGCCACGAGAACGGGAGTTCTCTTAAATCGAGGAAGAACTTATAATAAATTGCGCGCTGCAAGACGAGTATGCTGTAATAGACGAAAAATATATCGAGCATAACGGCTTTAATAAAATTAAACTTGTCTTCCAACTTCTTGTTCTTTTCAATCAACTGCTGCGGATGCAATTCCAGCTCGGGATTTTCAATCATCTTATTTCCACCTCTTCGGCTTCTTCTCCGTAAATAGTTTTGAACCAGGTTTCATCAATGTCGGAAGGCAGGCCCTGGTAAACAATCTCACCAGCCTTTAGTGCTATTACTCTGGATGCATATCTTCTTACAAGGCTTAAAAAATGAAGATTGCAGATAACCGTTGTTCCGAGCTCTTTATTTATTTTTTCGAAATACTGCATAACCGAGTTGGATGTTGCAGGATCGAGAGAAGCCACCGGTTCATCTGCCAATAAAAGCTTCGGGTTCTGCATCAAGCTACGTGCAATTGCAACGCGCTGCTGCTGGCCGCCGCTTAATGAGTCTGCTCTTACTTTCGCTTTATCAAAGATGCCCACAGTCTCCAGGCATTTGTAGGCCTCCTGGTAAACTCCGTCCGAATATTTTTCTATTATCGATTCGAATGTGCCCAGAGAGCCCAGCTTGCCGTTAATTACATTGGACAAGACAGACCTTCTCTTAATAAGATTAAACTGCTGGAAGACCATACCGATCTGAGTCTTCACCTTCCTAAGCTCTTCACCTTTAATATGAGTTATATCCTTGCCGAGGAAAAAGACATTACCGGAGGTCGGTTCAATCAGCCGGTTTATACTTCTTAGCAAAGTAGATTTTCCAGAACCGCTTAATCCGATGACGACTAGAAATTCTCCCTCTTTAACGCTAAAGCTAACACCTTTAAGCGCATGGGTACCGTTATCGTATATTTTGTGTAGATTTTTAATTTCCAATATCATTTTTACTTCACTAGTTTTTCAAAGGAAATGTGCTGCTGTTCCAATAGTTTCCTAAGCCCGTCGTAGTCGCTGTCTTTTGTACGGACAAGTCCGGTAATATCGTAAATATCAAATAGAGCCTTTTTGCCAGCTGGAGTTTTTACAAAGTCCAGCAGGGCGTCTATTATTTTCTCCTTCATCGTTTCGTTCAGACTTTTTCTAAAGACCCATGGATCGTTGGGTATATCCTGAGTAAAACCGATAATCTTTACCTTCTGGGCAACATCCGGAAACTGTTTAAGCACGCGCATTCTAGCGTCCATTATCTCGCCGGTCTCGGTATCGGGCGGCGCGTAGTAAGTAGCCCCTGCGGCTGCCTGCCCCTGGTAAACCATAGTTACCACATTATCGTGCCTCATAGCAAAGACCGTTTCGCTAGGTTTAACACCCATTGAATCCAGCATAGCCTTGGGAAGTATATAACCAGAAGTTGAAGAAGGATCAACATATGCCATGGTTCTTCCGTTTATATCTTTTAATGTATTTATCCCGGAATCGTATCTAGTAATTATTTGACCTTTATATGTGGTCTGGTTGCCTTCCCTTACAACTCTCAGCTTAGCCTCGGCACCGTATTTGGCATTGGCCATTAAATATGAGAAAGTATTTATTGCAGCAATATCAACCTTGTCCGAGCCGAACGCTTCAACAACTGCAACATAGCTTGCCGGGACAGCTGTTGTAAAATAGTAGCCGGTCTTCTTGTGAAGATAATCCGTAAGTGCAACCGCATTAAAAGAAATTCTCTTGGCATCTACAGACGGGGTAAAATAAATTCTTATTGGATTTGAATAAGTACCTAAGGCTCCTTCGTTATATTGTCGAATGGAGATAGCTGCGATGAATATTATGATTGGCGAAAGGTAAATTACATATTTAATAATTTTCATAAAAAACAACTATTTGGGAGTGGTAAATATGCTAATAACTATCCATTCATTCAAATAAATATTTCGTATTCATTGTTAAATTTTGATTATTAATTTACAAACGAATTGCCGGCAAAACATAATCGACTTTAGAACAGCTGTAGGCATTAAAAATTATTTCAGTAAAAATAATTCTACTGCAAAATAGATGTAAAAATTTTTCTCTCATACATTTTTTATCAATCCTGTGCTAAGAATCATTCAACTGTAAGTTATAAAATAATAAATTTTCTCAGGTTTTGTTTTAAACGAAATACATTTGCACAAGCTGCTAAAAAATAAAATTGGACATAATTTATAATTGGCGGCAAGGCAGGAAAATTGCCCATCCGGCAGTACAATTAAATAAAAAAGAAAGGAGTGGTAAGTAACTTTACGCAGGGGAGAAAAGAATCGTTGATATGACTCTCAGAATTAACCGGAACCATCTATAAGAAGTAATCCGGGTTTTACTGAAAAAAATAGACACAATCTTACTGAATTAATTTTAAGGTGATAATATGGAACATATGAGAGAATACACGATCTCCGTTTTAAATGACCTTATAGAGGTTTGCAGGGACGAATATTTATTATTTAAAACAGCTTTAAGGAAGATAGAAGATGAAAACTTAAAGCAGACCTTTCATAAATATACAAATGAAAAGAATGAACAGATTATAAAGCTTGAAGCGGAAGTTAAGAGACTTGGCGGCGCGTTAAGAATACCATCCTTTTCCGCCCAAACAGACAAACCGGAATTATTAAAAAATACGCCGAGCATTTTACATGAATGCATCAAAAAGGACGACGCAGTAATAAAAAGATTTTCGAGCGCCATAAAGGAAGATATTCTGTGGGAAGTTATTCCGCTGGTGGCTAAACAATATTTCGGCTCCAAGAGTATGCACGATCAAATTTCTTTAATATATAAGAACTTTACCCAGCCAGTGCCGAAAGAATTAATTCCCGGTTCAATAAGCTGATAACAAGCTTGCAACTAAAAGGGGAAGTTTCAATCAAATAATGAGCCGGCTGTATCAGTATTAAATTTTGTCTTTCCGAATCGTTTGTAAGCAAGGTCTGTGGCTTCCCTGCCGCGAGGCGTTCTTTGTATAAAGCCCTGCTGAATTAAGAACGGCTCGTATACTTCTTCAATTGTTCCGGGATCCTCATTTACAGCCACGGCCAGGGTTCCCAGACCAACCGGGCCGCCTTTATATTTTTCTATAATCGCCAGGATGATTTCCTTATCCATTTCATCCAGCCCGTACTCGTCTACTTCGAGCGCGGATAAAGCTTTTTTTGCCACAGCCAGGTCTATAATTTTTTTATCTTCAAAATCAGCAAAGTCCCGCGTTCTTCTAAGCAGACGGTTTGCAATACGCGGAGTACCTCTGGAACGCTTTGCCAGCTCTAGAGAGGCCTCTTCGTCTATCGAGAGATTTAATATTCTCGCGGAGCGCTCTACAATTTTGTGAAGCGTATTCGAGGCGTAATAATCAAGCCTGAATTTAATTCCGAACCTATCCCGCAGCGGCGATGTAAGCATGCCTGCCCTGGTTGTTGCGCCAATTAAAGTGTATTTAGGAAGCTTTAACTGAACCGATCTGGCGTTAGGACCGCTGTCTATCATTATATCTAATTTATAATCCTCCATTGCGGAATAAAGATATTCTTCCACAACCGGACTAAGCCTGTGTATCTCATCAATAAAGAGGACTGAATTTTCCTCAAGCGTTGTAAGCAGTCCGGCCAGATCACCCGGCTTTTCCAGAACCGGACCGGAAGTAATTTTTAGCTTTACTCCCATTTCGTGCGCAATAATATGTGCAAGCGTAGTTTTACCTAGTCCAGGCGGGCCGGTAAGAAGAACATGATCCAAAGAGTCTCCGCGCTTTAGCGCCGCAAAAATGAATACATTTAAATTATCGGTTATCTTGGGCTGACCGGCAAAGTCCGATAATTTTGAAGGGCGAAGCGACTGCTCGAATTTTTTATCTTCGTCCGATATTTCCGGATTCGTTGTAGAAGATTTTCGCATTAAATACTTTATGGTTTTATCTACCGTAATTTACTAATTATATTCCAAACAAATTATAAGTCTTAAGTAACAAGCTGCTTATTGCGCAGCTTAAGTTTGTGGATTACTATTACCATTGCCGTCATGGTTGTTATCATAAGCAGGGCCATGCTAACGGTTTGCCAAACATTTAAGCTTTTATCCAGAATTGCAATTAAGCCCGGGTTCCAGGCGCTGCCGTATAGGATTACCAGATGTACCACATAGATCAGCAAAGTATTCCTGCCAATTAAAATAAAAATTCTCGGGATAGATTCAACCTTTAGAGAGATAAACGAGACAATTGAATTCAATACAAGCACTATTCCCAGCCTGTAAAAAATTAAATTGGGGCTTGTGGTCCAAAAATTTGTTTGTCCGTAAATCAGCAGTTCAAGCTCGTTTCCTAAAAGGGCTAAAATTATAAATCCTATTCCAAAGGCCACAAGACTAATACTAAACCTGATCGATTTAAAAATAAGCGGGTGCTTGGCTAGATAGCTGCCCAGAACACCGCCCGCCAGTACATAACCGGCCCAAGGAAATAACGGGAAGTTCGATCCGCTGCCTTGATAAAAATACCCTGCAACTGGTTCGGGGAAGTACCTCAACCAGTTAATTGTACTGAAGGGCTGGTAAAGCCCGAAGAACAGTAATGCACCCAACGAAAAAGTAACGTAATCGTTGAGGCTAAATTTTTCGGAAATGAATGCAATAACCATCAGAAAAAATATTCCGAACCCGATTAAGTGCAAGACATCTACCGCAAAAAAAGTTTTCCATTCTTCAGGCGTAACGTTAGAGAAATCAAATAAAGTCGGGGTGGGATATCTTAACAGGTATCCAATGGCAAGCAAAAGTAAAAAACGTTTTATGCCTTTCTTAACCCTGGGATTAGAGTTGAAAGGCTCATTCACAAGTCTGAACAAGTACATAAATACCGTGCCAGCAGTGAATAAAAAAATCGGCGCGGTCATGCCTCTCATAAAGAACCAGAACGAAAATATAGTCGAATCCATATTCCTATAGTTGTTCGAGAGCAGCACATCGGTAGTGTGCCCTTGCACCATTTGAAGAACTGCAAAGGCGCGCATAAGGTCTATAAATATAATTCTGCTTTTTTTCGAGCTCGGAGTCATTTACTAGCTTCTTAAAATTTGGTTGCGTAAAATAAATAATCGCAGTAAATAATTAAACAGAAAAACGGTGAACGGAAGATTAAATAGCTCATGTTACGCAAAATTATAAAGCTTGAGTGTCATACCCGCGAAAGCGGGTATCCAAGATGCGAAAATATGATAAAAAATGGATTCCCACTTTCGTGGGAATGACAATGCGGACATCAAAATGTAT
>JAKAJV010000048.1 GCA_021813585.1 Bacteroidota bacterium | reverse complement strand
AAACCGCTTTCGGATTCGGTACGGCGAGATTCTTTCTTGGATTAGGTGAGTCAGGAAATTTTCCTGCCGCTATTAAATCGACCGCAGAATGGTTCCCCAAAAAAGAAAGGGCGCTGGCTACGGGAATTTTTAATTCAGGTGCGAACATAGGTGCAGTAGTAGCGCCTATTGTTGTACCCTGGCTTACATTAACCTGGGGCTGGCAGGAGGCTTTTATTTTTACGGGCTTGCTCGGTTTTATCTGGGTAGCTCTGTGGATATGGATGTACGAAATCCCGGAGAGGCATAAGAAAGTTTCCAAGGAGGAGCTTGCATATATAAACAGCGATCCTACCGAAGAAGAGATAGTTAAAATTCCGTGGCTTAGTCTTCTAAAATATAAACAGACGTGGGCTTTTATTATAGGAAAGTTTTTAACGGATCCCATCTGGTGGTTCTATCTTTACTGGCTCCCCAAGTTCTTAAACGAAAGGTACGGGCTCGATCTTGCGCAGCTGGGCTTGCCGCTGGTTGTAATTTATACGATGACGAGTGTGGGCAGTATAGGAGGCGGCTGGCTGTCCGGTCTTTTTATAAAGAAAGGATGGACGATAAACAAAGGAAGAAAGATAGTAATGCTTGTTTGTGCTCTGCTGGTAGTTCCTATTGTTTTTGCGTCGGTAGTTCCGGAATGGTGGGCGGTATTGCTGATAGGGCTGGCTGCGGCAGCGCATCAGGGCTGGTCCGCAAATATATTTACTACGGCATCGGATATGTTCCCCAAAAAAGCAGTCGGCTCAGTAGTCGGTTTAGGCGGAATGGCTGGCTCAATAGGCGGTATGCTTATAGCACTGCTTGCCGGTTTAATTCTACAAATTACCGGCGGGCAATATATAGTATTATTTATTGTTTGCGGGTCCGCTTACCTGGTTGCTCTTTTAATCTTCCATTTGCTTGTTCCTAAAATGGAACCTGCGAAAATTTAATTAATTATCATTTAACAAAAAGGGTAAATGTTTTAAACTAAGGTGTTTATATGAAAAGTGAAACTATAAAATCCTATCTATTTAAAGATTACGTTGAAGGCGATAACGAGTTAGCTAAGTTAAACGGATTTGAAAATACCGATTACTATCCTGCTTCGGTAACGGAATCTTACAGCCTGGTTCTTTTTATCGGGCATGAAGATGGGATAAAGTATCTTTTTGCGGCTGCGGATGCCGGGGACAAAGATGCTTTAAAAAAATTCGAAGGTGAAATTATCGATTCAAAAAACCGCGGCAAAAACGCAGTTATTAAAAGATGCCCGTTGAGCCATCATAACTCACTGGCTATTCAGGAAATGTTTCCATTCACCCGCGCAGTGCCGATGGGATTAAACGACTCGTTTGGATTCGGCGACAGGCTTGGGCTTGCAAACGCCGGACATATCCGGGCATTGAGGGGATACAAGTTCAGACCGGTGTTTGCGCAGCAGTCGATTAGAGAATTAACTAGAACCAATAGAACTCCCGGAGAGGTAATGGACGCTGCAGTTTGGGCAGTCTTTCAGGAAGGATTTAAAGAAGGCTTTGGCGCAGATGCAGATCATTTAAAAACTTCCGGAGACATTGACAGATTAATTAATGCTGGTTTTAAGACATTCACTTTCGATCCGAGCGATTACGTAGTGAACGGCGTTGATGCTTTATCTAAAGATGAAGTTCTGGAGAGGATTGAAGCTCTGCCGTGGAATGAATTAAACGACAGGTCGGATTCACTTTTGAAAAGATACAAAGATCAAAAGCTTAAAGTTGACGACACTTTTGTAATTGAAGCTTCCGAGCTTGAGGTACTTTACGCAGTTTTGAAGTACGGCAAAGCTTTGGCTAATATTAAAAATCTGTTTGAGTACATGCGCGCTAAATATCCTGATACGGATTATGAAATAGAAGTCTCGATTGACGAGACCGATACTGTTACTTCGCCGTTCGAGCACTTCTTTATTGTAAATGAACTGACGAGGCTTGGCGTAAAGTTTATTAGTCTGGCGCCTAGGTTTATAGGCGACTTTGAAAAAGGCATAGATTATAAGGGCGACCTGGATGTATTCAAAAGAGAGTATGAGAAACATGCAAAGATAGCCAGTCATTTCGGATTCTATAAAATAAGCCTTCACTCAGGCAGCGATAAGTTTGGTGCATACCGGGTTATCGGCTCGCTTAATCTTTGCAAGACGCATGTAAAGACCGCCGGTACAAGCTACCTTGAAGCGCTGAAAGTTGTTGCGGCTAAAGACCCGGCTTTATTCAGGCAGATTCTGGATTTTGCAGCCGGACTTTATGAGGATGAGAAAAAAACTTATCATGTATCCGCCGATCTAAAGAGAATTAAGCCTGCAAAAGAATATAAGGACGCGGAGCTTGAAGGCTTGTTTAATTCCAATGATGTGCGGCAGGTGCTTCATGTAACTTACGGAAGAGTATTAACCGAAAAAGATACTGAAGGGAAATATTTATTCAGGGAAAGAATATACAAGTGTCTGAATGCAAACGAGGACCTGCACTATAAGTTCCTAATCGCCCACTTCCGTAAGCATTTGGATCCGTTTAAGAATTAAGAGGAAATAAAACGATGAGGAAAAAAATTTTAAGATGTCTTGATTTGCTGCTTATCGATATTGCGAAAAAAATATTTTACAGAAATAAATTTTGCAATTCGTACTGGCTGTAAGATTTGGAGCAAGATTTATATTAGATAATTTTTCTTTTGCATATTAAATTTGTTAATTCGAGCGCTTAATTAAAACAAGCCACGAATTACACTAATTACACCAATTATAGAAAATATTATTATTAGTTTAAACTAGCGGAGTTGACCCATGAATACATTTTCGTTCGATCATTTAAAAAACAAAGTATGTGCAATTACAGGCGGCGGCGGCGTAATCGGCAATGCAATAGCCGAATGCCTTTCAGCCGTTGGGATAAAGGTTGCGGTTCTGGATCTAGTTAAAGAATTTGCAGATAAGACCGCCAGGGCTTTAACTGAAAAGTATGGCACGGCGGCAATTGGAGTTGAAGCCAATGTGCTCGACAAAGAATCGCTGAACAAGGCGAAGGAAGAAATAAATAAGTCTTTCGGCAAGATAGACATCCTGATTAATTGTGCAGGCGGCAACTCGCCCCAGGCAACAACCCAGGTTGAGTTTATGGAGAAAGAAAATTTAAGCGAGCTTGAAAAGACTTTTTACGGATTGAACATAGACGGCTTTAGAAAGGTCTTTGATTTGAATTTTATGGGAACGCTGCTTCCAACGATAATACTTACGAAAGACATGATTGAAAATAACGGCGGCGTTGTATTGAATGTTTCTTCGATGAACTCTTTCAGACCGCTAACGAAGATTCCCGCCTACTCCGCAGCAAAGGCTTCGATAAATAATTTCACCGAGTGGCTTGCAGTCCATCTGGCAAAAATGAATATACGTGTAAATGCCATTGCGCCTGGATTCTTTTTAACTAACCAGAACAGATTTTTGCTGATCGATGAAAAGACGGGAAGCCTTACATCCCGCGGCAACAAAATTATTGCCGCCACACCGATGGGCAAATTCGGCGAGGCGGAAGACCTGCAGGGAACTGTGCTTTATCTTTTGTCCGATCTTTCTAAATTTGTAACCGGAGTTGTAATCCCGATTGACGGCGGGTTTAACGTATATTCCGGTGTGTAAAAAAAATAAATCATTTAACGTGAACTTGCAGCTTTCTTAAACTTGATCTTGAACTTGAACTTGAACTACATCGAAGTTTAAGTTCAGGTGTAAGTTCAAGAAGGGAATAAGAGTAAGAGTAAGAGCAAGAGTAAGGTAAGAGCAAGAGTAAGATGAAGAATTTAAATTAAGGGTGTGCGATGTTATATTACAGCAGAGGCTCGGTTGATGCGAATCTAACAAAGGAAGAATTGCGTACAGGGTTGTACGAAGTGCTGGATAAACTGGGCAGCAGAAAAAAAGTTATAGCCGTTCCGCCGGACATAACACGGTTCCATTCATTCGCGGGACCTTTAACCGAGTACACCTGGGAATACTATAAAGAAAAATTAACCGATATACTCCCGGCTATCGGCACTCATTATCCGATGACGGAAAAAGAAATTGAGACGATGTACGGTAAGACTCCCAAAAGTCTTTTCCGCGTTCACGACTGGAGAACCGGTCTTTCAACATTAGGCGAAGTGCCCTCGGATTACGTGAAAGAAATTTCCGGCAATGCGGTTGACTACCCGATACCGATTCAGGTTGATAAGCTTTTAGTTGAAGGGGATTATGATCTCATACTGTCAATCGGACAGGTTGTGCCTCACGAAGTAATAGGTATGGCAAACCACAACAAAAATATTTTTATCGGTACCGGCGGTTCGGAAGGAATAAACAAGAGTCATTTCCTCGGCGCCGCTTACGGCATGGAAAAAATTATGGGGCGTGCGGATACTCCGGTTAAGCGCGTGCTGAATTATGGTTCCGATCATTTTGCAAACCACCTGCCGATTGTTTATGTGCTTACTGTCGTTGGTAAAGATGATAAAGGCAATCTTGCAGTTAAAGGATTATTTGCCGGAGACGACATTGAATGCTTTAACCTTGCGGCAAAGCTTTCGCTCGAAGTTAATTTTGTAATGCTTGATAAGCCGCTTAAAAAAGTAGTAGTGTATCTGGATCCTTCCGAGTTTAAGACAACGTGGCTCGGTAATAAATCAGTCTACCGTACACGCATGGCAATTGACGACGGCGGAGAACTGTTAGTGCTTGCACCCGGATTGAAAAACTTCGGTGAAGATAAAGGCATAGATAAGCTGATAAGGAAGTACGGCTACGTAAACACTCCGAAGATTCTGAAGTTAGTAAAAGAGAACGAAGACCTTCAAAACAGTTTAAGCGCCGCAGCTCATTTAATTCACGGCTCATCCGAGGAAAGGTTTTCTATTACATATTGTCCTGGCGGTATAACAAAAGAAGAAATGGAAGGCGTAAATTTTAACTATGCCGGTCTTAACCAAATGATTAAGAAATACGATCCGGAGAAATTGAAAGACGGGATAAACATTATGCCGGACGGCGAAGAGATTTTTTACATCTCAAATCCGGCACTCGGCTTGTGGGCGTTTAAAGGTAGATTCGTATAAATAAACTATTTCCAATATTGTTCATGCCGGGTGAAATGAATGATGGAGTTGGAATTGTGGAGTAATGGAGTATTGGAATGATGGAATTATGAAACCGATATATAGAACTCACTCCATTATTCCAACACTCCACTATTACATTTCGTTCTATAAGAAAATTATTGAGGTAGGATCTAAATTATAAGAGGAGAAAATAACAGATGAACAAAAATGTCGTAATTGCTCAGTCGGGCGGACCGTCGCCTGTAATAAACAATTCACTGAGAGGAATTATAGAAACATGCAGAATGTTCCCAGCTAAGTTCGATAAAATTTACGGCGGCTTCCACGGAATTGAAGGCGTACTGAAGGAAGAACTGATAGACCTTTCTGCGCAGGATGAAGAGGAAATTTCACTGCTGAGAACCACACCGGCTGCAGGCTCAATTGGCACGTGCAGGTACAAGCTTAAAGCCAACCAGCAGGAAGATTTTAAAAGAGTAATTGAAGTTTTCAAGGCGCATAAAGTCGGCTACTTCTTTTACATCGGCGGGAACGATTCGATGGATACCGCAAATAAAGTTGCAAAGCTTTCGCTAGAGCAGGGATTGGAACTCGTTGGAGTAGGTGTGTCTAAAACTATCGATAACGATGTCGGCGATTCCGAATTCAAATTGATTGACCATACGCCCGGCTACGGCAGCGTTGCAAGGTACTGGGCGAACATAGTTCAAAATATAAATGAAGAGAACATGGGCTCGTCGCCGGCGGACCCTGTAATTGTACTTCAGGCGATGGGCAGAAAGATAGGATACATCCCTGCATCGGCACGGCTGGCTGATCTGAAGCGCGAAATGCCGCTTCAAATTTATTTGCCAGAAGCTGGTGTTAGTCTTGCAGAGCTTACAGACAAAGTAAACGATGAATTGGTAAGAAGCGGGCGCGTTATCATTGTCGTAAGCGAAGGCTTTGATGTAGGCGATTTAGGTGAGTTGAAGGATTCTTTCGGTCATACTACATTTAGCTCCAGTATGTTTACCGCTCAGCAGGTAATTGTTAATCATTTAAATAAATCTGGAATAAAGGCGCGGGGAGCCGCACGCGGTCAGGTTTCAGGTACCGATCAGAGAGATACAATAATTTATGCATCCACCGTCGATCTTGAGGAAGCTTATAAGATCGGGCAGAATGCAGTTGTAATTGCAGTTGAGCATGGCTCAGGTTATATGTCTACGCTGCTGCTCCGTCCGGGTATCATTTACAATGTTGATTATGATAAAGTCTCTCTTGAGAAAGTTGCAAACTCAGAGCGCGAGTTTCCTAAAGAATGGATTGCTGAAAATAAAATAGATGTAACGGATGAATTTGTAAAGTACGCGCGTCCGCTGATCGGTGAAGACTGGGTAACAGTTCCGGTAATTAACGGACTTCAGAGGTTTGCACGGTTCAAGAAAATATTTGCAGAAACAATGCTGCCATCCTACGCGCCTCAGGCATATAAAAAATAATTTCAAATTAATTAAAGGGAAAACAGAAAATGAGTGATCCGCAGAAAGATTTAAAAGAATTAAAACCCAGGCATGAATTCTTAGTTGCAATAGATTCCGACGGCTGCGCATTCGACAGCATGGAAATAAAGCACAAGGAATGTTTCATCCCCAATATTATTAAGTACTATAAGCTTCAGCCGGTTTCAAAGTATACGCGCTCGGCGGCGGAGTTTGTTAATCTCTATTCCAAGTGGAGAGGCATAAACAGGTTCCCCGCGCTCGTAATGGTTTTTGATCTGTTAAAGGATTGGACGGAAGTTAAGAAGCGAAACGTATTAATCCCGGATGCAAAATCTTTACGAAGCTGGATGGATCGGGAAACCAAGCTCGGCAATCCTACTTTAAAAGCTGAGGTTGAAAAAACAAAAGACCCAGAATTAGTTCAAGCGCTTGCATGGAGCGAGGCGGTTAACGCAATGATTGCAGATGTAGTCGAAGGCGTTCCTCCGTTTCCGTTTGTTAGGGAAAGCTTGAAAAAGATTTCGGAATGGGCGGACATTATCGTTTGCTCAGCTACTCCTTTTGAAGCATTGAAGAGAGAGTGGGAAGAGCATGACATAGCGCAGTACGTAAGAATTATAGCAGGTCAGGAAATGGGCAGCAAGAAGGAACATATACAGCTTGCATCTGACGGCAGGTACGCAAAAGACCATGTACTGATGATTGGCGATGCGCCCGGAGATATGAAGGCTGCGAGAGCTAATAACGCAAAATTCTTCCCGGTAAATCCCGGTCATGAAGAAGACTCGTGGGAGTTGTTCTTTAATGAAGCTGCGGATAAATTTGCCGGCGGAAATTATTCTGCCGAGTATGAAGCGAAGCTAATCGAAGAGTTTGATAAACTGCTTCCGGAAGTTCCGTGGTGGAAGAATCCCTCTGTAACAACGAAGTCGTGACTGCCTCCCTTCGTTAAAGGGAGACTTGCCGGATGGCATTAAAATAGTACAATCTAAGCTATTAGATTTTGAAGCCTTGTATAATGCAGATTAAGATACATGAGTTGGCAGATAAAGAGTTTAAAGAAGCGATTTAGTGGTACGAATTCCAATCAAGAGGGTTAGGTAACCGGTTAAAAAAATCGGTTATCAAGCAAATAAAAAAAATCGAAAAGAATCCCGAATGGTTTTTGATTGAAGAAGGAAATATTTATAAAGCATACATACCAAGATTTCCTTTTAAAATTATTTACACCATAGAAAGAAATAATATTTTAGTTATTGGGGCGATTGCGCATTTACATAGAAAGCCTTGGTATTGGCAATCTCGTACAGAATAATTTGCTATAATATAAAGCTTAAACACAACCATTTATTTTTTTATTAATTATCTTTAACCGATTTCAAAATAGTCTTAATAATCGTCAGAAGGAATATCAAATGAAGAAACAAAAATTTGGAATTGTAGGTCTTGGAGTAATGGGGCAGAACCTTGCGCTGAATGTTGAGCGTAACGGTTATTCAGTTGCCGGTCTGGACTCCGATGCCGGAAAAGTAAATAATGTAAAGAAGATTTTTTCAGGTAAAGATATTATTGCAACCACATCGTTAAAAGAATTTATTGAAAGTCTTGAATCACCAAAGAAAATACTAATGATGGTGCCTGCAGGCAAGCCTGTTGATGCGGTTATAAATGAGATGAAACCTAATCTAACAAAAGGCGATTTGCTGATTGACGGCGGCAACTCGTACTTTGAGGATACCAACCGCAGAATAAATGAACTTAAAGATACCGGCATACTCTACATCGGCACAGGCGTAAGCGGCGGCGAGGAAGGCGCTTTGTGGGGACCCTCAATTATGCCCGGCGGAAATACCGAAGCCTGGCAATTGGTAAAACCTATTTTCCAGGCTATTGCGGCAAAGGTTGAAGATGGAACTCCGTGCTGCGATTGGGTAGGCAGCGGAGGCGCGGGACATTTTGTTAAAATGGTTCATAACGGAATTGAGTACGGCGATATGCAGATGATCTGCGAAGCTTATTATCTAATGCACCGTGTCCTTGGGCTGACTCCAGCAGAGATGCACGATGTTTTTTCCGAATGGAACAAAGGAGAACTTAACAGCTACCTTATCGAAATAACTGGCAAGATTATGGCAAAGAATGATGATGAAACCGGCAAGCCGATGGTTGATGTTATCTTAGATACCGCCGGACAAAAAGGAACCGGCAAGTGGACAAGCCAGGTTGCATTGGATTTGGGAATACCGGCGGTTACTATTGCCGAAGCAGTATTCGCCAGGACGGTAAGCGCAATTAAGGAAGAACGTGTTGCTGCCTCTAAAGTATTAACCGGACCTAAAGCAGAATTTAAAGGCGATAAAAAAGAATTTATTGAAAATATAAGACAGGCTTTATATGCCTCCAAGATTTGTTCGTATGCACAGGGCTTCCAGCTTCTTCGTGCGGCGAGTGAAGAATATAAAATGAATTTGAACTTCGGCGGGATAGCTTTAATGTGGCGCGGCGGATGCATTATCCGGGCGCAGTTCCTCGATAACATTAAAGCAGCCTACGATAAGAATCCTAATCTTCCGAATCTCATGCTAGATTCATATTTTAAAAACGCAATAGATAAAGCACAAGCAGCGTGGAGAAAAGCTGTGGCGGCTTCGGTTGAATTCGGCGTCCCGGTGCCTGCATTCAGCAGCGCGCTTTCTTACTATGACGGCTACCGCAGCGAGAGGCTTCCGGCGAATCTTCTTCAGGCTCAAAGAGACTTTTTTGGCGCGCATACCTATGAAAGAATTGATAAACCGAGAAAGCAGTTCTTCCATACACATTGGGAATAAAAGAGATATTAATTTTTAAGTAATCTTATCTGGATAAAAGAACAGATAGGATGTTAATATTAAACCCCGAGCAGAAATCGAAATTTTTGCCCGGGGTTTTTTATTTGTTAAAATATGAAAGCGTTTCTCCATTATTTTCAACCGTGGCAAAATGCAAATTCAGCTAACGCTCTTTATGGCTTGGAGATTTCCATGGCGATGGAATAATTATTGTAGCAGATAATTAAAAAATAATTAAAGTGCAGAAGGTATTTAATCATTCCTTAATTTTTTTTGACGATATTTGGAGTAAGTTTATGGTTAAGACCACTGCCGGAATATAACTTAATAGATTCTTTTGAATAATTCGATATGAAATATTTTACTTTTATTTTTATCTCTTTAAGCTTACTTAACATTACAGGTTTTGCATATGGGCAGGTTAATCCAGACAGCATAGTTGCGACTGTAGGGAACTCAACAATTACCGCCGGTGAGTTTTTAGAAAGATATGAGATGACTCCCTTTTTCAGGAAGCAAATCAAAAGGATAACACCGTCGTTAAAGCTCGAGTTTTTATATTCCTTGATTGCCGAAAAGCTTTGGGCACAGCAGTCCGAAGCTTTGGGTTATGATACTGCAAAAATTATGAAATTTGTTAACGATGAATTTGAAAAGATGTTTGTAAGGGACGTGTTGTATAAGCGGGAAGTAAAAGATAAAATTAAAATTACCGATGAAGATTTGATAAAAGGATACATAAGAAACAGTAAGAAGCTTCTGGTTAATTTTCTATTTTCGGAAGATAAAAATGAAATTTGGAATCTTTATAATATGCTTAATAGCGGCGTACCGTTCGATTCGGTATTAGCAGAACGGCCCGAACGGAAAGAACAAGCCGAGCCTGAAGAAATTGTTTATGGCCAAATGGCAGAGGATATCGAAGATTCTTTATACGCTTTAAAAATTGGAGGCTATACCTTTCCGATTTTTACACCCGATGGGTGGTACATTTTTAAACTGACAAACAAGCTAAACATGGTCTTTAAATCCCAATCGGATAAAGATAATGCTTCCGGCACGGTTCGGAAAATAATTGAAGAACGTAAGGAACAAGTGCTTTTCAATCGGTACTATTTTAATTTCTTTAAAGATAAAAAGATTGATGCAAATACTCATTTGTTTCAAAGTCTTGCCAGAAGAATTTCAGCAGATTTTGAAGAGAAAAAATTTGAATACCGGCTTAAGGAAGACCAGCCGATATATTTAGAGCCGGAAGACGTAATAAAAATTGAAAAAGAATTCAGCCCTGATAGTCTTCGAATGAATTATATAGAATTCGAAGAATATCCTATTAGCCTTGAAAAATTTATCAGTATTCTTGCGTTCAAAAATTTAAATACGATTAAATATGATTTGAATTCGATTGCCCGTCTGCTTGATTCGGAAACAAGGAAAATAATTGAAGAAGAACTGCTGGCTAGAGAAGGAATTAAGGAAGGATTGAATTATCTGCCTCAAGTTCAAAAAGATCTTAAAATGTGGAGTGAAAATTACCTGGCGCAAATGCTTAAAAATAATTTTGCCGATTCGGCAAAGATAAGTGATGAGCAAGCGTATAATTATTACCTGAAATACAATAAAAATGAGAACTATCCTGAAGAAGTTAATATTGTTGAAGTGTTAACCAACAGTCCGGATACTGTTTCGAAAGTAATGCGGGAACTGAATAAGGGTGTTGACATACGGGACTTGGCATTAAAGTACAGCATACGCAATTGGGCAAGAAAAAACGGCGGGGAGTTCGGCTATTTCCCTGTTACAAGTTTTGGCAAGATCGGGAAAATTGCCGCCCGGATGGAAGTAGGAGAAATTTACGGCCCGTTAAGAGTAAGGGAAGGCTATTCGGTTTTTAAATTGATTGGCAAAAGGGCAGCTAAAGTCGATTCGGTGCAGACATTCATAAAAGTAAAAGAAGAATTGAAACATTACCTGGCAATAAAAAAAGAGCAAGATGCAATCAACAGGTACACGGTCAGCCTGGCACAAAAATTCGGAGTTGATATTAATTTGCCTCTGCTCGAAAGGATAAAAGTTACAAACATAAATATGTTCGGATACCGTTTTTTAGGTTTTGGCGGAAAAATTACCGCAGCGCCGTTAATAGCCCCGGATGTTGATTGGGTTGAACCTTACTTAAAAAGCTTAAATATTGCACCATAAAATTTTTTATTATTAAAAGATTAAACACATGAATAATCTATTTAAAAAATTCAACAGCCCTTTCTCCTTTATAATCACATCCATAGTTATAATTCTTATAGCATTTATTTCTTTTCTTGTTATTAATCGGTGGAATAGTTATTCGGTTAATGATGAGAGGAAAATATATTTTGTAGATAACATTTCCATTGCACACAGGCATGTAATTGAAAGATTTAACAAGCTGAATAAAGGCAAGATCAAAGTTGAAGTTATTAATTTATCTTTTGAAAAATTCTCCACTAATGAACGGAAAGAGCTGCTTGCCAGGTATTTGAGAAGCAAGAATGATAAAATTGATATATTCACCGCCGATCAGATATGGGCGCACCGTTTTGCCAGGTGGGCTGAACCGATGGATAAATACTTTACGGATGATGATAAAAAGACAATACTAAAATATGCTTTGCAATCGTGCATTTACAAAGATCAAATGGTCGGGGTACCCTTCTTTACGGATATTGCGGTAATGTATTACCGGAAAGACTTGCTTGAAAAATTGCCCGACTATAAGGCGCTAGAAATGGAATTAAATCGGTCGATAACTTGGAATGATTTTATTAAGCTGGGTGAAAGACTAAAAAAGCACATCAATAATTTTTATTTGTTCCAGGCGGACAATTATGAAGGTTTAATGTGCAGCTATATAGAGCTTCTCGAAAGCCAGAACAAATCATTATTTGTAAATGATACTGTGCAATTAAATTCGCCCGAATCCGTTCGGGCACTTAAGCTTCTGGTAGATCTAGTAAACAAATACAAGCTTTCTCCTAAGAAGGTAACCGAATTCAAAGAGAACGGCAGCTACCGATATTTTATCCTGCACAACGGTCTCTTTGTAAGAGCGTGGCCTAATTTCCCTAGGGATTATATCTCGGAGTACGGCAGCGAGCCTAAAATAAATAATCTTGTAAAAGTTCCTCTGCCGCATTTTAAAGGCTATAAGCCTGTTGCAATTACCGGCGGCTGGAACCTGATGATTTCGAAGTACTCAAAGAGAAAACCGGAAGCGCTGGAGTTTGTAAGATTTTTAATGAGTGAAGAGGCACAGAAAATAATGTATGAAGAGGGCGGATACCTTCCTACTAATAATTTAATATACAACGACACCTCGTATATTGCACGGCATCCAAATCTGCTTTTTTTTAAGAATTATATGAATAGCGGAGTTCACCGGCCATATATGGTGGAGTATACGCGTATATCGGATATTATTACACATTATATTCAGTTGGCCATAAAGAAAGAAATCGGTGTTAAAGAGGCACTTCAAAAGGCTACCGATATGATAAACAACGAGCGATTTTATTTAAATTAATTTTTCAGTTAACCTTATGAAACTATTTGATAAGATAAAGAAGTATAGGTTTGAAATCAGACATCTTACTGTTTTATTTGCAATTTTAATTGCATTCCAGGTAATCCTATCCTTCATTCATAAAGCATCTCTTCAAAAGCTTTTAATAAGCACGCAGGAATGGTACCAGAAGGATTCGGCTGAAAGGCTGGCTAATATTACATCAACTTCATTCGAATTACTTTACGAGACCATCAGGTCCAGAACCAAGCTTACCGAGCCTGAGGTAAGGAAGATAATTCAAGCTTTCGATATTATTTTAAGCCAGCAGCTTCTTGAAAAAAACGTAGAAGAAATTTGCATCTTGGTTACAAGGAACAACAAAGTATATGCTATTGACGACGGTAAGGTGCTCTACCAATACCTAAGTAATGATACAACCAGCATTCCATCGTCCGAAAAGCCGCACATCGAAGCGATACGGTTATATAAAAAAATAAAGGCCGAGCTTCAAAGCAAGGAGGAAGTAAGAAGCATTCTCGAAAACAAAGCCACATTCAATTTGTTCGTGCCGTTTGTACCGCGCGGTGAATATGTAGGAGCGGTTTATATGAAAAACACTCCCGACTTCGGTTTTATAACAAAAGAAATAATTTCAAATTACGATGAAACTACGTTAATCTATTCTTCTCTTATTCTGCTCGGTCTGTTGGCAATGTATTATATCTCTTCATACACCGTTAAAGAAAGGGACGATACTCAGAAGCTTTTATTCGACGAACACCAGCAGTACATTAAAGAACAGATTATTCACGAAAAGGAATCGCTGTTTACCAAAAGAATATACCATACACATCATAAAGCCGAAAAAATAATGGGCTTTATTAAGGAAGACCTGCGTGAGCTGTCCGAAAAAAACATTGAAGAAATAAAATACAGGGTTTCAAAATATTCCAATTTCATCTCCCGCGTAATTTATGATATGAAGTGGTACGATCCGCCGATTCATACAATACGCGGCTCTCTGTTTAAGACGAATTTAAATGAGGTTATAAAGTTTATTGTTTTGAATATCTTTCAGAGAATTTCAAACATTGCAGACTTATATACTTTCCATCTTGAGCTTGACGATAAAGTTCCCGAAGTTAACATAAATGAATTTGTAGTTTGGGAAATAATTGAGCCGCTCATTCAGAACAGTGTTGAACACGGCGGCACCGATAATCTTATAATTACTATTAAAACCGGCTACAACCCTCAAGAAAGACAAACAACAATTATAATAGCAGATAACGGCACCGGCATAAGGAGCGATTTGCTTGATAAAAATGCACAGGGCATAAAAAGAATTTTCCAGGAGAATATATCTACTAAAAAGGTAAACGGGCAAACCAGCGGCTACGGATGTTATCTTGCTTACGAGGTAGCACAGTCCCGCTGCGGCTGGAAACTTGATGCTGAAAATCTCCCGGAAGGCTGCAGGTTTGTTATAACAATAAATAATCCTTAAGAAGGTATTAAGATGATCTATAATAAAATAATTCAAATTTTGCTTGTAGAAGATGAGGGCTATGACGTTAGAAGAGTAAGGAATACCCTAAAATTGTTCGAGGATTCGATCCATATACAGGACGTGGTTTCTACCGGAACCCACGCACTGGGGCTGCTGGCAAAGAATGAGAACAATTATGATGTGGTTATAATGGACTACCAGATAGCCGGCGGCCTTATGGGGGAAAATTTAATTAAAAAAATAAAGGAGATTTCACCGGCCATTCAAATAGTTGTAATTACAAAAATGACGGTTAATATAACCGATTTTAATTTTGCCAATAAATTAATTAAAGCCGGTGCATTCTGGTACTGTACAAAATATCCGGGTGATATAGAGGATTTTATTTACCAGCCGACTGATTTTATCCTGAGCATATTTAATGCTTTCGAAAAGAAACTGCTCGAACAGGAAAGGCTGAAATCAAACAAGAAGCTTTCCAAGAATATTGAAAACATACTTGAAAATAAAACTATCATCGGTAAATCAAAACAAATTGAAGAGTTAAAAATACAAATAGAAAAGTGTGCACAGAATAATGCCAATATCTTAATTACGGGTGATTCTGGTACCGGCAAGGAACTGGTTGCGGTAAATATTCACTATAAAAGTTCCCGCAAGTTTGAAAATTTTGTTGCAATAAACTGCGGAAGCATTCCTACTGATTTGATTGAAAGCGAGCTCTTCGGATATGAGAAAGGCGCCTTTACCGGCGCGGGTTCTAAAAAGCCGGGCCTGTTTGAAATTGCGAGCCACGGTACAATCTTTCTAGACGAGATAGCTGACCTGCCGATGCACGCGCAGGTAAAATTACTGCGCGTTATCCAGGAAGGAGAGATTGAAAAAATTGGAAGAACGGAGAAAATTAAAGTCGATGTTAGGATTATAGCCGCGACAAATAAAAACCTCGGGCAGGAAGTTGTCGATAAAAAATTCAGAGAAGACTTATTTTACAGGCTGAACGTAGTACCTATAAAGGTTCCTTCATTAAAGAACAGAGGAGAGGATATCCCACTTCTTGTAGAACATTTTCTAAATAAGTTCTGTTCCGATGTAAGTAAAGCCAAACCTGCGGTAGAAGAAAAGGCGATGGAAGCGCTTATGCATTATGATTGGCCGGGCAACGTAAGAGAGCTTATGAATGTAATACAGAGGCTTTCCTTTAATACGGAAAATAAAATAACCGCCGCTGATGTTAACAACTCGCTAATTTATCTTCCGGGAACAAACAGGAAATTCGGCACTAGGATAATGGAGTTTTTTAACTCAAGTGAAATCCTTAGCTGGCGGGAGATGGAAAGTATTTTAAAGGGAAGCTACTTTACTTTTGTACGCGACCAGTCGGAATCCGACGCCGAAGCTGCTAAAAAACTCGGCCTGGCTCCTCCCAACTATCATAGGATGTGTAAAGAACTCGGATTAAAATAAAGGACTGCATCAGCGTCTATTTTCTTGATGCCGGCGTTCTAACACACATTTCATTTACCTCCCTTCCGATTATTATTATAATAACTTTCGTTATTATTTCAATAACCTTTCTATACTCAATTCATTTCGTCCCAAAATTTTCTTAACAGAAAAATAATAGGCCACAATAAATATTGCTGTGGCACTATTTGTGACAAATCCATTCCGATTAATTAAAATTTTAAAACGGCTTTGGGCGAATTAAGCTTTTTAGATAACGGTATAATCTTGGTCTATTTCCTTCTAGTGCTAGGGATAGGACTCTATTATTCCATTAAGAAGGACCAGGATACGAAAGATTACTTTCTTGCAGGAAGAAATTTGGGTTGGTTTACAATTGGGATATCAATATTTGCAACTAATATTTCGAGCGAGCATTTTGTAGGCCTTGCCGGCTCTGGTGCTAAAAGAGGTATAGCTGTAGGACAATTTGAATGGATGGCTGTTTTTATCCTTTTTCTACTGGGATATTTTCTTGCCCCGATGTACATTAAATCCGGTGTTTATACTGTCCCCGAATTCCTGGAAAAAAGATTCGATAGAAAAAGCAGATTATATCTTACATCAGTTTCCATTCTGGCATATATAATTACCAAAGTTTCAATAACACTCTTTGCAGGTGGGCTAATTCTGCATGAAATATTAGACTGGGATATTTACACATCAACCTTAATTATGGTATTATTAACCGGCATTTATACGGTAGCCGGCGGTTTAAGGGCGGTAGTGCATGCACAAATTTTTCAGACGGTTCTTGTTTTAAGCGGCGCATTGCTGGTAACATTTTTCGGCCTTCACCAAGTCGGCGGGCTACACGGCCTTACATCAAAGCTCCCGGCAGATTATTTTACAATGTTTAAGCCCTCTTCCGACCCTGATTTTCCCTGGACCGGGATATTGTTCGGCGCTCCTATAATCGGTTTCTGGTACTGGTGCACCGACCAATACATAGTGCAACGGATTTTTGCTGCCCGAAGCCTAACGGATGCTCGCAAAGGTACTATACTTACTGCGGTATTAAAAATATCACCGGTTTTTATCTTTGTCCTTCCCGGGTTAATTGCAGTTGCATTATTTCCCGGCGCTAAAGGAGATCAGGCTTTTCCGTTCCTTTTAACCAGTCATCTTTTACCTGTAGGAATAAAAGGATTGGTAATTGCAGGAATCTTTGCCGCAATTATGTCTTCGCTTGCAAGCGTATTTAACAGTACCTCTGCGTTATTTACAATGGATTATTACAAGTTGATTAATCCTTCGGCTTCTGAAAGAAAGCTTGTTTTGGTGGGCCGCCTTGCAACAACTATTATGGTTGTAAGCGCCATACTTTGGGTTCCATTAATAAAATTCATTAGTTCCGAAATTTATATCTATCTGCAAAGTGTGCAGGCTTATATAGGTCCGCCTATTGCTGCAGTCTTTATCCTGGGATTAACAATTAAAAAAATAAATTCTTCGGGTGCAATATGGGGACTGGCAGTCGGAGGCGTATTCGGTATGATGCGCCTGATATTGGAAATGATGGTTAAAAACGGATATATAAACAACTCAATAATTTCCTGGTTCGCCGGTATAAATTACCTTCACTTTGCGGTTTTACTCTTCGGAATATCTTCTTTTACAATGCTGCTGGTAAGTCATCTTTTCTCGGTGCCTATTTATAATTCTGTTGATTACAAAAAGGTTTAGTGCATGAAATCATCCAATATTACTTTTGGCTTTTATATTTCAACTTTCTTCATCTTATTGTTCGCTTCAGCTTCTTTCGGAGGAAATACTGGAAAGATTTCTGGGAAAATTGTTGATGCCCAAACCGGCGAGCCGTTGCCTTTTGTAAATGTTATTATTGAAGGCACTTCACTTGGCGCGGCTTCGAACATAGACGGATATTATAATATAATAGGCATTTCGCCGGGAACTTATTCGGTTAAAGCATCTGCGGTAGGTTTTCATCCGGAGCTGGTTAAGAATGTTAATGTTTCTATAGACCTTACAACAAGAATTGATTTTAGACTTACTGAAACAAGCATTGAATTAAAAAAGGAAATTGTAATTGTAGCTGCCAAACCGCTTGTTACCAAAGACCTGACCGCATCTACGGCAATAATTAATTCGAAAGAAATTTCTTCTTTGCCCGTCACTGAGTTTCAGGAAGTGTTGAATTTGAAGGCCGGTATTGTAGGAGGAAATGTAAGAGGAGGCAGGCAGGGTGAGGTTGTTTATGCAATTGACGGCGTACCGGTTACCGATGTTTACGACGGTTCTACGGTTGTTGACGTAAATACGGATGCTATTTCCGAATTACAGTTTGTAAGCGGGGCATTTAATGCTGAGTACGGCAAGGCGCTTTCAGGCTATGTAAATATTGCTACAAAGGAAGGAGAAGACAGGTATCAGGGAAGCATTACTTCATACCTTGGTGATAACTTAAGCAGCCACACAGGAATTTTTAAAGCCATAAACCATTTTGATGCCCTGGCTACTAGAGATTTGGAAGGTAACCTGAGCGGACCGGTAATAAAGAATTTACTTTCCTTTTATCTAAACGGGCGGTACAATTATTATGACGGCTGGCTTAAAGGACAAAAGGTGTATAACCCCTGGGATATAACGGTAAATAAAGGCTCAAGCGAGCCCATTGAAACCAGGTACTTGATTCAGAAGACCGGGGACGGCTCAATCGTATCTTTGAACTACCATGAGAAAATATATTTCCAGGGCAAGTTGACGTTTAAGCCTTCCGGCTCAGTAAAAATAAATTATGATTACCTTATCGATAAAGACAGGTATAAGGACTACGACCAGTCGTTTGTACTAAATCCGGACGGCGATTTTAAAAAGTTCCAAACGGGCAATGCAAATATAATTTCGTTAACTCACATACTTAGCAGCAGCACTTTTTACCAGGCTAGCGGCTCATATTTCTTTAAAGAATACAAGCAGTTCGTATACCAAGATCCCAACGATCCCAGATGGACCGACTACAGGCTTTTAACACAGCAGCCTGCCGATGTGCCGAGTTTTAGAACGGGCGGAACTCAGAATCAAATTTTTAGAAGGACAACCGGTACCGCCGGATTTAAGATCGATTTTACTTCGCAGATTTCCGAAAGCCACCAAATTAAAACGGGTTTTGATTTTAATATGCACAGGCTTACTTACGACAACGTAAATCTGCTTCAGCCCAACAATCTTTCCGATCCGCAGGTTACCTTGCAGCCTTTTGTTAAAATGCGGATTCCGGACATAAACGATGCGAACGAAAATATTGCGATAGACAGTTACTATAGACGGCCCGTAGAATTTTCGGCTTACCTGCAGGATAAAATAGAATTAAAGGACTTGATAATTAATATCGGCCTGCGGTACGACTTTTTTCACCCGGACGGACAAATTTTAACCGATCCTTCCGACCCGGATATTTACAGGCCTAGAAAAATTGAGAACCTTGAGAAGACACTTGCGGAAAGAAGGACCTACTGGTACAAGAAGCCTTCTAACAAATATCAATTAAGCCCTAGGCTGGGGGTTGCATTCCCTATAACCGATAAAGGAGTAATCCATTTTTCGTACGGGTATTTTTTCCAGATACCGAACTTTGAATACTTGTATCAAAACCAGGAGTATAAGTTCGGTGCAGGAACCGGCAACCTGGGTATTGTAGGCAATCCGGATTTGAAACCAGAGCAAACAGTTAACGGCGAAGTTGGCGTTCAGCAGGCCTTATCCGATGATATATCAATCGATCTTACCGGTTACTTTAGGGACATTAGGAATTTAACCGGCACCAGAGCCGATGAGATCTTCTTTTTTGACGGCACCGAAAGTTACAGCCAATACCAGAACAGTGATTTCGGATTTGTTAAAGGAATTGTCCTTACACTTACAAAAAGGCTTTCGAACAACTGGACTGCCTCGGTAGATTACACTCTTCAGTCGGCAAAAGGCGATGCTTCCGATCCGGCACAAATTAGGAACCAACTGGTAAGCGGCGAGAGACCCGAACAGCAATTGGTCAGGCTTAATTCGGATCAGACCCATACGCTTAACGTTACATTTTCATATGCATCGCAGGACAATTGGGGTATCAGTATAATCTGCCAGTACGGGAGCGGTTTCCCTTATACTCCGCTTCAATCGCTAAACATTTCTACACTCCTTACAAACAGTGAGGTTAAGCCTGCAACCTATAATGTAGACCTGAAAGCATACTGGGATTTCTACTTCAATAAATTCAGAATGATGCTCTTTGCTAGAGTTTATAACTTGTTCGATATAGAGAATCAGTTAAATGTTTATAACGACAGCGGTCGTGCTGATTTTACAATGGAAGAATTTATTGACAGGCAGAGAGGACTGCCCGCTCTTGTAAATTCCGTTCAGGATTACTATACAAACCCAACCTATTATTCTCAACCGCGAAGGATTGAGGTAGGGGTTTCCCTGTATTTCAATGAACTGACAAACCGATAAAAATACGGATGGATTTAAAATGAAATTTCTTAAAATACTATTTATAATATTATTTGCCGCTGCAGCTTTTTCAAGCGATATATTTCCCCAGATACAAAGAGGCACACACACTGCCCGCCGTGTAGGAGTAATGAGAGGCAACCAGGTTAGAACCGTATTTACAAATTACGGCGCAATAGGTCAGCCCGGCAGCCAGGGCCCCATGGTTGCATGGAAGTATGATAACAACGGCTACGTCGGGGATATCTCGCCGATTGTGGGAGTTAGATTACCAATTAAAGATTATCTGGTTAACGGGTTTAAAGACGGCAAGCCGGATACGCTTTTTCAAGTAATCACTTGTCCTATAGATCGACCGGGCGGCGCAAACAAATCGCCTGACGGCAGTACCGACTGGACATTCGAGCCGATACCAGGTTTTTTTAATCCCAATCTTCGCGAGCTTGGAAAGGGAGTTGCAATAAGCAACCAGCCGGAAACCTGGCCGAAGTATTGGCCGGATCACCCGGACTGGCTGGATAAAAACGGCAACGTGCAATGGAACGGATATTTTGGAAGAGGAGAATTGAACGCCGACCAGGAAACTTATTTTATGATGGATGACCAGGCCGATGAAAAAATGTATATGCTTCACGGGTTTTTACCGGATTCAACCGATCCATCCAGAAAAGGGCAGGCACTGCAGGTCTCGGCTAGGGCGCTGCAGTGGGCAAACTTTCGGGCGCAGGACGTAATATTCTGGCTGTATGATGTTAAAAATGTCGGTACTTCAATTTATGATCAGACTGCATTCGGACTTGTTGTAGGAACATATGTAGGCGGTGCGGGCGACGAATGGAATGATGATGCTTCTTACTTCGATATCCGCCAGTCAATGACTTA
Organism: Bacteroidota bacterium; assembly: GCA_021813585.1. GTDB lineage: Bacteria > Bacteroidota > Ignavibacteria > Ignavibacteriales > Ignavibacteriaceae > FEN-1297. Next base: position 104,741 of record JAKAJV010000048.1, on the reverse strand, counting down.
CTCGTGGGATTTTGATCATTATATCAGGCCGACTGCAAATCCCAAGTGGATGCCGAATCCAAGTGCTGTTGGCTATCTCGGCTATGCCTTTCTAGAATCGCCCGGCAACCCGTACGACGGGATAGATAACGACGGCGACAACAGCAGTTACACAGTTGATGCGCCTTATTATACTGCCTCGGATTTCGATCCTCATACCGTAAAAGCAGGAGATAAGCTCGTTGTTATTGATAAGTATACTTATAAAAGGAAAGTATTCACCATGCCGGCTCACGATACTTCTGTTGTATCCATGGGAGTAACATTCAATCTTGTTCCGGATTCAACCGTATTATCCGAAGGGGATTTGAAACCGGGAACCAGCACGGTTAATCCGAATGCTTATGACGGGATTGACAACAATCTTAACGGTATAATAGATGAAAATTATCAACTGGATTACAGGTTATTTAAACAGACTTCGAAGGGGTTGGTTCTTATCGATTCTTTAAATCCTATTCAGCATAAGGATTTTATTCACGGCAAAGGCTTAACCGATCCTATGATTGACGAAGCCAGGGACGATGGTATTGATAACGATAGAAGCTGGGATCTTACCTACGACGATATAGGAATTGACGGAGTAATGGATACATATGATTTCGGCGAAGGAGACGGAAAGCCTACCTCCGGCTGGCAGAAGCCCGGTGTGCTGCCGACCGACCCTGCGAACAAACAAAACATTTTCGGGCTTGTGGATTCGGATGAACCGGGTGAGCCCAATATCGACAAAACTGATGTGCACGAGTCGGACCAAATTGGTATGACTAGCTTTTATTACTTTGTCCCTTCCAGCGACATAGATATGAGCAATCAAAACGATATGTGGCGCAGGCTTCAGCCGGGCAGGTTCGATGTTCCGGAGGCTGTTGTTAATAACAGAACCATTAGGGGAGAAGACGGCGATTTTATTTTCGGTTCCGGCTACTTCCCTTTGCTTCCCGGTGAAACCGAAAGATTTTCGCTTGCCCTGGTCTTCGGAGACGATTTTTCTGGCGTGTTTAGAAATAAAAAGATTGCGCAGATAATTTACGATGCTAATTATAATTTTCCTAAGCCGCCCGATAAGCCGACTTTAACAGCAGTTCCCGGTGATCATAAAGTAACTTTATATTGGGATAAAATTGCCGAAAAAACTTTTGACAAAGTACTGCAAAAAAGAGACTTTGAAGGCTATAAAATTTATAAAAGCACCGACCCTGATTTTTCCGACATTAAAACTATTTCCGACGGCTACGGCCAGCTTGTTGATTATAAGCCGCTTGCACAGTTTGATGTTGCAGACGGAATAACCGGTTTTTTTTATTCCGATCCGCTGTTGTACCAGTTAAGCAGCGGCAAGCCGTTTTATTTCGGTGAGGATACGGGCATAAAAAATTCTTATGTGGATTACGATGTAATAAACGGAAAGACGTATTACTACGCAGTGTGCGCATACAATACCGGTGATGCGGCTAGATCAATCTATCCTTCTGAAAACACAAAATTAGTTTCGCTCGACGCTTCGGGAAAAGTATCACTCGACATTAACACTGCTATGGTTACGCCTAATGCCCCCATTGCAGGTTATGTTCCCCCGGCCAGCGGAGTTCCGCTATCAAGGGTTGCAGGCGCTTCAACTTTAACTCCCGGTGTTCAAGTAATAGACCCTACAAAAGTGAAGACTACAACATATTTTGTAACCTTCAACGATTCTCTTGTTCAGGGAATTCCTATTGCATATTCATATAATGTAGTGGACTCAACTTCCGGCGACACGCTGCTTGCAAATGATAAGGCAATGCTGAATACTAACGGAGATGTGTTCGACGGAATGAGCCTTTCAATTAATACCACATATCAAGTGCCAGACAGTCTTCGCCTGGATACAACAAAGAGCGGATGGAACAATCAGTACTCTAACAATCTTAAGTATACTATTTCTCAATTCCATTACGGGGATATTTCCGGGATTAGGTATCCTTACGATTATCTTTTTGTATTTCATAATAATTTCAGCGACACATCTTCAACGCTTACAGGAATATTCGGCAGCAGTTCAAAGCTGCAGGCAAAACCGACTAATTTTTCTGTTTACGACGTAACGGATAGATCTCATCCGGTAAAAATACAATATGCCTTTATAGACCGGCCCGGTGCACTACAAGACACGCTATCTAATTTTGATGTGGTTTATTTATCTAACTCGAACGGCACCAAACTAGCCTGGGGAATTACTTTCCAGGGAGACAGTGCAAGAATTCCCGCAGAAAGCGATTCACTGTTATTAACGTTCCAGAAACCGTTTTCCAGCAGGGATAAATTTATTTATAGATCGACAGGCACGGGCTTTAATGCCGATGCCGCTGGCAAGCAAATGAATATGATACGTGCCGTGCCGAATCCATATGTTGTCTCTAATATGTTTGAAAGGCCCTTGCCGGCTCAGGAGAGAGGTCGCGGTGAGCGGGTGATTGATTTTATCAACTTGCCGCCGAACAGTAAAATTTCCATCTACACTTCTTCCGGTGAACTGGTAAGAACGATTTATCATGACGGTAATTATCAGACCGGCAGCGCCACCTGGGATTTAAGAAGCAAGGAAGGATTAGATGTTGCATTCGGTGTATACTTTTACGTTGTGGAAGCTCCGGGGATAAAAGAAAAAAAATTCGGCAAGCTGGCAATAATTAAGTAAGCTACTCAGCTTTTAAAAGCATATGGCTTAAAGGATAAAAATATGAAATTGATATTACAAGTATTATCTGCAGTAATAATTCTGATTAGTTTTGTCCCGGCACAATCCAAGGTTGGAACAACCGCTGCAAATTTTCTAACAATACCGGAAGGCCCGCGTGCCTCTGGAATGGGCGGTGCGTTTGTGGCTGTTGCCAACGACGTAACTGCTGCTTACTGGAATCCCGGCGGACTGTCCCGCCTAAACTATAATGAATTTAATGTTAGTCATGCAGGCTGGCTGGTAGGCACAAGCTTAAACTGGCTGGGGTTCGTTTACAAGATTGACGGTGATAATGCAGTAGCGGTAAGCGTTAATCAGCTTTATTACGGAACTGAAGATATAACTACAGCATTGCAGCCTATGGGTACAGGCGAGCAATGGGATGCTCAGGATATTTCGATCGGACTGACCTATGCGCGTAACCTGACGGACAGGTTTTCGATTGGCGGTACATTTAAATACATACAGCAGAGAATCTGGATGGAGACCGCAAACAGCTTTGCATTAGACCTTGGACTTCTTTTTACAACGCAATATAACGGGCTAAGAATCGGGATGAACATTGCAAACTTCGGCACGGAGTTAAAATTAGCCGGCGAAGATTTATTGATTCCGGCAGATGTAGACCCTTCGCATACCGGCAACAATAAAACAATTGCCGCCGATTTACAGACCGGCTCCTGGCCGCTGCCTTTAATGTTTACCGTCGGCCTGGGCATGGATCCGATATCTTCAAGCGATTGGAAGTTAACCCTGGCAGCCGATGCGGTCTATCCAAATAATCAAACTGCTTATTTGAATCTAGGTACAGAGCTGATGTGGAATAACATTCTTTCTCTAAGATGCGGTTATAATTCGTTGTTTAAGGAAGATGCCGAACAGAGCCTTACCGGGGGTATTGGAGTGCAATATGATATCGGGCCTTTTACTGCAAGGTTTGATTACAGCTATATGAAATTCGGAATTTTTTCCCAGATATCCAGATATTCTTTATCTATAATGTTCTAGTGGTTAATTAAATAATAACATCAAAAAAAACGAGGCCTTAAATGAAAAAACTCTTTCTATTTGTTGTCTTTTGTTTTGTGGGCAGCACTGCTTTTGCCCAGGTTCCTGTCAATTTTTCGGTTAATATGGCAGTTCAAACGAAAGAAGGTAATTTTAATCCCCAGTCCGATCATATTTATATCCGGGGAAATTTTCAAAAAGCAGTAGGCGATACTATTGATTGGGGCGGATCAACTTTTACTGCCACTACAACTAACGATTCAATTTATTCCTTAACAATAAACTTCCCGGACAGTCTCGTCGGAAAAACTTTTGAATATAAATTTGTTATTAACGACGGCGGCTGGGAAAATCTTCCTACAAACGCTACATATCCGGATGGCAACAGAAGGTTAGTTTTAGCGAGTTCGGCAATGAATCTTCCGCTGGCTTATTATAGCGACGAAACCGTGGTGATTTTGCCGGTAGTTAATACAATTAATTTTACGGCGGACTTATCCTCAATCTACGGTACCGGCGCAGGATTTTTTGACCCGGACAGGGATTCGGTTTTGCTGATGGGATTAGATTGGGTTGGTGCAAGGGTAATGGGCGGTAACAGAAGAATGACTGCCGATCCGTTTCAACCCTGGATTTATTCTACTTCTATGGTAATCAAAGGTAATCAAGGAGACTCGACCAAGTGGAAATTAAAAGCATACCCGGACGGCGATTTCTTTAACTGGGGCTGGGAAGTTTCAAACGATAAATGGACGAAGATAGGGCCGGACAGCTCCGTTATTACTATTCCTTCCTTTGTGCCGGACGTTTTTCCGTATCAGCCGGCATTAACCACAGACGTGAAGGTTTTATTCCAGGTGGATATGAACAATGCAGTAAACCGTTATACAAGCGAAAAAATAGATGCGAAAAAAATATTATTCATTGGCATTAAAGGACAAAATTCTGTGCTCGGTGCCTGGGGCGGCGACTGGCTGCCATCGGATACTTCTGCGGGCACATTAAAAGTTTTAAATGATAAAGGGTTAAACGGTGATAAAGTTGCCGGCGACGGCATATGGTCCGCTATAATTACATTCCCTGCCGGTAATGACGGCGGACCTAGCTTATATAAGTACGGCATGTTCTATGCGAATGAAGATACCGTTAATGCAGGCTATCACCCTATGGATAATGAATTCACAGACGGTTCCGTTAATCATTACCTGAATGTTAAGGTGGGACCCATGACTGTAATCAGCGATGTATTCGGAAATGCCGCGCACAAAAGTGTAACCGGAATAAAGAAATCGGATAATCAAACTCCGGTACGCTTTGCTCTGCAACAGAATTATCCTAATCCTTTTAATCCGAGTACGGTTATAAAATACAGCCTGCCGCAGAACGGATTGGTTATAATGAAAGTCTACAATATTTTAGGACAGGTAGTAGAAACATTAATTAATAAAGAACAAAGTGCCGGCAATTATGAAGTAACTTTCGACGCTTCAAAACTGTCCAGCGGAGTTTATATTTACAGCATCACGGCAGGTAATTTTACTTCCTCTAAAAAGATGATGCTGATAAAATAACGATCATGCAATTTAGGCAAACCGTTCCGGCAGGACCTAATTTAGCAGGGAGGGAACAGAAAAAGATTTAGTAAGTGTGTTAACAATGCTGCTCGTATAAATGATAAGAGACAAAGTTGACCGGCTGCAACACGGCCGGTCAACTTTTATTAAAAATGCTGTTGATAGTTTCGGAATGAACGTTATATTTTTACACATCCATAAATGATAAAATAAAATAAGATATATTAAGGGAGCGAAATGAAATTTTTCCTGATTATATTGCTGATGATTATAACCGGTTTTCAGTTGGCTGCACAAAATGTTTTATATAAGTCTAAAGAATTTATAGTTACTTTGGATAAAGTAATTGAAGGCAAATATAAAGCTGTTGCCGAATCTAGAGAAGAGATTCAATCTTCTTACCAGAGCAGCTATAAGCTGAATACACCGAGTGAAATTAATTTTAAATTCAGCATAAACGGTTTGGATAACGAACGGGAGCCGGGACAGGACCATCATTTAATTTTGAATCCGGACAACGGGAAATTTACTTCTCCTTTATATGTGTTTGGCCGGCAAAATCCAAAAGAAGAAAATACAAATTTAAAATCGAATTATTTGTCTGAAGATACCGAGCTTCTTCTAAGAGTTGATATGAGGGATGTGCTGAATTCTTTTAAGACGAAAGGTTATTACCTGACTTACAACGGGGATAAAATATATGAAAAGGATTTTAAGGGAGTTTATGTTGCAGGCGGTGTGCCTCCGCTGTCGTGGGATTTTAGCTCGCTGCCGGATGAACCGCAATTCAAACTGGCGGACCCGGACGGGGACGGTATTTACGAAATAAAAATAGACATTAAAAAAATACAAATGCCGGGCGAAAGAAAAGATAAATGGATCCATTGGAAATTAAGCAAAGATATTTCTAGCTATCCTTCATATCATTCGCCGGATGTTTTAATCGACGCTTTATACAATAAAGCCCTGGAAGAAATGATACTCGATACTCGTCCCGACGGCGCATTTATGGCGGGCGCTAAATGGCCCGGCGTCTGGACGAGAGATATAAGCTACAGCATATTCCTGTCTCTGGCAATGGTAAACCCCGATGCCGCAAAAACAAGCTTGATGGCAAAAGTTAAAAACGAAAGAATAATCCAGGACACCGGTACCGGCGGAGCGTGGCCGGTTTCATCCGACAGATTTGTTTGGGCAATTGCCGCGTGGGAAGTATACAAATCGACCGGAGATATGGATTGGCTGAAAGAAAGCTACAACATTATAAAAAATTCCGCCGAAGATGATTTGAGCACCGTCTTCGATAAATCGACCGGGCTGTTTAGAGGTGAATCGTCTTTTCTAGATTGGCGGGAACAGACATACCCGCGCTGGATGGATCCAAAAGACATTTACACTTCTGAATGTTTGGGAACGAATGCAGTTCATTATCAGGCTTTTGTTATCCTGGCAAAGATGGCAAAAATTTTGGGCTATCCTTCGGAACAATATTTAAAAACGGCGCAGCAGGTAAAAGAAGGAATGAACAAGCTGCTGTGGCTGCCCGGTAAGGATTATTACGGCCAGTACAGATACGGCAGAAATTTTCTTTCTTTATCTACACGGGCCGAATCTTTAGGCGAAGCATTAAGCGTTCTGTTTGGTGTTCCCGGAGCGGAACAGCAGAAACGGATTATTGAAAATTCTCCGGTAACAAAATTCGGGGCGACGTGTATTTACCCGCAGACTCCCGGCATTCCGCCCTATCATAATAATGCGGTCTGGCCGTTTGTGGAATCTTTTTGGGCGTGGGCATCTGCCAAGACCGGCAATATAGTTTCAGTCGAGCATGCGCTTGCATCGGTATACCGCGCAGCTGCTCTGTTTATGACGAATAAGGAAAACATGGTTGCAAGCACCGGCGATTACCTTGGGACGGAAATAAATTCCGACAGGCAGTTGTGGAGCGTGGCGGGAAATCTATCTTTAGTCTACCGGGTATTGTTCGGTATTTCACTGCATCAGAATTCATTATCTTTTGATCCTTTCATTCCGGAGTCTTATTCGGGCGAAAGGGAGTTAAACAATTTTAAATACCGAAATGCGGCTCTGGATATTATCATTAAAGGTTTCGGAAATAAAATTAAGTCTATTACAATGGATGGAAAACCGCTGAACGGATCTTCCGTACCGGGCAATTTAACAGGGCGGCATAAAATCAAAATTGAAATGAACAATCAGATCGATCCCGGCTCTCACATCAACTTGGCTGAGGACTTGTTTGCGCCTGAAACGCCGGTTGTTAAGATTAACAATAAGGAATTAACCTGGCTGCCGGCAGAAGGCGCAGTTAAATATCTTGTATTTAAAAACGGAGAAAAAATTTCTTCCACGACTGGAAATAATTTTAAAATACAGGAAGAGGATAATTTGGGGGACTACCAGGTCTTAGCTGTTGACAAGAACGGGCTGCAGTCATTTTTAAGCGAACCGGTTACGGTAGTGCCTTCGAAGGATATAATTACAATAAAGGCTGAGTCCGGCAATGATGTGCAGGATAAGTACGCTGGGTATACAGGCTCCGGCTACGTACTGCTTGATAAAAATAAATTTCCTAATCAAGTTGTAAAATTTGATGTGGATATTCCTGCATCGGGTAATTACAGTATTGATTTTAGATATGCCAACGGAGAAGGCCCGATAAACACAGATAATAAATGCGCGGTTCGTACTTTAAGTCTGGACAACAAAATTTTGTCTCCGGTAATCCTGCCCCAAAGGGGAGTTGATGCCTGGACGGACTGGGGATTCAGTAATTCGATTTTAACGTATTTGGCAAAAGGTCACCATACTTTTTCAATATCTTTTTTGCCCCAGGATAATAACATGAATATTGAAACCAATAATGCATTGCTGGATTATATGAGGCTAATAAGAATAAAATAATTACCGGTGGATAATGAAAAATCTATTTTGTCTTTTGCTTGCAATATGTTTTGTGGCATTCTCTGCATCGGAAGAGAGCAGGGCTGAGATTGTTGATACTCAGTCGAATTATTTTATAAAGGTCGAAACAAACCGGGCGCGCTATTCGCCCGGCGATACGGTTAAATTTACAACTGCGTTAAACTCTATTCCGTCTAACGCCATATTACAAATAAAATATTATCATCTTAATGATGATATTTATGAGCAGACAGTTGAGCCGGCGAGTTCTTTAACCTTTGCTTGGAACTGGGTTGTGCCTTCAAAGGATTATCAAGGATACCTTGTTGTTATATTATTAGTTCAGAACAATCAATTGCTGGATAAAGAAACAATAGCTGTGGATGTTTCCTCCGACTGGAAATATTTTCCGAGATACGGCTTCTTATCAAGTTATCCGCAGTTAAGCAGCGATAGCATAAAGTCTGTTATTGCAGCATTGAACAGATACCATATCAACGGGCTTCAGTTTTACGACTGGCAGTATAAGCATAACATGCCTTTGAAGGGCACTCCGGATAACCCGGCTACTTACTGGAATGACATAGCAAACCGTACTGTTTATTTTTCCACGGTGAAGAATTACATAGATGAAGCTCACCATTACAATATGAAGGCCATGAACTATAACCTGTTATACGGCGCTTACAGCAATGCGTATCAAGACGGCGTAAACCTGGATGCGTGGGGCTTGTACAAAGATCCGGATCATCAAACTAGGTTTATGTATACTCTGCCTTCCGGGTGGGCAAGCAATTTGTATTTTATGGATCCCTCGAATAAACAATGGCAGGCGTATATCATCAACCAGGAGAAAAAAGTCTTTCAGGCTTTGCCCTTCGACGGATGGCATGTTGACCAGGTAGGGGATAACGGCGTCATGTATAATTATCAAGGTCAGCAGGTTTACTTAAAAGATACGTTTTACGGATTTCTTCAAGCTGCAAAGGATTCCTTAAAAGTCGACCTCGTTATGAACGCGGTAAATCAATATGGCCAGCCGGGCATTGCAGCATCGCCCGTAGATTTTCTTTATACAGAAGTATGGGACCCGAACAATTCTTTTTCCGATCTGGTTTATCAAATTTCGCGCAACTCGCTTCTCAGCAATAATAAACTGAGTATGGTACTGGCTGCTTATGTAAATTATAATTTGGCAGACCATAGCGGATACTTTAACACGCCCGGAGTACTGCTGCTGGATGCGGTTATATTTTCCTCCGGCGCCTCTCATATTGAATTAGGCGAGCATATGCTGGGGAAAGAATATTTCCCAAATAATAATCTGGCTATGACTGAAGATCTGAAGAGCCAGCTCGTTCATTATTATGATTTTATGACGGCCTACGAAAACCTGCTTCGCGACAGCCTGACTTTAAAACAAATAGATATAAAATCTAATTCAGCTATTAAGCTTTCAATCTGGCCGCCCGCTCAAGGAACCGTCTGGTATTTTCCAAAAGAAAAAGGCAGCATGCAGATTATTAATTTTATTAATTTCGTTAACGCCAACTCCATGCAATGGCGAGATGCGGACGGGACGCAAAAGGAACCCGGCACTCTGTCGGATATCTCATTAACCGTGCCTGTTAATTCGGAAGTTAAAAATGTATGGCTTGCATCTCCGGATTTTGATGACTGCGCGCCTTCAGACATTTCATTTACCCAAGATAACGGTACTGTTACTTTTTCCCTGCCCAAGTTAAAATACTGGGACATGGTTGTAATTGAATATTCCCACGGAACTTCTTCTATTGAGAATAAACCGAATGGCAATAGTACGGTTTTCAATTATTCGCTCGGACAGAACTATCCGAATCCTTTTAATCCCGAGACGATAATTCCATTTAAAATGAAAATGACAGGCAATGCCCGGTTTACGGTTTTTAATATTTTGGGCAAGGCTATCTTCGATAAAACTTTATCGGCAGGAGAAGGAGATAATACTTTTTTGTTTAACGGTTCCGAATTGGAAAGCGGAATTTATTTTTACAGACTCAAAGCCCCGGGCTTTATTCAAACTAAAAAAATGTGCCTTTTAAAATAAAAACCACCGTCTGATGCGGTGGTTTTTTTTGAAACGACATTAATATTACATTCCGTAATACGGTGCGCCTGGCTTCTCTACGTTCACCTTTACTATTGACTGCGGGATTAACAAGGCACCGGTGGCGTCATTAATCTGGCGTCTTACGTAGTAAAGAATATTTCCCGTTCCCCACGCTAAAGACAAAGCCGGTGATTTTAGCAAAAGATCAGGATACAATAGACCCGAAGTTTTATCGGGATTTACATAAACAATTGGCGAAGGTAAGTCGGTTGCAAGAAACATCTCACCGTCTGCTGCAAATGTAATATCGTTGACTACATAGTTAGCGCCGTAATTCCCTGTAAAGTCAAAATAATTTTCCGGAGTTCCAAGGTCTCCGTTCGCATCTATCGGCATTCTCATTATAACTATATTCGAACTTTGCTGAACAGCCGCGTACAAATACGTAGTACCTCCCGATACAAAAATTCTCATAGCCGTAACAAAATTACTGAATGGGTAGGACTTGGTGCTCTTGTCCGGTTTAATCCGGTAAATAGCGGAATTCTTTCCTGCTGCCCAAAGGTTGCCCATCGGATCGAATTCTATCTGGGAAATTTTTAATGAGCTGGGGGTAAGCACAACCCATGCGGAATTTTTTCCGCCGCCTGCCGGAATAGTAAACACAGCCTGATTGCCTCTGGCTGCGTATAGAACTCCTGCCGGGCCGAACCTCATAGTAGTCCAGTAAGTTTCTCCTCCTTTAGCAGAATAAACCGTCGATACGCTGTCGGGGGTAATCTGCACGAGTCCGTATGATGAATTTGAAGAGTATATGTTGCCTGCATTATCCACAATAATAGATGCCGGCACATTTGTTTTATCTTTCGCATCCGGATAAAAATCTTTTACAGCCTTTGCCAGCGAATACGTATAAATATTGCTGAAGAGCTCTGCAACATTGGTGCTTATCTTTATATTTACCGCGCCTTCAATATTAGGAGGAATTACGGTTAGCTGCGTAGGCGAAGCGGAGATTATTTTCCCGGCCAGACTTCCGAAATATACTTCTACTGCTGAAGTATCGGACAGAAAGTTTTTTCCGGTAATTGTTATAGCGGTTACTCCCGCCAGAGCCTCGTTCGGGGGATTAACGGTTGATATTTCCGGCGTGGCGCCAGTGGGACCAGAAGGATTGCCCGAGTAAAGACTATCGGTTGTTTTCTCCGTACATCCCGCAAAAATGATGGCTACCACCAACGGAATTATTTTGAATAGAAATTTTTTAATTGATTTTAGTTTCATGCTTTCTCCAGAATTTTTTCTTTCATGAATACAATTCAAATTTATTTTCTTAATTACCGGATGATTATACATTTCTGATAGGCAGTATCGCCTTTACGGTATTTCGGTTCACCGGTTACAGGGTCATTATAATCTTCTGTTACGGTGAAATGAACTATATAAATTCCGCTTACAACCACCTGTCCGGAAGAAGTATTCGAGTTCCATCTTTCGTCTCCGCTTCCGTCTTCGTGGTATATTGTATTTATAAGGTTGCCGTTCTCAGTGTAAATCCTAATTGTGCAATGCCCGGGAATATTTAGGAACATAATCTTGTCCGGCTCGCCGGGATAATTTAACTGTGCAGACCTGATGTTATACGGATTGGGAACAATCCTTATGTCCGATAGAGCTCCGCCGGCCTGCCGCCTTAGGTATGCAGCTATGTTTGTTTTAGTATAGAACCTGCTGCTGAGCAATTGGCCTGCCGGATTAGCGCCGCCGGTAGTATTATCGCTTCCGTTACTGAATGCACAGATATAATAATAATAAGAGAATCCTCTTTGAGCAGTTACATCTGCAAATTGAGTAGTACCGGGAGATAATGTAGCAATTTCATCAAAGGTTGTATCCGGTTTGCCTACTGCACGGAATATCTTATAGCCTCCGAAGCCAGGTTTGCTTTCCGAAGAACTGCGGTCCCATGTTAGAGTAATTCTATCACCGCCGGATTTTACATCAAATAGCGGAGGGGGCAAAGGCGGCTGGGGAATATTGTAACCTAGCTCGTAGTTCCTTACCGCACGGCTGAAAGTTTTCATGATAGAATCTTTTCCTGTATAGACCCATGTATCTTTGAAAACATCTTTATCCGTAGTTGTAGATCCGTCAGGCAGTGTAAAAGGTCCTTTGTCGCTTGCATTTTTATAAGCCTGCATCCATCTTCTTCCAATCTGCCAGCAAGTCTGCCGGTCAAGCCCGCTTACTCCAACTGCCAGCACAACAACCACGCTATCGCCGGGGTTTATGTCCCATGGCCCGTAAGAAATCCATAGCCCCGTTCCTCCGCCGTCGTTGTGTACCTTCCACGGATCGGGATATTTTGCCATGTACACTTCATCGAAGCGTTCTTTGGGATTGCCGAGGCCTTTATAAGGAACACCGCTTAGGAAGTTGTACATATCTGCCTGCTGGGGTGCAGTAGATAGCGACATATCACCCAGGCTGGGGTATGTATCGCCTGCGTGCCATCCCAGTACTGCAGGCTGGTTTACATCGTCCGATTTGTCTGAGCCCGATTTATCTACATGAAGAGTTACTATTCCGGCAAACTGAGGAGAGCTTAAGCGACCGCTTCCGGTAATAACGTCGGGTGAGCCTATGTTGTCGTAGTTATTTTCAGCTCTTTGACCTGTCCATTCAAACCCGGCGCGTAGCCACTGCGGGATGGGGCTGGATTCCGTAAGCCCGGCAGCTTCGCTTGCATGCTGAGGATAGTCCTCACCTCTCCTGGTAGTCCAGCTGTGCTTGCCGTATTCCTGGTCGTAACCCATCTTATCGGCTCCCTCCCTGCATACGCTGTACCGGTTTAAAAATCCGAAGCGGAAGCCTTTAACAACCGAATTTAAAACCTTCTTATTATCCTGACCGGCATATCCGGTATTCTTAAAAGTGTATTCTATTATAAAGTAATTGTCGTGGTATTGCTGACTAAAAGCAAGCACGCGCCTTGTCATGGTTATGCCCATAGACGTATTTACAACGTTTGTTACTATTCTGTCGGCAATTTGGTCTGCGTTAATACTATCTACATCTCCCAGGTACGGCATGCTTACGTTAACGCCGTCCACGTATACCGTAGGATTAGGGAACTTTGCAGTTTCATATAATTGCATCGGGAAAGTAGTTACATTGGCATATGCGGTTGAGATGCCGTTGCAATAGTTATCCCAGTGCTGGCCTTTGGAATCGGTAAAATCTTTGCAGCCGATGTATGTACGCTCTATAACCGCGTTATCCTGGTAAAGAAAATCCGACGGCCAGGTGAGTCCTTCGTAATAAACATTGTTCCAGGCCCGCTCGGCACCTACGGCAGTAAATTTGCTCTGAAGCGACCCGACCCGGATGTAGCGTGTTTGAGTTTCTGAAACCTGAGCAAGCAGCCCCGGCGTAATTGAAATTATACAAACTGCTGCTGTAAGAAGTATTAAGTATTTATTTACACGAGTCATCATGTTTTTCCTTTTTATTAAACCTAAAATTAATATCAGAGATTTACCCTGATGCCGAAGCTGATATGACGCGGATTAAGAAACGCCATTGAATCATCGTTAGGCATGTTGATATAAGCTTTAGTTTCTTTTCTCTTATTGTTTGCCGCTGTAATTACCGGATCGTTATTCGGATTCGGCTGCAGCGGATCGTAGGCAACATTACCCGGGCGGTAATCGCCTATCTTGTCGTTACCGTTTTGGTCGCCGGTTTCCCACGGGAAGCAAAGCGATGTCAGGTAGTCTTGATAGTCATACGAATCAACAAAGCCTGCCATGTTAAGGAATTTAAAATTGAATACATTAGTAATATCGATATAAAGCTGGAAGTTTACGCCGGGAATTGTACCTCGGAAATCTTTTGCCAGCCGCATATCAACACCGTAATAGTCCACCCATTGAACATTGTTTGAGATGCCCGGGACATTGTTGGGATTGTATGTAGCGTGAGCACCTGCCTGCCAATTGGCCAGAATGCTTAAGCTCCATCCTCCGAGCGGATTGGCTCCCATAAATTCGGGTCCGAAATTATCCGGCGTAACAAATTCTACATTTGCCCTTGCGTACGGCTGGGGCACAGGCCTTGACTGCTGCGGATTAAGAAGCAGATAAGCACGCTGCTTGTTTATATCCTGGTAATATTGAGTTACGTCGAAGTAGCCTGATGTTACCACATCATAAGTATAATTAATAAATCCTCTGAACCATCCACCGCTTACTTTTGACAGAGTCAATTCGAAGCCGCGGATATCTGCATAGTTGTTGCTTGCGGCCCGGCGGTAATTAACAGATGTGTTTATGCTCTGGTAAAGGATCCATCCGGGCTGGTTGGTTACATCCTTGTAGTAGGCGGCCAGATGCAGAAGCACGGTATTGTAAATATTCTGCTCGTAGCCAAGCTCGTAGGCAATTGTCTTCTCAAAGCTCATATTCGGGTTGCCCATGTAATCAACCTGGCCGTTGGCTTCCTGCTGAATAAGGAATCTGTAAGAAGATGACGGCTCGGAAACGAAATGCCCGTAATTAAAATATAATTTCGAATTCTCGGTAATCGGATGGGAGATACCCAAGCGCGGGCTAATGTACATTTCCGAATTCGCCTTCTGCTTAGGTGCGTTCTGCTCTATTTGATTTCCTGCGCCTGCACTAAACAAGTTATTATACGCATCGAGATTCAAATAGTCAGTGTTGGGATTCGAATAGTCTAGTCTAACGCCGAGATTTGCAATGAAGCCCTGGAACTCAAGCTTATCCTGCGCATAAACGCCAAGCCTGTACGGGAAAATATGATATTGTAAATTTCTTGTCCATGTTGACATAGATGGGCTGTAAGTTCCGGAATTAATATCATAGTCATTGTAATAAAATTGGAATCCGCCTTTAAGCTGGTTATACTTATCAAACTGACTTGTAATACTGAACAGCAGGGAAGTAGTGGAGTTTATGCTTTTATCGCGGCCCAGGTTCATCCATCCGCCCATACTCATAACTCCGTCAATCGATCCGGTGCTGTAGCCCCAGTAGCCGAAAGGGGATTCATCAACGTAATAACCGGGAAGCGGCTGATAGATTTTTGAGGTATCGCGCGTAGCAGTCTGAAATGTATTGTAACGGCTTTCGTTCCGCTGTATAGATATATCGTAAAATGTAGTAGGGCTTAATACATGGGTAAGGGTAATTCCGAAAACGTTCCGGTAAACAGAGCTGGGGCTGTACCTATCCGGCATGTACAGTGCATTCATACCGTCGGTGGTGGTAAGAAGGCTTGCAACTTCGGACTGGCTCCTCATTAAATATCCGGTAGGTGCAGTTGTCCACTCGTATGGAGAAACCGAATTGTCTTCTCCGTATATGCCCATTAAGGTAAGCTTAATATCCGGTGTTATGTTCGAATTGAGTTTCAATTCAACATGGCTGTCGGTGTAAGAGTCCCTGGAAAGCGGAATGACGAACATGTCGCGCTCTGCAAAATAAGATACGTAGAAGCGTAAATCTCCGAGCTGCTGTCCGATGATGGGCACTGGACCCCCGAAGCCGGCGTCAATAGTATAATCCGGTTTATTTATGTCGCCGGTGCGCCGCCTCTGCCATTCCCACAATTTTTTTGCACCTAACGGTGTAAGGTCATTAGAAGGATCGTTGTCCTGAAGAGTCTTTAAGGCGATGGCATTCCATCCCTGGAAAGTAGGATAGCTTTCCTGTGTGTTTAAATCCCACGCTCCGTTTTTAGTACCCGTCCAGCAAACAGCGGGATCGGTAAAGGGGCGGTTGAAATAAGAGTTCGGGTCGTACGGCGACAGCCCGAAATGCTTTTGCTGAGGCGGTGCATAGTTTACATTTAACGTAGCGGAATATTTATTCCTATCGCCGTCTTTGGTAATAACATTAACAATGCCCGATCTCACGTTGCCGTATTCGGCATTAAAGCCGCCGGTCTGTACTTGAATATCTTTTGCCGAGGCCAGGCTTACGGCAGCATAGGGAATATTCGAGCGCTCGTCATTCAGCCTGAAGCCGTCTACCATATAGACGGTTTGGTTTGAGCTTCCGCCCCTAACTATAATGCCGCTGCTTCCCTGTTCAATACCGGCCTGAAGGTATAGAACCTCGGCAAGGGTCTGAACCGGGAGTGTTTCGATATTCTGTGTCTGTATGTTTATAACGCTGTTAGATACATCCTTAATTACTACAGGATGACGTGCTGTAACAACTACTTCTCCAACCGTTACGGCACTGGTACTAAGCTGTGCGTTAACAATACTGGTTAAATCTATTTCTACCCTAACCCCGGTTACAATTGTTTTCTCGTAGCCTACCATGCTAAACCTGATATTGTAATTACCGGGCGGTACATTTAAGATTGCATATGAACCGTCTGCGTTAGTTGCCGCACCCATGGAAGTTCCTTCGATAATAACGTTGACGCCTGGAAGCGGCTGACCGTTCTCAGCATCGGTTACCTTTCCGGCAATCTTTCCTGTGGTACCGGCTTTTAACAAAACGGAAAGGCCGAAAATTAATGTAGCTAACAATATGTGCACAAATTTCATTTTTAATCTCCTCTTAATGTATAGCACTCAAAAAACATGTTCCTTATGTTGGAACAGTGATTATAACGAGAAACTAAATGAGAATCTTTGAATATTATTAAAGACCTTATGCGGCGTATAGGAATAATTGAAAGCGAAGCCGAATTTAGTAATACCTAAGCCTAGGGTTAAGCCATAGTCGTCCTGTTTGGTTACGTAACCGGCACGAAGAGCAAAGGTATTCATAAAAATATACTCGCCGCCTATATTGAGAAACTCCGAATATGAACGCGGATGAACAGCATCTATGGATAGGAGCAGAGAATTATTTTCGGACATACTCGGTACAAAATCCATAACATTCATTGATATACCGAACCGGAAAGTGAGAGGGAGCTGGAAGCTCTCACGCTCATATGCAATTTCCCTTGAGAAATTACTTATAGACATTCCGAAAGCCAGGCTTTTCAGTCCGGTCTTATATATTGTTCCGAAATCAAATGCCAAGACATTCAATGAATAGTTTTTAATTACGTAGGAAGTATCGGTAGTAAGTACTGAATCTTTAATTACCTGGTTATATACCGGAACTTGACTGTTACCGAGATTTTGGTTCGCGTATTTTATTCTGCCGCCCACGGAAAATTCCTCTGACAGCGCCTTGCCGTAAACTAACTGCACGGCAAAAGCATATGGTTCGGGATATCCGGAGATATCGACAAATCCCTGCTCATTGTTTGCAACACTTGTAAAATTGAAATGTCCGTAGTTGACCCTGATAAAATCGAGGCCAAGTACTCCATATTTCCCGTCGAATGGGGAATAGGCTACTGAACCGGAATAATAATTTATATCGGCGATCCATTTCATCTGGCTTACTGCCGCCTCAACCATTGAGTTCATCCCGGCAATTCCGGCCGGATTGTAAAACATAGAGGTAGTAATGCCGCCGATTGTTGTTACTGCCTCACCCATTCCCGTTGCCCGGGCATCGGTACTTACATCAAGAAAGCCGAATCCTGTCTGTGCAAGCTTTACTTGAGAATATGATGACGGTACGCAAATGATCTGAACGATAATCAATAATAAGAGAACCGGTAGGAATCGTTTTGAAATTAGATCAGTGGTATTAATTTTTATCATAAGAGATACTGCTTCTCCTTTCATTTCTTTTTATTCTTAATAGTAGATAGAGTGGAAAGTTCAAAAAATAATGTGCGGGCTATAAATTCTATTATTTGCCGGTGTCTAATGGAAATTCTATGCATGCCGTAATCGGTTCGATTATCTCTCGAGCATGGCGTATAACCATACCGCATTATGAATTCAGGATGCAGAAACACGACTCGCCCTTTTAATACTGATTTTAATAATTAACTTTTTTTTAAAAATCTAACTACAGTTAGTTCGAACAACCTGGCAAAAATGTCAATTAAAAGACATCATGAATCATCTTAGGAAAAATTTTCAATTAAGAATAAGCTTTTCAGTAATTGCAGGGGAAACTTTAATCGGTTCAGGTAATAATATATTTTAGATTTGTTGCTGATATATAAAAGCATATTCCCATTTAAAGATTTTTACTCTAATAAAATACAAGGGGCAAATTAATACACTTAAGTTATCTTGTCAAGCTAAACAAATTTAATTTATCCGTGCCCTAACTTCATTCTCAAACGAATACTTTTGACGCCCGGCAGTTGTTTACTTTGATTAATTAAAAAATTTTTAGCTCTGGTGAATTCTATATTTACACTATTATAAATGAGTTAATGTAATAATTCGATCTATTTGTCTTCCTTTTTCAAAATTTTTTCTTGACATCTCTGAGTAAAAAATATATATTATGTCAGTTGTCATACAAGTTTTTTGAAATAATTTTGTTACCTCCGTAATAATTTGTTCGCTGCTAAAAATTGTGAACAAATTTCTTTGGTACTTATTTTACTTCCGTATTCCTTGCATCAGATTTGATTTGATACAAACAGGAGTAATAATTAAATCGGGATAGGAATTATTGATTGGATGCTGAAGAGATTAAAGGAAATGGGAGTTTGGGAATATTTAATAATTAAAAGCATCAAAAATGAAGCAAAAAAAATTATCATTTCAGTATCTAACTTTTTACAAAGGCTTAAGACAAATTTATACTAATAATTTACTTCCTCTAATAAGCTGCTTTCGTACAGTAATTATTTACCGGTATGGAGTTAATTTATGAATCACTCATCTATAAGAAAATCTTTTTTTTTAGTTCTATTAATATTCTTTGGTTTTGTCTCCAGTATAATTTACGGCGGGGAGACAGGAAAAATTGCCGGTAGAGTAATCGACAAACAAACCGGGGAAGCGTTGATAGGGGCTAATGTTGTTATAACTGCCAGAATTGTTGAAGGAAGCGAACAAAAACTTTCTCACCTGATGGGTGCTGCTACGGATTTTAACGGTGATTATTTTATCTTAAATATTTCTCCCGGTTTGTATGTGGTACAAGTATCGTACGTAGGATATAATACTGAAATTATTAAACAAGTTCAGGTAGAAGTTGATAAGACTACCCGGCTCGATTTTAAATTAAGCTCCAAAGCATACCAAGCCGAGAGCGTAGTGGTTACTGCATACAGCCCGCAAAAGCTTGAAGAAGATTTGACTGCTACAAAACAAGTTTATAATACTGAAAATTTGCAGACCATGGCAGGAGTAGCAAACTTAACAGACATACTTGAACTTCAGGCAGATGTAGTTGATGACCATTTCCGGGGCGGACGTATCGGCGAATCACTTTATCTTATCGGCGGCGCACCAATAAATAATCCTTTAGATAATTCCCGCGCATTCAGTCCCATCACCACAGGCTTGCAGGAAGTAGAAGTTTATACCAGCGGCTTTAGCGCCGAATACGGCAATGCTCAGTCTGGTGTAGTAAATATGATTCCAAAAGAAGGAGGAAATAAATGGGAAACTTCGGCCCAGGTTTCGGGTTCACTCCCGTATTATAAGACCTGGTACGGCAGCCCGTATTCCCCCGGCAATGTT
The DNA here is from genome assembly GCA_021813585.1 of Bacteroidota bacterium. Lineage (GTDB taxonomy): Bacteria > Bacteroidota > Ignavibacteria > Ignavibacteriales > Ignavibacteriaceae > FEN-1297. Next base: position 84,789 of record JAKAJV010000048.1, on the reverse strand, counting down.
TATTACTACAATACATTAATTAATCTTAATTCATGGCTGGCAGAAAATCCCACTCAGCCGGGGCGCCCTCTTTGGGATGCCGGCTACGGCTTTGGCGGAGTTTATCTGCCGGCGCCAAAAAATGGATATATCTATACTGCGCAAGATTCTTTAAGAATTGCAAGGCTTGGACAGATGTCCTGGCTGGAAGCAATGAGAAGCGTTGGCCTTCAGTATAACAATACGGTTGATTACCGCTTGGATTTTTCCGTTGGGGGACCTCTTACTAAGTATGTTAAAATGTTTGTGGCTGCCAGGCAGGAGGTTACCAATCCAGATGTACCCACTACCCATCCCGATGTTGAAAGACAAGCCATAGGAACATTAACTTTCCAAAAAAGTACCGAAGATAAATTTACTTTTAGGTTTACCTACGACAACCAGCTCGATAACTACTTCAGCAGCAACTGGTACCAATGGCTGTGGGACAGAACTTTAAGCGTCTCTCAGCAGCTGCAGACTACAAGTCAATACGGACTGGATTGGACGCATATTTTTAATCAGGCTACAATACTAAATTTTAAAGCTAACCTGTTCTATGTTTATTCCAGAACCAATGTCGATTTGCTTCTACCCGGTCAGTTTACAAACGATTATTCAAATTTATATCTTAACTGGGTTAACTATACCGATCCGGCGAACCAGCAGGCAGGCAGAATAAACAACGACTACGGCACCACAATAACTACTACATACAACGTAGACGGGAACTTAACTTCTCAAATTAACAAATGGAATTTGCTTAAATCGGGAATTCAGTTTTCTTATTACGATCTTAACGTGGACCAAGACGTTAATGTTTCCGATCCGGGATCGTATAGAAAGCTGGCATTCGATGCTTTCCCTTATGAAGGTGCTTTATACATTCAGGATAAAATGGAGTTCGAAGGATTTATAGCCAATATCGGTTTAAGGTACGATTTCTATAACTTCAATACCAGCTATTATTCCGATATTTTTTCTCCGTTAAGGAATCCCGATTTTGATCCATCGGCCCAGGGCAGCCAGTATTATAACCCTGCTCTGGCGGCAAAATCGAAAACAAAATTATATACGAGACTTCAGCCGAGAATTGGCATATCGTTTCCTCTTTCCACCTCTGCGGTTTTCCACTTGAACTATGGAACCTTTACACAGAGGCCGAGCTTTGACGAAGTTTTTTACAATCAGATCGACAGACAAAACGCAATCAACATTCTCGGCAATCCCCGCTTAAGGCCGGAAAATACCCAGGCATACGATGTGGGTGTGGAAACTGCTCTGCCGTTCGGCATAAGGCTGGATGTAAGCGCTTATTATAAAAATGTTGTGGATCTGGTTGAGTCGGCTTTTTATGTTGATGCTAATAAAGCAGCGTATCAAACTTATGCCAACAGGGATTATGCGGATATAAAAGGCTTTCATGTTAATATCGAAAAATCGGATGGACCGCTGCAGGGTTATATAAATTACAACTACGGCTCTTCAACCGGTAAAAGCAGTAACGATCTAAATGCGCCTGTAACTTATATTGAAAGAACTGCCGGTTCCGGTGCGGACTCGGTGGTTCTTCCTTCTCCGCAGGATGTTTATCTTGATTACGACAGAACACATTCGGCGGTGCTTAATTTAACTTACAAAATATTTAACAAAGGCGGGGTTAAAATCTTGGGTGTCCATCCGCTTGAAAATATGAATTTCAGTTTAACCTTTAAAATCTATTCTGGGCGACCATATACTCCGGTAGTTGCAGGCGCAGCCGGAGAATTATTTTCCATGAGAACTCCCACGGAGAGAGACCTGAGAGCTAGGGTACAGAAAAGCTTCTCGTTCAATTCCAGCAATCTTACGGTTTATCTAGAAGGTTATAACCTATTAAATCAATTTACCTATAGTTATTCTAGAATTTTTGCATATAGCGCCACAAGTTTTAATAACCAGGCCAATCTCCAAAACTATGAGCAGTCCGGCAGGGGCGTATTAATTTACGATCAGTATCCGCCGTACTATTTAAGCCAGGCAGCAAATTTAATTTCCAACGAGCCGATGCACTTTAGAGTTGGCTTAATTTACAAATTCTAAAACAGCGGCTATATGAAAAGTTTAAGAAATTGCAGTAAGAGGCGAATCATGAAAAAAATATATTTTGTTAATGTTCCGTTTCTGGTTTCGTTTCTGTTCTTAATATCGAATTTCGTTCTTGCACAGCAAGCCAGAGAATATGAAGTACACGACAGGGGTATGCTGCACGAAACGGAATTCAACACCGGTGAAATAGGCAGGGCATGGCAGACCGGCGCGCAGGGGGAAAAAACCGATGTGCCTTTATTTGAATGGCCGGGCAATTCGCATGTTATACTGAACGGTACCGAATATAGCGGACAGCAAAATATTTTAGGAGCCGGAGTTTATATTGCTGCAAACCCCGATGGAAAGCCTGGCTATAGCAACAGGCTGTTTGCAATGTGCGGCGGTGTAGGCGCCAGCCAGCCCGAAGTTGCTTACGGCAGATGGAGCTTTCCTATCTCAATTACAAAGATCGATAATTATCCTGTTCTGCCGAATGGTAAATTGAATTCCAATTACAACCCGGATGAAGCCGAACAAATAATAACCGCAAAGTGGGCTTCATCGGTTGGAATAACTGTTACAAGGGTATCCCGCCAGTGGAGCTATCCCGATTATGACGATATGATTATCTATGAATATACTTTTGTATACGACGGGGATACAACCGGGATTGTAGAAGCTCTGGGACGCACCGGCACGCTGAAGGATGTAATGATTGCTTTCCAATACGGCTTTGCACCTTCAATGTACGGGTACCAGCGCGAGTACGGCAACTGGAAATATGAGGGCGGCATTTACAGGGGCGACCAGAATAATTTTTGGGATGCCAGGTATTGGCTTACATATAATATGAACCTTAGAACGAACGGCGACGCTACATTGCCGTTTAAACCCGAGCCGGATCCGAATCTTTTTTTACACAATGCCCAGACTGGTGAAAACGGCGGCGGATTAAACAGCCCTCAAGCCCCGGGATATTGCATACTACAGTACGATACAACTCACCTGGCCTATGTCGATCCAACAGATACCCTGTTGAACGAATCGGAAGCTATACAGGAACTGAGGTCTTCTCAGGGTGTGTATTACGAGTTGGATGCAAACCACCATATACTTCAGCCTTGGTCTAACAAGGTAAGCACCGGCAACACAAATTCACAAAAAGAAATGCTTAACGTAATGAATCCTTCTTCGAGATGGAGCGGCGTTTACAGCCCGACTAGTACGACCTGGCCCAACCCGCCCAAAGCGCCGGATGGATATTCATGGATAGGAAGAGCTGCCTATCCTTACAGGCAAAGCGCAGATGCAGGACAAAAGCATACTGTCTTCGGGCCTTATACACTGCACATGGGAGATACATTAAAATTCGCTCTAGCCGAAGTTGTCGGCTACGGCGCTCAACCCGGTGACTCTGTTGAAGGCGGGCAGACTATTGCCGAATGGTCTACTAATCCTTCTTTTAATATTCCTATTACAATCAACGGCCAGAAGGTTACCAACGATTATCTTAAGGATTTCGGATATCCTGATTACGTTAACTCCGATGTAAAGAACGTAACGCAGGTTGCCGATAAAGCTTTTACTGCCTATTTAGGGCACGAGCCTGCATTACCGGTTTGGCCGGAAAATAATCCCAGAACCGGCAGTTATAAAATTCCTATCCCGTTTCCGGCACCGGCAATTGAAGTCTCTAATACGGATAAAGCCGATACTAAAATTAATTGGACGAAGGATGTAGAGAGTTTTAGCGCGCCGAGATTAATGGGACAGCTTGCGAAGTTTAATATTTATAGAAGTACATCCGCAATGGGGCCGTGGACTCTGGTCGCATCAATAAACAAAGACGAACCCAAATATATAAACAGCGACGGCGACTACGAATACATTGACACTACCACTTCTTTCAAAGTAGGAGACAGCAGGTTTTACAGTGTTACCTCTGTGGATGAGCACGGAAATATGAGCGGGCGGACAAATATTACCTTAATTAAAAAAGATCTTGGTGCGGTAGACAAATTGGGTAAGGTTTATGTGGTGCCCAATCCGTTTATTGTAAGCTCCGGCTTTAAAGGAATACCCAACGCGTCCAATGTAATCGGCTTTTACGGATTACCTAAGAGCTGCACCATCAGAATCTTTTCGTACAACGGGCATCTTGTCCAAACAATCCAGCATAATGCGCCGACGTATTCCGATACCGAGTGGTACCAGATAACAAGCAACAATCAATCGCTGGCATCTGGCATATACTTCTTTGTAGTTACGGCTCCCGATGGTACATCATCTTCGGGTAAATTTATAGTAATTAAATAAATTATAACTTGGAAGAACAAATACCATGTTAAAAGAGAAATTCTTAATTGCAGCTTTAATAATTTTTTCTATAAATATATCCGTCTTAGCGCAGAACAAGGTCGGTACTACTTCGTTTCAATTTTTAGAAGTAATGACAAGTGCGCGCGGCACCGCGCTGGGAGACTCCTACGGTGCGGTAGTAGATAATTCCGAAGCCGTGTTTTGGAACCCCGCCGCATTAACCAAGGTAATGAATATGGATTTATCACTCGGCTATACACAGTGGTTTTTCGGAATCAGTCATTATTCTTTCGCTGCTGCATATTCAGTTGGAAATTGGGGCACTATCGGCTTGCAGGGAATGTATACCAACATAGGCGACATAGAAGTAACAAGTGTTGATGCGCTTGGTTTTGTAGGTGATAACTACAACCCGGGTTTAACCGGGCAGGTTATAAGCCCGTACCAATTTGTTGCCGGTATTTCTTACGCAAAAGATCTAACCGATAAGTTCGCTTTCGGGCTTACGGCCAAGTATGCCAGGGAAGACCTGATAGTTATGAGCAAAGGGATAATTTGCTTCGACGGCGGCTTTACTTTTAACACCGGTTACAGGTCAATCCGGTTAGCCGCATCAATAAGAAACTTTGGACCGCAGATTAAATATGTGAATACAAGCTATCCTCTTCCGCAGACTTTTAATATCGGAATATCCGGCTATTTATTTTCTCCGGGCGATGCCCTGCTGATGAATATACCGGGCCAGAGCCTCTTATTTACTTTCGATCTTACGCAGCCGCGCGATTTTAATCAGCAGAACAGCATCGGTCTGGAATACTCTTTTGAAGACCTGGTATTCTTGAGAGGCGGATATAAATTCAACGGAGACCAGCAGGGCGTTACCGCAGGCCTTGGGTTGAAATATAACAAGTACAGAGTTGATTATTCATATACTAATTACGGCGCATATTTGGGAAATATCCACCGGTTTACAATCGGCTTTGATTTATAGTAAGAATTCTTTACGTGGGAGCTTAACAGCTATGCAAAAAATTACAACAAGATTTTATCAAACATCGCTTTTACTAACAATATTATTATTGCTGGCATTCCAGGGCCGCATGTATCCACAGCATCGTGGAGACAACCTGTCGTTCCAGGGTTTATATTATCCCGGAGATATGGGAGCTAAGGCTTTGGCAATGGGCGGTGCATTTACTTCTATGTCCGGCGATGTAACATCCTTGTTCTGGAATCCTGCCGGGCTATACGGTATAGATCATTTCCAGATTACCGCTTCGGCAAATTATAATTCCGACCTCTGGAGGGAAAGTCAGCAGTACAGACCCGACCGTATGTTTGTTACACTGCCCTTTTACCTGGAAGGTCTTTACGTGCCCGATCCCAAGAACAATGGACAGTGGGATTATTTTTTAGCCGACTCAACGCAGTACAATGTAAGCCTGCCCGTTATGGGTAAGGACCCCTACAGCAAAGACGCAGCAAACTGGCAGCGCACCGGAAATAATTTTAAGCTGAATAACATAGCTCTGGCTGTGCCGGTAAAATTATTTAAAGAAGATTTTGTTGTTTCTGCCGGCTTTAATATCCAGTACAACATACAGAATTACGACCGGAATAATTCTTTTCTGGCTCCCAATATAGGAGATTATCTGTACGGCTATCTGCCGCCGGCAAACGGACTAGATACAGAAGTTGTAAAGTGGTACAAATACGTTAGGGAAAGGAACGGCAGCATCTATAACGGGTCTGTTGCGCTTGCTTATCAAGTTACCGAATTTCTGAACATAGGTGCAAAGGCTAAAGTTATTTGGGGGCAAACCGACGACCAGCTTTATCTAAACAGGGTAGGCGAATTTCATTTGATCGATCAGAACAGATTTAAATTCTGGTACGCGCTGGATAATAATTCAACTTCCGGTACATCCGATTACAGCGGCGTTAACTTTACGCTCGGTGCAATACTTAATTTAGACCGCTTCAGCTTCGGCGTGAATGTAGACCTGCCGTACACGCTGGAAAGGAAGTGGGATTATACAACCGCTCATGCCGATACGACCGGCGCTTCATCAGTGCATGCTGCAGGTACGGATAAGTTTGAATACCCTGCGGTATTTACCTTCGGTCTTCACTTTATGCCTAGCGATATATTCTTGTTCTCCGTCGATTACGAAACCGCTCCCTTCAGCAAAGCAAAATTCTATCTGGCAAGCGGCGATACTACATTCAGGCAGTGGGTAAACCAAACTGCACTGCGCTTTGGCGTTCAGTTCAAGGCTTCAAAAATGATTTCCGTTTTAGCAGGCTACAGAAGCATTAGCGTTCCGTTCGTCCCGGACGGCGCTGCCTTTACCGACCGGGGCCCGTCTTATGACAGCTATACTGCGGGGCTTAGCTTAAATATTTTCGGAGGGCATTTCGATCTGGCTTACGAACTTAGAATTTTAAAATATTACGACCAGTACCTGAGCAATACAAATTACAAGTACCAGTCGTTAAACAATTTGGTTTTCGGCTATACATATAATTTATAAATCCGGATTTTATAGTTTAATAAAGTCAGCCGTGGTTGCAGATTAAAATTGAAATATTCTTTTTGTTATTTAGTAATAAAATAGAAAGGCGTTAGTTATGAAGAAAATTTTTCCCTATGTATTAGGCTTTATAATAGCCGGGTCGCTAACCGCATTCGGTCAGATCGTATCAACAGCCAGCGGCAACTGGAGCGATGCGGCTACCTGGACAGGCGGCGTGGTTCCCGGGCCGAATGATGACGTTGTAATTGCCGATAACGATACTGTTATTATTGATGCCCAATCCGTGAGTATAAAAAATCTGACTGTAGGACAAGGCAACCCGGCTTCTCTGCGTTTTAATTCTTCAGCTGCTGTTGTTGTAACTGTTTCCGGAAGCATTACCATTTCTGCAAACGGTGAATTTAAAGTATTGACGAATACTATATCTAGCCCGGGACTTGTAGATACTCTTTACCTTTACGGAGACCTTACCAACAACGGCACAATGGATTTTAGAACCGGATCGGCAGGCTCTACTCTTGCGGTTTGCGACCTGGTTCTTACCGGGGCAACAAACAGCACTTTAACAACTCCTGTAAAATACCAATCGCAGGGCGATTTTAACAAATTGTTTATCAACAAGAGCAATAAAGCAAAGGTCATCCTCGGAAGCGATATATTTGTAAACGGCGGTTCATCTACAGCGCCTCTTGCACAATCCGGCATCGTATTTATTAACGGCATTGTTGAAACCGGGAACTATGCATTAGTGTACGTGGGTACTACCGAAGCGAATATTTCAGGCTATTCCGATTCAAGCTATGTAGTCGGGGCAATGGGCAGAGGCATATCCAACAGCGGGCCGTCATCTAAAAACTTTCCCGTCGGCGATTCCAAAAGCTTTGAGATAATTAGCGTACACGGCACTTCATCCGGCGGATCGACAGGGCATTACGCTTTGGTAAGATGCATTAGCGGCGATGCGAACACCGGAAGCAGTACCTTGAACGGAGGCATTGATAAAGTTTCTCAAGTTAGGTATTACCGGGTCGGCTACCATGTTGTAAACGGTGTAAACACTCCGCCAGCAGCGTTAAATATGGGCTACGACTATTTTAAAGTAAGCTACAATTCAGACGACGGGGTTAACGGCGGCAATACCGATTTAAGGCTGGCAGTTTCTACAGACAGCAGAGCTACCTGGACAGCATTTCCGCAGAATTACGAATATACAACCAAGTCGGATACTCTTCCGAGACAATTGATCGATACGTTGGCTTCTGCTGTTACGGTTAACAACGGCGAAGACCCGATTTACCTGGCTCTAGCTCGTCTATCCGGCACTACTTCCAACGACCTTGGCACTCCAACTGCAGTTGAGGGTAAAGATAATTTAAAACCGTTAACTTATAGTCTCTCGCAGAGCTATCCGAATCCTTTTAATCCGTCAGCTACAATCAGCTTCAGCATACCAAAGCCGGGATATGTTAAGCTATCCGTTTACAATATTCTGGGAAAAGAAGTAGCCTCATTGGTAGACGGTTATGTAAATGCCGGTGAACAGCAAGTAAGCTTTAACGCTGCAGGACTAGCCAGCGGGGTTTATTTGTATACGGTAAGAGCGGGCAGTTATTCCAAGACGATGAAGATGATATTGATGAAATAAAGCCCATCCCCAAACCCCTTCCCAACTCGTCTTGGCGAAGGCTCGCCTCGCCGCAGCCAGAAGGGAAGGGGCATTTGCGGGGTTAGGATTATGCAAACAATCTTATTGAGGATAAAAAAGGATAAAAAGGCTTCTAGTTAATGTTATAGGGAAAGGTGTGCTTTTGTTAAGTATGAGACCGGTTTTAATTTTTTGTTTAATCTGCATGGCAGCATTTCAATATTTAAATGGAAAGACAATTGTAGTGTCTAACGTAAGTGAAATAAATAGTGCGCTGGTATCAGTTCAGCCGGGAGATACATTGCTTATGAAAAGCGGTACATGGACTAATGCCAAAATTGTATTTACCGCTAACGGCACTGCTGCTAATCCGGTTTACTTAATAGCTGAATATCCGGGCAAGGTAATACTAAACGGAACATCTACTCTTAGGATTAATGGGAACTACCTTGTGGTAAAAGGTTTGTATTTCCTAGACGGATACAGCAGCTCCGGAGATGTAATTGAGTTTAGGAACGGTTCCAGTCATTTAAGTAATTACTGCCGGCTTACCGACTGTGCAATAGTGGATTATAATCCTTCGGATATTAACACTGACTACAAATGGGTTTCGTTATACGGCTCGCACAACCGAGTAGACCACTGTTATTTCAAAGGTAAAAATCATTTAGGAACCACTCTGGTTGTTTGGCTTTCTGCCCAGCCTAACTATCACCAGATCGATTCTAATTACTTTGCGTACAGACCCTCGCTTAATGGTTTAAATGGAGCCGAGACAATCCGAGTCGGTACAAGCGATTGGTCTATGTACGACTCTTACACAACCGTTGAATATAACTACTTTGAAGAGTGTAACGGCGAGACGGAAATAATTTCTAATAAGTCGTGTGAAAACGTTTATCGCTATAACACCTTTTATGAATGCCAGGGAACGCTGACACTAAGGCACGGAAACAGGTGCAATGTTTATGGAAATTTTTTCCTCGGCGGGAATGTAAGCAACACCGGCGGCATAAGGATAATAGGCGAGAGCCATAAGGTTTATAATAATTATTTAACAGGGCTAACCGGCAGCGGATTCCGTACTGCGATTTCAATCGTAGACGGTATTCCAAATTCGCCTCTCAACGGATACTTCCAGGTGAAGAATGCTGTTGTTGCTTTTAATACTATTGTCAACAATAAATATTCAATTGAGATCGGTTCGGGAAAAAGTTCTACACAGAACATGCCGCCGCTTAATTGTGTAATTGCCGATAACATAGTTGAGTCGAGTCATTCTCCAATTATTAATTATGTCGATCAGCCGGACAGCATGACCTATGAAGGCAACATTATGTATGGAGCTTCTCTGGGAATTACAAACCCCGTCGGAATTAAATTAATTGATCCAATGCTACACCTTGCTGATGACAGCCTTTGGAGACCGGGCAGCAGCAGTCCGGCAATTGATTCTGCTTCCGGATATTTTCCATTTGTTATAAATGATTTTGACGGACAGCCGCGCGATTCAATAAAAGATATCGGCTGCGATCAGCATTCAAGCGCCCCGGTAATTATTCATCCTTTGAAGCCGGCGGATGCCGGTATTGATTGGGATCTAACAGTAACCGGAATAAAAGTCGGCGGTACTAAAAACCAAAGCATAAATAATTTTTCTTTGATGCAGAATTATCCAAACCCGTTTAATCCGGCGACAAAACTGTCATTTGTCATTGGTCATTCGTCATTTGTTTCATTAAAAGTTTATGACGCTTTGGGAAGAGAAATTGAAACACTAGTAAATGAAGAAAAGCATGCAGGAGTTTACCGGGCTGAATTCGACGGAAGCAAATATCCTAGTGGAATATATTACTATCGCATAGCGATCCATTCGGATAAAATTGAGGCAGGAAATTATTCCTCCGTAAAAAAAATGATTTTACTCAAATGAAGATTTGTTTATTGAATATTGCAGTTGTTTTTTTATTAGTTGAAATTTTCTATACTGCGGAAGTTCACTCACAGTCTGCCTGGCAATCAAATATAGTTTATTCCGGAAGCGACGGCAAGCTTGTTTATGTAAGAGATACGGCTGGTAATTGTGTCCCGGATTTTAGTCATGCAGGCTACAAAGGCGGCGGGGTTGATATACCTTACGTTGATGTTGTAAAAACTATCTCGCCGGTTTCGGGAGATAACACTTCTTCAATTCAAAATGCAATAAATGAAGTTTCCAATATGCCTTTGAATTCAAACGGCATACGCGGAGCTATTCTTCTTTTGCCCGGCACGTATGAAATTGACGGGACCATTCAGTTAAATGAAAGCGGCATTGTGCTTAGAGGTTCCGGCGATGGAAGCAGTCCCGATTCAAATTCTATCCTTCTAGCGGTTGGAGATTCGCCGCATCAAAGAACAGTGCTGGTTGCCGGCGGCGGAAGCGCATCTAAATGGAAAGAGCAGGTTAGCGGAACAAAAACAAACATTACTAGCGATACGGTTTTAATCGGTACGAATTCTTTTGAAGTACAAAATGCATCGCCGTTTAAAGTGGGAGACAATATTATAATTTATCATCCATGTACAGATGCATGGCTGCAGGCAATAAACTACGGAGGTACTCATTCAACTGATGCCGGAGCTGAGCCGGGTGTAGACGTTCCCTGGGCAGTTAACAGCTATCCGATTGTGTTCAACAGAAACATCACTAAAATTTCAGGCAATACAATTACAATTGATGTTCCGGTATTCAACACTTTAATTAAAAGCCGGTCGCAGTGCTACATTTATAAGTATGCAAGGACGGGAATTAAAACGAACATCGGCATAGAAAATTTAAGGATTGATATTCAGACTGCAGGCGGAACTGATGAGAACCACGCCTGGCAGGCGATCGATCTTTACCAGATTGAAGACTCGTGGATAAAGGATTGCACGATGCTGCATTTCGGTCAGTCGGCGGTTAGAACAAATACTGCAACAAGAATTACGGTTGAGTACTGCAATGGATTAGATCCTGTTAGTCAGATTACCGGAGAGCGCATGTATAATTTTAACGTCTACACCGCATCGCAGCAGATTCTTTTTTATAAATGCCTAGCGACAAACGGGCGGCATCATTTTGTATCTAATGGAACAACGTGGACCTCCGGCTGCGTTTTTCTTGACTGTACTTCGCAGGGTATTTATGCAAGCAGTGAAGGACACAGAGCGTGGAGTATGGCGCTTCTTTATGATAATTTAAAAGAGCTCGATGGTCCTCGACCGGGATATAATCCCAGAACACTTGGATTATACAACCGGGGCAATTACGGCACCAGCCACGGCTGGGCTGCTGCAAATTCGGTTGCTTGGAACTGCGATGAGAACAACGGCGATATTATAATCCAGAAACCGCCGACTGCACAGAACTACGCCATCGGATGCTTCGGCAAGCACGTTACCGGTGTTTGTCCGCCTGCACCATTTAATGAGCCTCAAGGTTATATCGAAGGCGCCAATCAGCCGGGCTTAACTCCGCAGTCATTATATATAGAACAATTGAATGAGCGGCTCGGTGTAACAACCGTTGCCATCAACAACGCACAAGCCAAGTTAATGCCGGGCAATTATAAGCTTGAACAGAATTATCCGAACCCGTTTTCCGCCGGAGGCGGATCCGCCTATGGCGGAAATCCTACAACAACAATACGGTACACTATTTCAACCTCACTCCCAGCCCCTCTCCTTAGCAAGCCTGCCTACCGGTCAGGCAGGGAGAGGGGAGTAAGGGGTGAGGTTGTAACGCTTAAAGTTTATGATATACTTGGAAGAGAAGTTAAAACTCTTGTTAACAAAATTCAGAGCCCCGGAAGCTATGAGGTTGAATTTTCCGCCATAGGCGGATCCGCCTCCGGCGGAAATGCAGGCAAGCTTTCCAGCGGAATATATTTTTATAGAATTGAAGCCGGAAGTTTTATTCAAACTAGAAAAATGATATTAGCGAAATAACGATGCTAAAATCAATTAACATTAATTTAACATACAATGGGAGGTACTTTATGAAACGCTTATTGTACATAGTTTCATTTGTTCTTATTCTTCTGGTAAGTTTTTCTTCGCGATCTTTTTCGCAGATAACCTCTGCCCAGTCGGGTAATTGGAGTGATGCCGCTACTTGGACAGGCGGGGTGGTTCCCGGCGCCGCAGATAATGTAGTTATATCTTCGGGCAGCTCGGTTACTATTAATGTACCCAATGCAGAGTGTAATAATTTAACCGTTACCGGCAATTTGTATTATGATAACGGCTCGAGTAATAACGGATTAACAGTGCACGGCAGCGTTACCGTAGGCGGCAGGTTCCGCACTGCTTCTGCAAATCCTACTGCGCCGAGAGTTGAATTCTTAACTCTATACGGCGATCTTACGGTTAATACCGGGGGAACATTCGATATGCGCTACGGCTCCGGAGCTAATGTTTCGGTAGGCAGACTGCTGTTTGCAGGGAGCTCGAACAGCACTATTAACCTCTCTCTTACCAACTACAATTCAAGCGGGGAGGAATTCAATTCCGTAGAAATTAATAAGACCGGCGGCGCGAAAGTTATTCTGGGTACGGGCAACCTTTTTATGAACAACAATACTACAAATTCCGCCGATACATTAATCCTAACCTCCGGCGTTATCGAAACCGGTTCCAACTACTGGGTAACATTAAGAACAAGCAGCGGTGCTATAGTCGGGGCGTCTAGTGCAAGTTATGTTAACGGTAATATTGGGCGCGGAATTACAAACAGCGGCGGTACAGCTAGGCTTGACTTTCCGGCGGGCGACGCCAATATCTATAGACCAATGAATGTAAGGTTCAGCGCGCCTTCAAATGCAACCGGGCACTTTGTCTGGGTAACACTGCATACCGGTAATGCAAACACCGGCAGCAGCACTTTCTCCGGAGGGATAGATAAAGTTTCCGCTTACAGGTATTATGAAGTGGGATATAATGCCGGAAGCAGCGGAGCTACAGCCATGGGAATGTACGGATTCAGTCCGACCTATAAATTAGATGACAGCGTATACGCCGGGAACACAAGTCTAAGAGTTGCTTATTCAACAGACAGCCGGGCTACTTGGATTGCCGATGGTCCGCTCGCTTATATTACAAATCCCCCGGATACAGTTGACAGCGATTCGTTGGGCACCCCAATTTCGGTAAGCACAGGAACGAGTATCTTTGTTGCGCTTGCCCGCGCGCAGGGCACGTCAGATAATCCTCTGCCGGTTGAACTGACTTCATTTACATATCAGCTGGATAAAAATAACGTAACACTGCTATGGAGTACTTCAACTGAAACAAACAACTCCGGATTTGAAATTCAAAAAAGCAGCGACAATGTTAACTTTGAAAAAGTTGCTTTTGTTAAAGGTGCAGGTACAAGCACGGCTGTAAAAAATTATTCGTTTATAGATGAGAACATTAGCAGGAGCCGGGCGTTATATTATCGATTAAAACAAATCGATTTTGCCGGCGGCTTTACGTACTCAAAGGTGATTGAAATTAGTACGGGCATCCCTTCAGAATATAAGCTCGATCAAAATTATCCGAACCCGTTTAATCCGGCAACAGCTATCAGCTATCAGTTGTCAGCTTTCAGCCACGTTACTTTAAAAGTTTATGACGCTTTGGGAAGAGAAATTGAAACACTTGTAAACGAAGAAAAGCCTGCAGGAATTTACCGGGCTGAATTTAACGGAAGTAATTATCCAAGCGGGATATATTACTATCGCATAGCGATCCATTCGGATAAAATCCAGGCGGGAAATTATTCCTCTGTAAAAAAAATGATTTTACTTAAATAAAGCCCACCCCCTACCCCTTCCCAACTTGCCTGCAGCACATGTCTACCGATAGGTAGAGGCAGGAGGGAAAGGGGAAAGGGAAATAAAAAATTAAGAGGGATAAAATGTCGAGAGAGATGATAGTAAATAAATTAATAGAAGCCGGTGCTATAGCGGTTTTAAGGATGAAGAATCCGGATAAGCTTATTAAAGTTGCGGAAGCAATTTTTGAAGGCGGTATAAAGGCAATTGAGATAACAATGACCGTACCGGACGCTTTTAAAATAATAGAGAAGGCTGCAAGAGAATTAGGCGATAGAATGTTGATCGGCGTGGGCTCGGTGCTGGATGCTGCAACGGCTGTAAGGGCAATAGATGCAGGCGCCGGCTATGTGGTAAGTCCGATTTTCAAAAAAGAAATAGTTGAAGCTGCACACAAGAAAAATGTTCCCGCTATGCCTGGCGCCTTTACTCCAACGGAGATTCAGAATGCATTTGAAGCCGGGGCGGATATAGTAAAAGTGTTTCCCGCAGATATAGTCGGGATGGCGTTTTTCAGAGGCGTGCTTGCGCCTATGCCGCATTTAAAACTAATGCCGACGGGCGGAGTAACACTGACCAATGCAGGCGATTGGTTAAAAGCCGGTGCATGTGCGGTTGGTGTGGGCAGCGCCTTGCTGGATAAAAAAGCAATCGACGAGGAAGACTATTCCAAGCTTACGGAGAATGCGAAGGTTTTAATTAAAAGTATAGAAAGTTATCGTTCAACATTAGCAAAGTAAGAGAGAAGATAATGGGAAAAAGAGTTGTAACTTTTGGTGAGATAATGCTTAGGCTTTCAACGCCGGGATTCAGCAGGTTCGTTCAATCTCAAGGCTTTGACGCTACATTCGGCGGAGGCGAAGCTAACGTTGCAGTCTCACTGGCAAATTACGGATTGGAAAGCTGCTTTGTAACAAGCTTGCCGAAGCATGAAATCGGGCAGTCAGCGCTAAACCATTTAAGAAGATTCGGCGTAAATACGGATTACATCGCAAGAGGCGGCGAGAGGATAGGAATTTACTTTTTGGAAAGCGGTGCAAGCCAGAGAGCATCAAAAGTAATTTACGACAGGGCTTATTCGGCAATCAGTGAAATAAAGCCCGGCGATGTAGACTGGGATAAAGTTTTCGAGAGCGCAGACTGGTTCCACTGGACGGGCATTACTCCAGCAATCGGAAAGAACGCCCGCGAAGTATTAAAGACTGCCTGCGAATCGGCAAAGGCTGACGGCGTAAAGATAAGCTGCGATCTTAATTTCAGAAAAAAGATGTGGAGTGAGAAAGAGGCACAGTCGGTTATGATTCCTTTGATGGAGTTTGTGGATGTGTGCATAGCCAACGAGGAAGATGCGGAAAAAAGTCTGGGCGAAAAAGCCGGCGAAACAAAAATCGAATCCGCAGAAATTGACGAGCAGGGTTATTACGAAATGGCAGCTCATCTTTTAAACAAATATAATTTTGAATCTGTTGCAATAACGTTAAGAGAAAGCTTCTCCGCATCAAGGAACGGCTGGAGCGCAATGCTGACGAATAAGAAAGACTGCAAGGACGGATACCGCTCGAAGAAATATGACATTCAAATTGTTGACAGAGTGGGCGGCGGTGATGCATTTGCAGGCGGATTAATTTACGGCTTGCTGACGAAAGGAAATTCTAAAGATGCACTCGAATTTGCAGTTGCGGCTTCGTGCTTGAAGCAGACAATACCCGGCGATTTTAATTTTGTTTCTTCGGATGAAGTTGAGAAGCTAGTCAAAGGCAGCGGATCAGGCAGAGTGGATCGGTGAGTCTATTAGCTCTGAGGGTTTTGGAATAAGGTGTAATGATGTATTGGAGTGATGGAATATTGGAGTGATGGAATGTTGGAGTGATGGAATATTGGAGTGATGGAATATTGGAGTGATGGAATGTTAGAGTGTTGAAATATCAGGATGCATCACTCCATTACTCCACTACTCCACTACTCCAATGATTGATCGATGTGTTTAAATAAATATTTGAATCGTACAAGACGAAAGTAATTTTATGTCAGACAACAATATGTTCTCTCCGGTTGAAAACAGAGAGCCGCTTAGCAAGGTAATAGCGCTTCAAATTGAAAGAGCTATACTTACAAAACAGTTTCTGCCCGGCAGTAAAATTCCCTCCGAGTTTGAATTATGCGAGCAGTTCAGTGTAAGCAGAACTTCTGTTAGAGAAGCAATACAAACTTTAACTGCACAGGGGCTGCTGACTGTTATAAAGGGGAAGGGAATATATGTGAACGACATTTCAATCGAGAGTGTCGTCGATCCGCTTCACAAATATTTAACGCTTAAGCTTGAAAGAGAGTATGTGCTGGATATTGTTCACGCCAGACAGATTATAGAGCCGGGTATTGCTTACTATGCCGCGCTAAACCACACAGATGAAGATCTGGTTCAGCTAAGGAATGATATTAAAGGACTGGAAGACTGCGAAGGCGGTTATTCGGAACTGGCAAAGCTGGATACTTCATTTCATATGCATCTGGCAAAGGCTTCAAGGAATTATGTTATGCCGCTGCTGCTCGAACCGATCCACAGGCTTAATCCGGATTTCAAATCGTTTGTTTACGCTACGGTTGGAGAAGCTAAAGAGATGGCTGTTATCTGGCACAAAAAAATAATCGATGCGGTTATCGATCGCGATGCGGAGAAGGCAAGAGAGACCATGCAGGAACATCTAAAGATAGCGGAGAAACATGCAGAGATGATGCTGGCTGCTGCTAATAAGGAAAAACTATAAATCTTACCAAACCATTAAGGTTTAGTTAGATAGGGAATCTAGTAAGGAAAATTAAAAAGGAAAATATTGAGTAGAGGAAGAAAAGACATGATGATAAACAAAACTAACTTCTCGTAAAACAAGAGACTAAACTTTTAATAAATAAAAATATTTTGACAATACAGAAAATATATTAAGGAGTACAAATGATAGATCTAAAAGGAAAAACTGCAATTGTAACCGGCGGCGCCAGGGATATAGGCGGACAGATTTCAAGACGGCTAGCTGATCAGGGCGCTGCGGTTTGCTTTAATTACTTCGATGCACCTGAAAAAGCAGAAGAGACTTTAAACGATATTATTAAGAACGGCGGAAAGGCGGTTAACCTTTACGGCGATCTTACCAAGCAGGAAGATATAGATGCACTTGTAAAAAAATCAATAGATACATTCGGCAAAAGGATTGATATACTGGTTAACGTAGTAGGCGGACTTGTTGCACGAAAGCAGCTAAGCGAGATGGATGAAAAGTTCTGGGATTTTGTAATGAGCTTGAATGCTAAGACGGTTTTTTTAGTAACTAAAGCAGTAGTACCGTACATGACGGAAGGCGGTTCTATAGTTAACTTCTCATCGCAGGCTGCAAGAGACGGCGGCGGGCCCGGCGCTTCCGCTTATTCCTCTGCCAAAGGTGCTGTACTTACTTTTACAAAATCAATGGCGAAGGAACTCGGGCCGAAAAAAATTAGAGCAAATGCAGTATCGCCAGGAATGATTGCAACAACTTTCCATGATACATTTACCAAACCTGAAGTAAGAGAAAAAGTTGCTGCAGCCACACCGCTTAGAAGAGAAGGGCAAGCAGGTGAAGTTGCCGACCTTGTAACTTACCTTGCGTCGGATAATTCTTCGTTTATTACCGGTGCATCGATTGAAATTAACGGCGGCACTTATTTTGTTTAATAAGACGTCTTTCAGAAAACGATTGAGTTTTGGAAAACCGGAGTGATGGAGTATTGGAATGATGGAGTATTGGAATGATGGAGTATTGGAGAGTAGGAATATCCGGGTGCATTACTCCACTACTCCATTACTCCAATATTCCTTTTTAATGCACATGATATAAAAATTAAAATAAAAATATAAAAACCGCGAACTAAATTATGAAACCTGAAATGCTGATAAGAAATTTAATCATCTTTGTACTTGTAGCTTTTATAAATTCCTTTGCCCAGCAGAATGAAGTGCATCCAAATCTTGTGCTTACAAAAAACGATGTTGCAGAGATTAAAGCAGGGCTTGGAAAAGTTCCATTGTTCGATAAGACTTTTAACAAGGCGAAGAAAGAAATTGATAAAGCTTTAACTGAGCCGATTATCGTTCCCATTCCGAAAGACCCCGGCGGCGGATATACTCACGAAAAGCATAAGCAGAACTATAACGAGATGTACCTTGCGGGAATAATGTGCCAGGTAACAGGAGAGGTAAAGTATGCAGAGTTTATACGCGACATGCTTGAGAAGTATGCAAAGATGTATCCAGGTTTACCTCTTCACCCGGCTGCAAAAGACGAAGCACCGGGAAAACTCTTCTGGCAAAGTTTAAATGAAACCGTCTGGCTGTTCTATACAATTCAGGCATACGATTGCATTTACGATTGGCTTACTCCTGCGGACAGACAAAATTTTGAGAACAATATCTTCCGACCGATGGTTAAGTTCTTTGTTAATGAAACGACACAGCAGTTCGATCTTATACATAACCACGGCACATGGATGGATGCCGCCGTTGGGATGACGGGATACGTTCTTCACGATTCAACATTTATAAAGCAGGCTCTTTACGGCTCGAAGATGGACGGCAAGGCGGGATTCTTAAAACAAATTCAAATGCTGTTTTCTCCCGATGGCTATTATACCGAAGGTCCTTACTATGCCCGCTATGCGTTAATGCCGTTCTTCCTTTTCGCGCAGGCAATTCAAAACAACCAGCCGGACCTCAAAATATTTCAATTCAAAAACCAGGTATTAAAAAAGGCGTTCTATTCCGCAATGCAGCTTACGTATACTAACGGTATGTTCTTCCCGATAAACGATGCGCTCAAAGAGAAGACTTATCTTTCCATTGAAATAGTATTTGCTCTCGATATTACATACAGAGAATACGGAGCGGATGATAGACTGCTTAGCATTGCTGAAAAACAAAACGAAGTGATGCTTAACGGTGCCGGTCTTATGGTTGCAAAAGCGCTTGAGAACGCAACGAACATAAAGCCATTTGATTGGAAAAGCGAAAACTACTCAGACGGACCCGAGGGTAAGTCTGGTGGTATCAGCATTCTAAGATACGGCAAACCTGCGGATGAAGAATGCCTGGTTTACAAGTACACTTCGCACGGATTATCCCACGGGCATTACGACAAGCTGAGCATTTCATTTTACGATTCGGGCAGAGAGATAATACAGGATTACGGAGCCGCAAGGTTTTTGAACGTAGAGCAGAAATCAGGAGGAAGATATCTGCCGGAAAATAATTCTTATGCAAAGCAGACAATTGCGCACAATACAATTACTGTTGATGGCAAGTCAGACTTTAACGGAAAGATAAAGGAATCGGAGAAATATCATCCCGATCTTTTTTATTTCTCATGCAGCGATCCGGACTTCCAGGTAACGAGCGCAGTCGACGAGCATTCATTTGAAGGTGTAAAGATGCATAGAACTCTTGCGATGATAAACGATACTTCTCTTTCAAAGCCAATTGTACTCGACGTCTTTAGAGTAACATCGGATAAAGAGCACCAATACGATCTACCGTTTTATTATATGGGGCATTTTATCGCCGCTAATTTTAAGTATACAGCATTTACAACAAAGCAAGTGCCGATGGGTAAGAAGAACGGCTACGAGTATCTTTGGAAAGAAGCGGAAGGAAAGCCTGAAAGCGGCACTGCAAGCATTACCTGGCTGAACGGCGACAGGTATTATTCAATAACAAGCTCGGCAGACACTTCTGCGGAATTGTTCTTAACCAGGATCGGAGCTAACGATCCTAAATTTAATTTAAGGAACGATCCGGGATATTTAATACGACAAAATGCTAAAGATTATACGGCGGCTTCGGTAATAGAGCCGCACGGCGAGTTTAATCCTACTGCTGAATACTCGGTCAAATCTTTCAGTCAGATCAAATCCGTAAAAGTGCTTGCATCAAATGATGAAGGTACGGTAGTTGAAATTGAAAGAGCTAACGGCGAAGTCTGGCATTTTATGGTCGCCAATAATTCGTCAGATAAAGATACGGCTCATAGCATTAATGCTGACGGTAAAAAATATGATTGGACAGGACCAGTAAATCTTTTAAAATAATTTCAAATGAGGAGAAGGAAAATGAAACTGCAAAGTGATATGCACATTGAAGAGGAAAAAATAGCATGGGAGAAAGTCGACGATAAAGTAAAGAGAAAAATATTAGGCTTTAACGAAAATATAATGATGGTGAAGGTGGAGTTCCAGACCGGCGGGATAGGATATGTTCATAAACATCCGCACAGCCAGGTAACTTACATTGAGAGCGGCAAGTTCGACGTACAGGTTGGAGAGGAGAAAAAGATACTAAAGGGCGGCGACTGCTACTTTATTCCTCCCGATATTGAACACGGAGTTGTTACCCTTGAAGGCGGGATATTGTTAGACGTGTTCAGCCCTATGAGAGAGGACTTTTTAAAGTAATAATTGAACTCTTTTGAGTATTGGAGTCGTTCAGATGTATGTCTAATAAATTATTTCCTGGATGCTGCATGTATTTTACTCGATGAAATCTTGCTCAGTATGCAGTATCAAGTATCCAGCATCTATTAAGAGAGTTAGTAATTTTAAATTTAAAACCCGTTCTTCCAAGGAGATGACAAATGAAAAAAATAAAGGGCTTGCGCTGGTGGATTATTGGACTGATCGGGCTGGCGACGATAATTAATTATATTGACAGGAGTACATTAAGCCTTATGTGGCCGAGTATATCCAGGGACCTTGGAATGAATAAGGAAGACTATGCGATCATATTAAATGTATTTATGATTGCTTATGCTATAGGGCAGTCGGTATCTGGAAAGCTGTTTGATAAAGTGGGGACGAGGATTGGTTACGTAATTGCAATTGCTGTCTGGGGAGTTTCGTCCTTTATGCATTCGTTTGCAAGAAGTATTTTTTCATTCGGTGCTTTAAGAGTAACGCTCGGCTTAGGTGAAGCGGGCAACTGGCCCGGTGCGGTAAAGAGCAATGCCGAATGGTTCCCGATAAAGGAACGCGCCGTTGCGCAGGGAATTTTCAACTCCGGGGCTTCGATAGGTTCGGTTATCGCTCCGCCGCTCGTCGCAACTTTATGGGCAGCCTTCGGATGGAAAGTTACATTTATGATTGTCGGCTCGTTCGGTATTATGTGGCTTATCCCGTGGCTGATAATAAATAAAAAACTGCCGGCGGAACATCCGTGGCTTTCGGAAGAAGAAAAGGAATATATTCTCGAAGGTCAAAGCGCGCTTGATAAGAAGGGCGCCAGCCGCAAAGGGCTTAGCATAAAAGAAATTCTGTCCTACAAGGAATCCTGGGCGGTGCTTGTATCCAGGTTCTTCTTCGAGCCGATCTGGTGGCTGTTCGTCGGCTGGATGCCGATTTATCTTGCAGAGGTATACGGCTTCAATGTTAAAGAGATCGGATACTTTGCGTGGGTTCCTTACGTAGGCGCCGCAATAGGCAGCCTTACAGGCGGGTATTATGCGGGCAAATTAATTTCAAAAGGAAAGACGTTGAACAGCGCCAGGAAGACCTCGATAATAATCGGTGCGGCAATTATGTTCTTAGGTCTGATTGCTACAATCCTTCTAGCCGATACTGCGTTAAAGTTTGTAATAATTGTTGCGTTCGTTTTATTCGGGTTCCAATTCACAATTGGAAATGTCCAAACAATTCCCAGCGATTTGTTCAGCGGAAAGTCTGTAGGCTCGCTGGCTGGACTCGGCGGGACGGTAGGAGTTTTTGCAGTTATTGTGATAAATTTTTTGGTACCCGTTATTTCCAAAATTTCTTACGTCCCTATTTTTATGATGATTGCAGTCTTCGTTCCGCTTGGAGTAATTGCAGTTTATACTTTTGCAAGAAATATTGCGCCTGTTGAAAAGAACGAATGACTGTTTATAAATTTTTTACTTAATCTTACTCTTACTCTTTATCTTAATCTATTGTTAGTTTTGGAGTAAGAGTAAGATAAAGAGTAAGAGTAAGATTTTGAAAAGGAAGTTACTGGGATTTATTTAGATGAATGATGACGGAACTTTTAATTAGAAGAACTGAGCCTATTGGCAGTTTAAAGCAATCAGCTAAGCTGAAGGGAAAAAAAGAGTATTTGAGTAATGGATTTCTACATTTTAAAATAAATATAGAATGCGATAAAATCTCAAATCATTCAACTAACTGCCGGAATGAATGTTCTATCTCGTCTCTACGGGACCTCTGATATTTTGGGTTTGTTGTTTCATCTATAAATATATTGTCCCCAAAGGGACAAAGCATTTACTTATAAACTTAAATCATTGTAGCCCCGCAGGGACTAATATATATAGAATATTTGAGATCATAAAATTAGAAGTCCCCTAGGGACGAAATAAAAAATAATTTGGACAGAGATGTGGCTCCCATATTCAAATACTCAAGATTGGTAAACATGTTTAAATCGTTTTACATGATACTACTGCTTCTCATATTTCTGCCTCAGCGCATCTGCCCGCAGGTATCTGTGAAGAGTATTAAGAATTTGATAATCAAGCTTGATAAAGCAAGAGTCGTTGCGGATGCAGACATGTATCTGAAAGAAAGACCGGTTACAATTACAAGCTTCATTGCTAAAAGAAGTGCGGGAGGAATTCATGATTATTTTTCCGAAGGCGACTATTGGTGGCAAAACCCTGCAGACCCCGACGGACCTTACATTAGAAAAGACGGACTGACCAATCCGGATAATTTTAACGCCCACCGCGAGGCAATGCGGAGAATGAGCATTCAAGTAGCCGATCTGGCAGCAGCATATTTATTTACAGGTGAAAAGAAATATGCCGAACATGCTATAGAACATTTACGTGCATGGTTCGTAAACAAAAATACTATGATGAATCCCGACCTGAAATATGCGCAGGCAATAAAGGGAGTTATTACCGGAAGGGGCATCGGCATTATTGATACTATCCATCTGGTAGAAGTTGTTCAGGCAATCATTGAAATGGAGAAGGCATGTGTAATCGGGAACGACGATCTGATAAAGCTTAAGGATTGGTTCCGCAAATACACCGATTGGATGTTTACAAGCAAGTTCGGAGCTGACGAAAGAGACAACGGAAACAACCACAGCACATGCTGGTATATGCAGGTCGCAGAATATTCCAGGTTTACCGGCGATGAAAAAAAACTTGAATACTGCCGGAATAATTTTAAAGAAGAACTTCTGCCAAAGCAGATGGCTGAGAACGGAAGCTTCCCTCTTGAACTGAAGCGAACAAAACCGTACGGATATTCTATCTTCAACCTTGACGCAATGATTATGACTGCATGGATTTTATCTACTCCGGAAGACAATCTCTTCAAGTACAAAACTCTTGATGGAAGGAGTTTGAAAGCAGCACTAGCTTTCATGTATCCTTATATAAAAGATAAATCAACCTGGTCGTATCCGAAAGACGTAATGTATTTTGATGATTTACCCGTTAGGCAGCCGGGATTGTTATTCGGCGGGCTTGCGTACAATGAGCCTAAATATATCGCACTATGGAAAACATTAAATCCGGCGCCAATGGTCGATGAGATTTTAAGAAACTTTTTTATACGCCAGCCGGTGCTCTGGATTGGAGGACAATAGGATTAACTTGTTATCTAAAGAATGGAGTGTTGGAGCAGTTATGTTTAAATGCAGATATTTTTAATAATATGCTATGATAAAATGAAAAATAATTTATTTTATTGAAAACAAGTCCTCTATTTGCAAGAGAAGGATTAGGTGAGTTTTGAACCCATCCCAAACCCTTCCCTTATAAAGAGAAGGGCTTGTTGGCAGCCATGACTTTGTATTTGCATTATTAGCTTTTTATAAACATAGATTAAAAAATTTACTAAAACTTTAAGGTTAAGTAAAATTATTGGATATGCATTTACCTATAAAATTATCATGAAAAATATTATTTACATTTTCGCTTTTACAATTTCACTATGTATTATTACTCCGGCTCAGTCTACCTCCGTTGATAAGCAATTGATTAATTCAATTTCAGATCAGCTACTTAAAGAGGTAAGCATAATAGGATTTAAATATCCCGAGTACACCGAAAACGGTGTTTGGAAATTTAGGAAGGATGTTAATTGGCTGTCGGGATTTTTATCCGGCGAACTTTGGTATATGTACGATATAACCGGCAGGGAAGAATTTAAAAAGGATGCTCTGGCTCAGGCTGATCATCTGACAGCATACTCGACAATAGATAATACACACGACATGGGATTTATCTTTCTTCCAAGCTGCGCAAAAGCGTACAAAGAAACTGGGGATAAGAAATACTTAAAAGCCGCTCTGGATGCAGCCGGTATGCTTGCAAAAAGATTTAACGGCAAGGGTAATTTTATCCGCGCTTGGGGCTCGCTTAAGGACAGCAAGCAGGCTGGCTGGATGATTATTGACTCGATGATGAACATTGAATTATTATTCTGGGCTTACCAGCAGACCGGCAATCTTATGTATTACGATATAGCTTACAAACATGCAATTACAACGATGGAAGAGATTGTAAGAAGCAATTATTCAAGCTATCATGTAGTTGAATTTGATCCGGCAACGGGAAAAATTTTAGCAAAGAGAACTTCGCAAGGATTCAGCGATGAATCGACCTGGGCAAGAGGGCAGGCATGGGGGATTTTCGGATTTGCAAACGCATACAAATATACTGGCGATAAAAGGTTCTTAAATACTTCTCAAAAAATGGCTGATTATTTTCTCTCTAACCTTCCATCCGATTTAGTCCCGGTTTGGGATCTCGACTTAAACGGTAAGAGTGATTTGCGTGATGCTTCCGCCGGTGCTGTTGCTGCATCGGGAATGTTTATTCTGTCGGAAGTTTCCAGAACAAAAAAGAACTCTCAGAAATATTTAAGCTACGCAAAAAAGATTACTTCATCTTTGATAAGAGATTACCTGTTTACTACAAGCAAAAGGAAAACCGAAGAAGGCATCCTTCTTCACACGATATACCACTTCCACAAGAAGTGGGGAGTGGATGAATCCTTCCCGCCGGGTGATTATTATTTTATAGAGGCACTTGCTAAACTTTGGAAATATCAGCATGGAAAAAATATTTTTAAAGATGAAGCAGTCCGCCAGAACTACCGGATAAATGAAGACTGGTTTTATCTTCAGGATAATCTAAAAGAGCCAGGCGAATTGGCTAAGACTACGGCTGCCTGGATGAAAATAAATCTTCCCAATACATGGAACAACTTTGATGCAACGGATAACGAGCCCGGCTACAGGCGCGAAGCAAGCTGGTACGAAAAGCTATTTTACATTCCGGATTACAAAAACGAACTAAAACTCTTTCTGCATTTCGAAGGCGTTAATATAACTTCACAAGTATTCGTTAACGGAAAATTAGCAAGCAGCCATGTAGGCGGCTACATAGGTTTTGATGTTGATATTACTTCTTTCATAATTAAAGGTAAAGAGAATCAGATCCTCGTAAGGGTAGATAATTCCGTTAACCCGGAAATTATTCCTTCGCAGAAGTCTGACTTTTTTATTTACGGCGGGATTAACCGCGACGTTTGGCTAAAGGTGCTGCCTGCCAATTATATTATCAACGCTAAAATTTCTTCCCCGCAGGTTAGTGAGAAAAAAGCAGGTACAAGCACACAAGTTTACTTCAACCTAAAAGACGCAGGCAAGTATGAAATTAAAGTTCAAATAAAAAATGAAGAAGGGGAAACCGTTTCCTCATCATCAAAAAAGATTGAAGGGAAAAGCGGCGGGAATAATTTGAGCATTGATCTTCCGTCATTCGATAATCCGCATTTATGGTCGCCGGCTGATCCGTATCTTTATTCGATCTCAATCCAGTTGAATAAAGATGGAAAGACAGTCGATACGTTCGATCAGAAATTCGGTTACAGGTTTTTTGAGTTTAAGCCGCACGGTGCGTTTTATCTTAACGGCATGCGGCTGCTTCTAAGAGGCACTCACTGGCATGAAGACTACGCCGGGCTTGGCAATGCACTCCCCGATTCATTGAAGGTAAAAGACTTCAAGATGATAAAGAGTATGGGTGCAAACTATATACGTCTGGCGCACTATCCGCAGGATACTACGGTTTATAATTTATGCGATGAGCTTGGGATCCTTGTATGGGACGAGCTTCCCTGGTGCAGGGGCGGCGTGGGAGACAGCGTTTGGAAAGAAAATACTAAACGTATGCTGACTGAAATTATAAATCAGAATTATAATCATCCGGGGATAATTATCCGTTCGCTTGGAAATGAAATTCCGTGGATACCGGATTTTCCTAACGGAGATAATGTCGATTCAATAAATACTTTTTTAAAAGAGCTCAATCATATTTCCCATACGGAAGATCCTTACAGATTAACGGCTGTTAGAAAATACTCCGAGGCTGCTAATATTGTCGATGTATTTTCTCCTTCTATCTGGGCGGGATGGTATTCGGGAGTTTATAAAAATTACCAGAAGGCAATTGAGGAGGTACAGAAAGAGTACACACGTATGGTGCACATGGAGTACGGCGGTGACTGTCTGCTAGGCAGACATACAGAAAATCCAATAAGCGGAGAAGGAGTACTTAGTACGGATGAATGGACTGAAAGCGCAAACCAGGTTAAGGTACAGAACATTGCTTCGATGGGTGACTGGAGCGAGAATTATATTGTCGATTTGTTCGACTGGTACCTGCGATATTCCGAATCGACTACTACTTTTGCCGGCAACGCGCAATGGGCGTTTAAAGACTTCGGCACACCGCTGAGACCTGAGAATGCAATTCCTTATATTAACATGAAGGGTCTTGTAGACCGAGCCGGAAATCCGAAGGATGCGTTCTATGTTTTTAAGAGCTACTGGAACAGTAAGGATAAATTCTGTTATATTGAATCGCATACATGGACAGAGAGAAGCGGACCGCAAAACCTGCCGAGGGAGGTAAGAGTCTACAGTAACTGCAGTGAAGTTGAGCTTTATCTTAACGGTAAAAGTTTAGGCAAGAAGGAAAAGGATATAAAAAAATTTCTGGCATCCGACTTGGACTGGAAGCTTAATTTTACCGAAGGCAGTAATTTTCTTAAAGCCATCGGATATGAAAACGGCAAACAAATTGTCGTGGACACTTTAACCGTTCATTATACTTATAAGAAAGCAGGCACACCGGAAAAAATAAATTTAACTTCAACAAGACTAAGCAACGGCGATTATATGATTACGGCGGTTGTTGTTGATAAAGACGGTCTCAGATGCCTTGATTACAGCAAGCGTCTATACTTTGCAGTTAGTGGTCCGGGCAAGCTGCTGGAAAATTATGGTACCGTAACTGGCAGTTCGGTTATTGAAGCGGCAAATGGTATGGCGCGGATAGAGTTCAAACCGCTCGGTTATGATAGAGCGGTTATAGAAGTTCGGAACCAGGACTTTAAAGGCGATTATATTACGATAAATTGAGGCTCGATGCTGGATGCTGGATACTCGATGCTGGATGCTGGATACTCGATGCTGGATGCTGGATACTCGATGCTGGGGATACTGGATACTCGATGCTGGATGAGTAAACAGGTTTGCATGATTAAATAAATTGGTAAACTTCGAGGGTGCATAATTCTTGGCATGCTAAAGGTATCCTCGAAGGTTGACATTTTTTAATAATAAAGTGAAATAATTATGAAAAGAATTTTGTTCATTTTGTGTGTCGTTATTATTAGCAATATAATTACCTCTCCTATACTGGGACAGGAAAAGGATTACAACTCAATAGATTATCCGAAAGTTTTTTTACTCGATAAAGAAATTCTTCAAGCAAACAAACAGAAGATTTTGTCTAAGGATAAGTTTTTAAAAACTTCATATAGAAAGCTGTATGCTGGTGCTGAAAAAGCTCTCGATTTGGGACCGTTCTCCGTTACATATAAGACAAAGCTGCCGCCCAGCGGAGATAAGCATGATTATATGAGCCAAGCTTCATATTGGTGGGCAGATACATCCAAGCCTGACGGTCTTCCATATATTCGCAAAGATGGAGTGGTTAATCCTGAAATTAATAATTTCACGGATAAGAAAAACTTTACGGATATGACAAGGTGCGTTTATTATTTGAGTCTTGCCTACTACATAACCGGTGAGGAAAAGTTTGCCGGGCATGCTGTAAAGCTGCTTAAGGTTTGGTTCATCGATCCGGATACAAAGATGAATCCTAATTTCAAATTTGCGCAGGCAATTCCAGGAAGGACTACCGGCAGGGGAACGGGGCTGATTGAAGCAAGACACTTCGCAGAAATTATAGATGCAATTGGATTTCTGGAAAGCTCAACTTATTGGGATAAGGATACTGAAATTAAAATTAAAGATTGGTTTGAAAAATATTACCTCTGGCTTACTGAGAGCAAGGAAGGCATGCACGAGGAAAGCGCAAAGAACAATCACGGCATATGGTATGACGTTCAAGCAGTCTCGATTGCTTTGTTCTTAAATAAAAACGATGCAGCTAAAAAAATCTGCGAGTCTGCAAAGACAAAAAGGATCGGCAGAGAGATTGAACCTGACGGCAAGCAGCCCTTTGAGCTTGTAAGGACGAAGTCTCTAGGATATTCCACATTCAATCTGGAAGCACTGTTCTCACTTGCAAAGCTCGCGCAGAATGTTAGAGTTGACTTATGGCATTACGAATCACCGGACAGACGCTCTATAAGTAAAGCGCTCGATTACCTCATCCCGTTCTATCTTAAAGAAAAGGAATGGCAGTATAAGCAGATTGCCGAATTCGAATACAGCCGGGCTTATCCCATTTTCCTGGCTGCTGAAGATTACATCGATTATGACAAGTATAAAAAATATGCGGATGATTTCCGGGCTGCCAATCAGCGCGATGTAATTAACATTGTGTTTAATAAATATTGACTTGTAGTTTGTATGAAATAACAGGAGTAGTGGAGTAATGGAGTAGTGGAGTAGTGGAGTAATGGAGTAATAGAGTAGTGGAGTAATGGAATAATGGAGTAGTGTCATAATGGATTCCAGCAAAGCGAACTCTAAGAAAAAATCTCTTAGAATAATTCCTTTTTTCTCTGTTTCCTCTGTGTCTTCTCTGAGTTCTTTGTGGTAAAAAAATTTTTTTACCACAGAGTAAACAAAGAACCACAGAGAAAATTTAATTTTTGAGGATGTGCAAAACGGACGGTAGACAGGAGTTGCAAGCAGGTTCTTAATTTTCCGACTAGTCGGAATTCAAATGTCTGCCTGCCGAAGCCCCGGCATAGGCATGTAGCATTGGAATAATTAATACATGTTACGCAAACTTTGGAATTTTGGAGAAATGGAGTAATAGAATAGACCGGGTTTTTCCTTTATTCCAATACTCCAAATGCTATTCCTGCGTAAGGTGACTAATTAAATTGAATTTCACTCCATTACTCCACTACTCCATTATTCCTTCATAAAAAGTGTAAATGTTTTGTAAAATTACTTGATCATAATCTTGAAAGTAAAAACAAATGAAAAAATATTTTTTCTTTTCTGTCTTCATGTTTTACCTTTCGTTAACCTTGTCTGCACAAGTAAAGCTGCCGTCATTCTTTTCAGACAACATGGTATTGCAGAAAGGTATCGAGATACCTGTCTGGGGAACAGGCAATCCGGGAGATACAATCAAAGCACTGCTGCACAACCAGGTTGTAACAACAGTAGTGGGAGATGATAAAACCTGGAAGATAAAATTTTCCACGGAAGATTACGGCGGACCATATGAGCTGAAAATTATTTCGGGCGATACGACTGTTTTAAAAAACATTATGATCGGGGAGGTATGGCTTTGTTCCGGGCAGTCGAATATGGAAATGCCGCTCGGCGGCTGGGGCATGGTGAAAAACTATAAGGAAGAAATTGCTAATGCTAATTACGGATCGATTAGACTGCTGTTCATTCCGCCAACACTCGCATCTTCTCCGCAAAAGGATGTAAAGAGCGAAGGATGGAAGGAATGCACACCGGAGAATGCAGAAGAGTTTTCTGCTGTCGCTTATTTCTTCGGAAGGGACTTGTATAATAAGCTGAAAGTCCAGATCGGACTGATAGATGTAACTAAAGGCGGCACGCCGATTGAAAGCTGGATGAGCAAAGAGACGCTGAAAGATTTCCCTGAGTTTGATGAGAAAGCTAACTTTGTCGCCAGTTCGAATAAAGCTGTGTTCGATTCGGTGAATAGAGCTTACAAGTTAGCATACTCAAACTGGATGAAAGAACTGGA
This sequence comes from Bacteroidota bacterium, assembly GCA_021813585.1. Classification (GTDB taxonomy): domain Bacteria; phylum Bacteroidota; class Ignavibacteria; order Ignavibacteriales; family Ignavibacteriaceae; genus FEN-1297. Next base: position 54,074 of record JAKAJV010000048.1, on the reverse strand, counting down.
CGCAAAGGACCCCGGCTTTGGAAAAGGTAATGAGTGGTTTAACGAAATTGATTTATCCCGATGGAAAGAGATGAAGATACCGGGCGCGTGGGAGAACGCAGGTCTGCCCGGCTATGATGGAGTAGTCTGGTTTAAGAAAGAAATAAATTTGCCTGACGGCTGGCTGAATCAAAATTTAACTTTGTCAATCGGACAGGTACAGGACAATGACATAGCCTACTTTAACGGAACAAAGATCGGTGAACAGAAAAAGCGGGACGTTCTATCTATCTTTACTGTTAATAAAAATCTGGTAACAAAAAATAAGTGCGATATTACGGTAAGGATATTTGATGCTTACGGTCCCGGCGGAATGTGGGGCAAGCCGGATATGGTTTACATTCAAAATGAAAAAGGAGAGAAGATAAGTCTTGCAGGAGAATGGTACTACAAGCCTGCTTTCGATCTTCACAAAGAAAGTTTTATTTCCCCGGAAAATCCGAGGCTGGACAAGTATCCCTCTATTTTATTCAACGGAATGATTTCACCTTTAACCGGTTATGGCGTTAAAGGCATTCTATGGTACCAGGGAGAAAGCAATGCGGAGAGAGCATATCAATACAGAAGCCTGTTTGCTTTGCTGATTAAAAGCTGGAGAGATTATTGGCACGATGATTCTCTTCCTTTTTATATTGTTCAGCTTGCAAACTACAAGGAGAAAAAAGAGAAGCCGAAGGACAACAGCTGGGCTGAGCTAAGAGAAGCACAGAGCCTCGCATTAAACTTAAACAACACCGGTATGGCAGTAACAATAGACATTGGCGATGCGGTAAATATTCATTATAAAAATAAACAAGAAGCTGGAAGAAGGCTGGCTCTGATCGCACTGAATAAAAATTACGGATTCAAAGAAGAATACTCCGGTCCGGTGTTTAATCATTATGAGGTTGAAGGGAATAAGATTAGAATTTATTTCGATCATGCTGACGGCTTGAAGACGAGCGATGGTAATGCGCCCGCCGGATTTGCTGTCTGCGGAAAGAATAAAAAATTTTATTGGGCAGATGCCGAAATCGACGGCAGCTCTGTAATTGTGTGGTCAAAGAAAGTAAAAGAGCCGTCAGCAGTTAGATTTGAATGGGCAACTAATCCCGATTGCAATTTATATAATGCTGCCGGTCTGCCTGCTGCGCCGTTTAGGACAGACGATTTCCGGCTGATTACTGAAGGCAAAAAATAATTTAAATATAGGATAAGATAGAATCTTTAGAAGCAAAGATTTGATTGACAATAAGTTTCTCTCTTGATACGCAATGGCATTAAGTTAAGGTTCAATAACACTTTTTAATTAAACCTAAACAAATACTTAGAAATGGTTCGATAAACAAAAAAACTTATAATAGTTAAAATCCCCTCTTGGGAGGGGCAGGGGTGGGTTTATCAACAAAGTATTAACCCACCCACTTCCCCCTCCGCAGAGGGGATAATCTGCATCGTGCTTGCTAGTTGTCTTAACTTAATTACATTACCCTTGATAAGGAAGAGATTAGAAAGGGTTCAGAGTGTAAAGGTAAACCCTGAACTCATTCCAAGAAGCTGACCGAAAAGTAAAAATTTTGGGAAATTCAAAAGAATAGTTTGAGTAAAAATGAAATTAATATTTAATGCTTTTTTGTTCTTGATTGCTTTTTCATTCTGCAAGGTATTTTCACAAGTTAAGGAAATACCAAAGGACAGGATAATGACCGATGCTGAGTTAATATCAATGCTCAAGCCGGTTAATCCAGAAATTGCTGCAATAAAAGATGAAGCTACTCGAGGAGGTCTTAACGGCGCAATTGAAAAGCTGGCAGAGTATTTTAAAGAAAAATTTGCTGAGAGATATTTTTTCAACTGGAAGAATTTAAGAGAAAGACTGGCGGATTACTCCGAAAAATTTCCCTTGGAAAAAGCAAGCCGTATCAATGCAGCCGAACAGCAGATTACGACTTATTCCGCCGATACAAAGTGGAAGCTTCCGTTTAAAAATTTAAATGGACACGAAGTAACATCGTACGAGTTCCAGCATTTGACAAGGCAGAATAAAGCCGTTGATTTGGCGTTCGCTTTCTTCTATTCCAATGAAGATACTTCTTACATGAATTATTTTGTTAGACTTGCTGCCTCGATAGATAAGGCGCTGGAAGAAAAAATGTACGAGAGCACCGGCAACGATATTTATGAGTCTTACCGCTGCGGCTATAGAATGTTCAACTGGTTGTTTGCACATAATGTTTTTCTATCCAGTAAAAAATATAACACGCGCGATCAAATAATTTTGATAGAAACATTTCTTCAGACCGGGGCGATGCTTTATAAGAAGACCAGAAAATTCAGTTACGGCAACCACCATACGAAAGGCTTAAGCTCGCTCTTCCAGCTTGCGGTTATGTTCCCGGAAGTTGAGGGGACAGATGCCTGGCTAAAGCAATCAGTTGAGCTGCTTGACGAGCACATCGCTAAAGAAATTAACGGCGACGGCTTTCAGTTTGAGAAATCGGTGCACTATCATATCGGCGATATCGACAATTATTTTTACGCATATCAGCTTGCAAAAATTAATAACATCCCACTTCCGGAAAATTTTGTATCGAAGCTTAAAAGCATGTTCAATGCTCTTGTTAAAATAGCACAGCCTAACGGCACACTGCCTGTGGAACAGGACGATACCGATGAACCGTGGGCGGAGTTCAATAGTATGAAAAAAGTAATGGCGCTGGGCTTTGTCCTGTTCCGCGATAAAACATTCAGATACTTCTCAGCCGATGAAATTACCGCCGATAGATACTGGTTGATTGCGCCGGAAGATGCAGCCGTCCTTTATAAAGAAAAAGGAACGAAGCCGGACATCGGCTCGACAGCACTTAACGAGACCGGTTATTATGTTATGCGCAACGGGTGGAATAAAAGCTCAGAGTATATGATACTGTCGAATGGACTTTCTAAAGAAAAGCCGGATCACCAGCACGGCGATATGCTGGGAATTGAAGCCTATGCCAACGGGGAGGAAATTCTACCTAACTACCAGGTGAGATATTTTTTACCGGATTATGATTTCTTTAAAAACTCATGGACGAAAAGCGTTGCGCTGGTAGACAGCATTCCGCAGGGCAGCGACTGGAAGCCGAACGAAGGAAGAACAGGCTTCGGCAAGTGGCTTGTGCTGCCCAAACCGGAAACAATTTTTTGGCATCCGGACACACACTATGTTTATTACTCAGGCACCCACAACGGCTATGATGATTTAGGAGTAAAATATTTCCGCGAGGTTTATTTTATCAAGAGCGGGTTCTGGATTGTAAGAGATAATTTTATTTCTTCAGACACTCATAATTATCAGCAGGTCTGGCAGGGGCATTACTCGGAAGAAACTAAAGGCTTTCATTTAAGGTCCTCGTTCAGCAACGGCTCGGGTCTGGATATAATTCAGCTTGATAATTCTCCCTCAAATATTTTTTACGGCAGCTTTCAGGGCAAGGGCAATGCGGTATTCCAGTCAAAGCACCGAGGAGATTTTAATTACACTACTCTCCTCTTTCCATTTAAAGATTTTAGCGGAAGGATAGACGAAGATAGAAGCGACTCAATAAAAGTTAAGGACTTTTTGCTTATCAAAAATCCTCTTAATAAAAATTTAGAAGTCAATCAGATTAATACCGATGCGAATTTTGTTTTGCGCTTAGATGATCAAGAAATGATTTTGCTTAGCGCAAGTAAACTTAAATTAGGGTATTACAGCCTGGGATTTTCAAACAGCCCGTCCTTCTCTGTTAAGCTGCATGACCGGGTTTGTCTCTTAACGTATCTGGGATACCAGGAAATTACTTTAACGAATCCTGTAATATCCGGTATAAAAATTATAAGACACAATAGCAGTAAACAAGGCGTCAGTAAAACAATTCTTTTCCCCGGAGATAAAATAGAAATAAGATTTTGAAAGCGGGCAGATCAATTAATTACTCATGTTAAGCAATCCTTCGGAATAATGGAGTAGTGGAGAAATGGAGTAGACCAAATTACTCCATTACTCCATCATTCCAATACCCCAATAGTCTATGTAGCGTATCTTCAGTTAATTAAGTATAGCGGGAGCTCGACATAGAATGTAGTTCCTTCATCCTTTGAAGAAGTAAAGTATACCTTGCCTTTAAGGTAATGTTCCGTTAGAAGCTTCATGCTGTAGGTGCCGAGACCGCGCCCCTTTCCCTTGGTGGAAAATGAACGCTGGAAAATTTGCAGTTGAACATCCGGATGTATATGACCGGAGTTATGAATGTAAAAACGTATTAATTCTCCTTCGTTCTTAACTCCGATATTTACTTTCTCGCCTTTCTCCGAGGCTTCCAGGGAATTCTTAAGCATATTTCCCAGGATTCTGGAAACAAGCACAACATCGCTTATGAAATAAATATCCGAGCTGCCGGAATCTATCTCTATAGTTTTACCTTCGGCTATAGGCAGATTTTTATAAAGCAAAACAGCATCGGAAACAAGCTCAACTGTTCTGCATCTCTGGGGATTTATAATCAGTTCGTTGGACTCGGCTAATGTAAGGTCTCTGTGGAATTGAATTTCCTCGATGAGTTTATTTATCAGTATAGAAGCAGTTTTGTTTAACTCCACTTTTTCTTTTTCCGTGGAGCTATCCACCAGCTTTATAAAGCTCTTAATGGCGCTGGCAGTATTAAGCACATCGTGAAAGAAAATTCTTTCAAGCGCCTGTCTTCTCTTTTCATTGCTAATGTCGGCAAATGTAAAGACAGAGAAAGTTTCACCGTTTATATCGAGCGGCTTAGTCCACACTCTCAGATCGAGAGCCTCGGTAGAATTCTTAATAAGTATCCTGCATTCCTGTACATCCTCGGTGCCGTTCAAGCTAGATAGGATGGCATGGATAGCGCCGCAAGTCCGGCAGAATTCACTGGTGCCGCAGCCTGCTAAATTATCAAATGCGTTTTGGCAGTTTAAGGCTTCTCCCGGTCTTTTACCTATTACCTCGTCGTCTGGTGGATCACGGAATAATTTATTAAATGCTTCGTTCGCATAAACTATTTGGCGGTTCTTATTTAGTACGATTAAAAAATCCGCAGTGGCATTCAGCAGTGCTGCATGTAGGTTATCGCCGGAAAAAACTTTCCTGTGTCTGGCAAGCTCTTCCGCGCCGGATCTTTCCGGCGGTGCAAAATACGTTATCGGCTTATTTGAGTTCAATTTGAATTTCTTAAATAAATCTACATGAATTTACAAATTTTTATTCTAACATACATTGAAAATTTATTAAGCAGGGCTTTTATAAAAAAAATCCGCCCCAAGACACTTATTGTTTTCCCAAAAAATATTAAATTTAATTCATCATATGTAGCTGAAGCGAAAAATCGGTTATGCTGAGATTGCGGCTTAACATTCAATCTTGTAACGAACTGTATGGAATATGAAAATTCAGTAAATAATCCTTAAACCAAAGAGCCCGCTATGGAAAAAATAATTAAAACCTTTTCTCACAAAAAAAGTCTGTTCGTAGGAAAACATTTTATGATCAATCCGTTTCGTGTAATTTTTATTCTTACAGTGCTTCTCTTATTATATTCTTTTAAAACCGGTGTTGCGCAAAGCATTCCGCTTCAAACTTACGGGGGAATGCAATGGCGCCTTGTAGGGCCGTTTAGAGCGGGCTGGGCTACAATGGCCCAAGGGATTCCTGACGAACCCAACACCTTTTATTTTGGCGGTGCGGGAGGGGGAGTTTGGAAGACAAACGATGCAGGGCGTACGTGGCTTCCCTTAATGCAGCATGAAGAATCTTCCTCGATCGGTGCGATTGCTATAGCACCTTCAAATCCTAAAATTATTTATGTGGGAACAGGTCAGGTAGCCTTGCGTTATGATATGCTTTCCGGCGACGGTGTTTATAGAACCGAAGACGGCGGAGTTACATGGAAAAACATTGGTCTGAAAGATACCCGCCACATCGGGAGAATTTTAATCGATAATAAAAATCCGGATAGAGTTCTGGTCGCTGCTATGGGACACGCATTCGGACCAAATAAAGAGCGCGGAGTTTTTTTAACTAAAGACGGTGGGCATAGCTGGCATCATGTCCTCTTTATAGACGACAGTACCGGCGCGGTCGATCTTGCAGCCGATCCTTCCGATCCTAAAGTTGTTTACGCTGCTTTGTGGAAAATGCAGATGCATCCGTGGCTGGATTATTTTATGCCTCAAACAGGATTGAGCTCAGGAATTTATAAAAGCGAAGACGGCGGAGAGCATTGGCAAAAGCTTAACGGCGGCGGCTTACCGGATGGCCCTCTGGGCCGTATAGGACTGGCAGTGGCTCCCGGCAGCAAAGGAGAAATAGTTTACGCAACTATAATTGCATCCGGCAAAGGGAGCGGCTTTTATAAATCAACCGATGCGGGAAAAAGCTGGCAGTATATGAATAAAGACGGCGGGCTTGCTAATTCATATTTCAGCAGGGTAACCGTCGACCCAAAGAATCCGGATATCGTTTACGTAATGGACCGCTCGATACACTTATCTGAAGACGGAGGAAAAACATTTACTATATTTAAAGGTGCACCGGGAGGAGACGATTACCATTTCTTGTGGATCAATCCATCCGATCCTACTCATATGATTACCGCATCCGACCAGGGCTGCGTTGTAACTGTTAACGGCGGTAAAAGCTGGTCAAGCTGGTACAACCAGCCTACAGGGCAGTTCTACCACATTGCAGCCGACGACCAATTCCCTTACAAAATTTACAGCGGACAGCAGGACAACGGGACAGTCGGAATTTTAAGCCGCGGCCCTTACGGCGTAATTGAAGACCGCGATTGGCATCCGGTAGGCGGCGACGAGAGAGATTATGATATACCTAAACCGGGCAATCCGGATTTGGTTTTCGGCAGCGGCCTGGGCGGACCTGTATCCAGATTTAACGAAGTTACCAGACAGGTTGCCGCCGTTTCACCATGGCCCATTTCCAGCTACGGCGCAAGGCAGACAAAGGTACGCTACCGCTATACATGGATTACACCGATAGCCTTCTCTCCAATTAAGCCTTACCCGCTGTATTTCGGCGCGCAATATCTTTTTAAGTCAACGGACGATGGCGACCACTGGAAAAAAATCAGCCCGGATTTGTCGGGCAAAGTTGAAGGCTCCAAAGATTATTTCAATCCCGATCTTGCCCAAGCAAAAGAGGCAGGCTACGGAGTTATATTCAGCATAGCTCCTTCCCCTATAAAGCAGAATATTATTTGGGTAGGAACAGACGACGGCTTAATTCAATTAACTACCGACAACGGAAACCACTGGCGTAATGTTACTCCGCCTTCGGTTCCCGTTTGGGCAAGAATAGATGCTGTTACCCCTTCTCCTTTTAATCCGGGTGCGGCGTATACAGCTGTTAATACACACCGGCTGAATAAGGATGAGCCGCTTATAATTAAGACAACGGATTACGGAAAAACCTGGCAGACAATTATTCGTGGCCTGCCTACAGATGAGTACGTTAACGTAGTAAGAACCGATTCCGTTCGCAAAGGATTGTTGTTTGCGGGAACGAATAGAAGCGTTTATGTCTCGTTCGATGACGGATCGAACTGGCAGCCTTTGGGTCTTAATTTCCCCACTACGACTGTTAACGATCTTATTGTGCATGATAATGATTTGATTGCAGGAACCCAGGGGCGGGGGATTTGGATTTTGGACGACATAGAGCCGCTAAGGGAAATTACACCGACTACTGCTTCTGCAGCCGCATATCTTTTTCATACGGCCGATGCATGGAGGCTGCGCGCAGACGAAAACCGGGACACGCCTTGGCCGCCGTCTACTCCGCTGGGGCAGAATCCGCCTACCGGCGCTGTTATAGATTATTGGCTTAAGGATAATGTATCTACTCCTGTTGAGATAATCATTAAAGATTCAAAAGGGAATATAATCCGGAAATACTCAAGCGATGAAAAGCCGGTGGTATTGCCTGCCCACAGGTATTTTGAAAAAGAATGGCTCGGCACTCCGGAAAAGATTTCCGGTAAAGCGGGCATGCACAGAATAGTTTGGGACTTGCGATATCCTCACCCGCCGGCGCTTCAATACCATTATTCAATCGCTGCGGTGTGGGATAAAGATACTCCGCTAAATCCGGAAGGGACTTTGGTTCTGCCCGGGAAGTATTATGTGATATTAAAAGTCAACGGAAAAGAATACAAGCAGAGCTTTACGGTAAAAATGGATCCGCGTGTACACGTCGGCAGTGATGTCTTAGCCAAACAGTTTAAACTTGCTCGCGGGATAGATAGATTACTAGCCAGATCGGTTTCACTTCACGAGCAAATAGAAGAAAAAATAAAATCGTTAAAAGACAACTCGTCGTTAAGAGACTCATTGGCAGCGATTGCAGACGTCGGGAAACCTAGTCTCGCCTCCGTCTCCAGGGCTTTCGCAGATCTTGCCGGCTCAGTACAAAGTGCAGACGCTGCGCCGACACAGGGTCAAATTGAAGTTTACGATCATTATAAAAAAATGCTGGATGAACTGACTGCCCGCACTAAAGAGTACTTGAAATAAAGGCGATGGGATTATTTTATTTAAGGTTGGGAAGAATATTTTTGGGAAACCGGATGCCGGAGGTATCTTCCGGTTCCGGCTTCCCGAATTAAAAAAATAGTATAGATTACCGGCGGCCGGGTTAAAAATAAAACCTTACGCCAACCCGCATCATTATGCCGCTCATATCGAATTGCCTCTCGAAGACTTTCGTTCTGCCGGTTTGTGGATCGCTTACACTATAATCCCAGCTAGGCATGGAATTATGGTAGTCGAGTTCGAAAAGTACATCCGACCGCCTGCCCAACTCATATGCAACACCTCCGCCCAGCTGCCAGGCAAAATCAAAGGCACCGTGGAACTCATCGTTATCGGGATTTTCGTAATTCCTGTAGAAGATTAAGAGCGCTTCAACTCCGGCAGCTCCAGTAACAAATGCGTTTGTCCTCGGTCCGACAGGCCAGCTGAAAGTCATGCTTCCCATTATAGGTATAGCGTGCAAATTTGTTTTGGCTCTAAGCTCGTTTAAAGTACCGTTAAGCCCGTAAAAGTTATTGAACTGTTGGACGAGTGTTTGATCGACATAATTTTTATTAAACCAATCAACGCTCCACCCTGCAAAGAAATGGCTGTCAATGTACCAGCCCCCTTCGTATCCGATGATAAAGCCTGCATCGGTAGCTGAAGGATTAAATAATCCCAGCTTTACACTGCCGATGTTTGATTGTCCGAAGATGATGGACGAAATTAATATTATCATCAATGTTATTTGCTTTTTCATTTTTATACCTTAAATGAATTTAATGTTTGCGGATTATTCTGGCACAATTGCAATGCCACCGGTAAAAATATAATTTCGTTCTTGATTTACTGTTACTAAATTGATGCTGCGCTAAAAATTAAACATGCCGGTTTATTTATTGGACATTTAAAAACAGCGGTTGAGCATACAGCCAGGCAAAATGTATTCATTATTAAAAAAGGATAATTTGTTAAATGAATCAAAATTTTATACCCATTGTGCGGCTTAAACGCCAAGAATTTTATAGAAGCTTTGCTTTTATTATTTTTCCGGTTGAGTTTTTTGCAGCGCTTTTGTCTTACGGCCAAGTGAATTCTAACTAAGGAAATTTTAATAAATCTATTCAATACAATTATGGTAAAGACTATAAATAACAGGTATTCTCTTTCAAAAGAAAAAATAAGAGTTCTGCTTTTAGAGGGGATTCATGAAAATGCATTGAACTTCTTTAAGGACAGCGACTATACAAACGTTGAATATTTGAAGAGCTCGCTGGATAAGGAACAGCTTATCAAAAAAATTAAAGACGTCCATATGGTCGGGATTCGCTCCAGGACTTTTTTGACAAAAGAAGTTTTGGACCAAGCGAACCTATTAATGGCAATCGGGTGTTTCAGCATCGGCACAAACCAGGTAGACCTTGAAGCTGCGAAGATGAATGGCATACCGGTTTTCAACGCTCCTTTTTCAAACACTAGATCCGTGGCGGAACTGGTTATAAGCGAATGCATATTTCTGATGAGAAAAATACCCGAAAAGAATTTTGCCGCCCACGAAGGCAAATGGCTTAAGGATGCTTTGTCTTCGTTCGAGGTAAGGGGAAAAAATATCGGCATAGTTGGTTACGGCCATATCGGTTCGCAGGTCTCTATTCTTGCCGAGGGCATGGGGATGAATGTTTTTTATTACGACATCGAGAAGAAGCTGAGCCTGGGAAATTCAAAATCGTGCAGCAGCCTCGAAGAGCTTTTATCGAGTTCCGACGCGGTTACTCTTCATGTACCCGATACACCGGTTACAAGGAATATGATAACAGCTAAAGAACTGGCATTAATGAAGAGAGGATCGTATCTTATAAATGCTTCACGCGGAAGCGTTGTAGATATTGGTGCGCTTGCAGATGCCCTGGAATCCGGTCACATTGCAGGCGCGGCAGTAGATGTATTCCCCAAAGAACCGGCTTCAAATAAGGAGCCGTTTATATCTCCTCTCCAGAAATTTCCTAATGTAATCCTAACACCGCATATAGGAGGAAGTACTGTGGAAGCCCAATCCAGCATAGCTTTAGAAGTTTCTGAAAAGCTGGTTAAATACAGCGATGTAGGCTCCACCATAGGCGCAACTAATTTTGTCGAAATATCTCTTGCACCGAATTTTAACAAGCAGCGCTATCTTCATATACATGAGAATAAGCCCGGAATGCTGAATAAGATTTCGCAGGCATTTGTTTCCCGCAAACTGAATATAGCATCTCAGTACCTGCAGACCGATCCTTATATCGGCTATGTAATAACAGATATAGACAGCAAGACGGATTCGAAAGAAATATTAAAGGAGCTGAAATTAATACCCGGGACTATTAAAGCGAGGGTGTTATTTTAAATTTCAGTGAAAGAAGCAAAGAAAATTTTCAATTAAAGATTTTGATTTTATTTAATCCCATTTTAAATTTAAGAGCTTACAATTTAACCATCTAAAGCAATAGGAAACCGAAATGATTTACAATGTTTGGAAGCTTCTTCATGTGGTAGCAGTAATAATTTTTCTCGGAAATATTACTATCGGCGCGTTCTGGAAAATACAGGCGGAAAAAACCAAAGACCGGTTGAAAATTTTGGATACATTTAAGAATATAATTAAAGCGGACAGACTCTTTACAATGCCTGCCGTTACGTTCCTAATCATTTTCGGTCTGGGCACCGCTATGCAGGGGAACTATTCGCTTATAGAAACACCGTGGATTCTCTGGTCGATAATTTTACTGATTATTTCTTCTTATGCTTTTATGGCTCAGGTGGTTCCTGTTCAGAAAAAGATTTATGCACTTGCAAGCAGCGAAGAAAAATTCAGATGGGAAGAATATAATAAGCTATCGCGCAAGTGGGATATCTGGGGCTCGGTTGCAACGCTTGCGCCTTATATTGCGGTTATCCTTATGGTACTTAAGCCGCAATAAGTTTTGGGAAATAAAATTATTCACCTTTGTTCTTTATCTTACTCTTACTTTGATCTTCTTTTGTTAACATGATGCTTGTAAAAAGAGTAAGAGTAGGAGAAAGAGTAAGAGTAAGATTAAGGAAATTTGGGGTTTTATTTTTAAGATGCAGAGGGTTAAATATTAATTTTTATGAAATGCTTATGAAAAATAAATTGTCAGTCATATTTGTTTTGTTATTTGCGCCGGTAATTTTTTATTCATGCAGTACGGTACCTATTACCGGAAGGAGCCAGCTGGATTTAATACCCGACAACGAGATGCTGTCTATGAGCTTTCAGCAGTACGATCAGTTCCTCAAGTCTAACAAGGAAAGCACCAACCAGCAGGAAATTGCGCTGGTAAAAAAGGTAGGCGGAAAGATTGCCGGCGCAGTTGAAAAATATTTTGCCCAGCATAATCTTTCCAGCCAATTGCAAGGCTACAACTGGGAATTTCATTTAATTGAAAGCAAAGAAGCGAACGCCTGGTGCATGCCTGGCGGCAAGGTTGTTGTTTACACCGGCATACTGCCGATTACCGGGACAGAAGCCGGGCTGGCGGTTGTTCTTGGTCATGAAATAGCTCATGCGGTTGCAAAGCACGGAAACGAAAGGATGAGCCAGGCGCTTGTTACCCAGCTTGGCGGTGCGGCGTTGTCGCAAGCATTAAAAGACAAGCCTGCTCTTACGCAGAATCTCTTTATGGCCGCATTCGGAATTGGCAGCCAGGTAGGAATTTTACTTCCTTACAGCAGGCTGCAGGAAAGCGAAGCCGACCACCTGGGGTTAATCTTTATGGCAATGGCCGGATATAATCCTAACGAAGCGTTGTCTTTCTGGCAGAGAATGATGAGTGCACAGACCGGGCAGGCGCCCCCAGAATTCTTAAGCGATCATCCGTCAGACCAAACAAGGATTGACGATATAAAGAAAGAGCTGCCAGAGGCAATGAAGTATTATAATTCCCGCTGACAACAAGTATATCGGAAGGGTCTATTCAGTTATGCCTTACGGAAATAATATCTCCGTCCTTTACGATGTATTCCTTTCCTTCCAGGCGCCAGGCGCCGTGTTCTTTAGCCTGCGCAAATGATCCGTGATGAATAAAATCATCGTAATGAACAACTTCGGCGCGAATGAATTTATTGTAGAAATCGGAGTGTATTACTCCGGCAGCTTCCTGTGCAGTCATTCCTTTGCGTATCGTCCAGGCGCGGCATTCATCTTCACCTACGGTAAAGAACGACTGCAGCCCCAGCAAATTATATGCTTCGCGTATAATGCTTTTCAAAGCCGATTCTTTTATCCCGTATTCGTTCATAAAAATTTCCGCGTCGGCGCTTTCCAGCTCGGACATTTCAAACTCAATCTGCCCGAAGAAAGTAATAGCTTTGGTATTCTTCCCGATTTTTTTCTTCACGAGAATATCGAAATATTTTTCCGTCCCTTCGGCCTGCGACTCATCCAGGTTAAGAGCAATCAGCATCGGCTTAGCGGTAAGCAGCTGGTAGGTTTTTAAGATGTGCAAGTCATCCGGTGTAAGGTCAGAGTCGCGCAGCGGTTTTTCAGCCTGAAGTATTTCACCGCATTTCTGAAGAACGGACAACTCGCGCTTTAAAGCGTCGTCCTGCGTTTTAAGAATTTGCTTCTTTAAGTTATCTACGCGCTTTTCAACAATTGCCAGGTCCGAAAGTATAAATTCAGTTTCAAAAATTTCGATGTCCCTCATTAAATCTATTCCGCCCAGGGGATGGGGAACCAGTTCATTATTGAACAGGCGCACTACCTGTATTAAGGCATCGTTAGTCTTCACATTTCCTAAAAAGTTTGATGTGAACTGCGAAGAGCCGGAATCGCCTTTTTGAAGCCCGATTACATCCACAAATTCTATAGCGGCAAACGTAGTTTTTTTAGGGTTGAATACACCGGATAATTTTTCCAGTCGGCTGTCCGGTACTTTTATTACCGCATGGTGAGACTCTGCTTTTACAAGCTGCGACTGATCAAGATGAGCTTTGGTTATTGTTTGAAACAAAGTTGACTTGCCGGAAAACGGCAGACCTACAATTCCAATTTGCATAACTCCTCCCCGGATGGTTTTATTGATGCAAATATAATAAAAGTTACAAATAATGTAATACCAAGGTAAAAATTCGGGTAGCGCTCAATAAAAGTTGCTTATTATTTTTATATTTGAAAAAAAGATATTCGACGCTATGAAAAAGTGGCTTAAAATTCCGATAGGCATTATTTCTTCAGTTATAATAGTAAGTGCGGCTGGGGGATTTATCTTCTATAAAATGTTGAGGTCAACGCTTCCCGAATACTCCGGAGAATTGCAGTCGGATGAAATTTCTAATACAATAAAAATTTACCGCGACAGTATGGCTGTTCCGTATATTATTGCTGAGACGGACGACGATGCGGCTTTTGCTCTAGGCTATGCTCACGCGCAGGACAGGTTGTTCACAATGGATTTGATAAGGCGGGCAGGCGAAGGAAAGCTAAGCGAGATTCTGGGAACGGAAACTATCCCTTTCGATTTGATGTTCAGGACGATTGGAATTGAAAGAACTGCGCGGAAAATGCTTGACCGGCTTGACCCTGTAGAATTAAACTTACTGAAAGCCTATTCGAACGGAGTTAATCTGTTCATTAAAAAATCGAAAGGGAATTACCCGGTGGAGTTCGATGTTTTAAATTACGATCCTGCAAAATGGACTCCACTGGACTGCCTGGTTGTAGATAGGATGATGGCCTGGGAACTGAATATAAGCTGGTGGGTGGATTTTGCCTATATGGACATAATTCAGAAATTCGGTATTGATAAGGTGAAGGATATCATTCCCCAGTATCCCGAAAACGCACCGGACATAATACCGCCGGATATAAAAAATCTTCCGAAGATAAGCATGAACTTTATGAATACCGATAAGGCATTCAGAAAGTTTATGGGATGGAAGGGAACTCATATCGGTTCCAACAACTGGGTGGTAAATGATAACCTTTCTGCTTCCGGCATGCCGATAATAGCTAACGACACCCACCTAGGATACAGCGCCCCGGGCAAGTGGTACGCGGCGGTAATTAAGACCCGCGATATGGATGTTGCCGGCTTTACATTGCCCGGCGCGCCGGTTGTGGTTATAGGAAAGAATAAAAATATAGCTTGGGCGCTTACCAACATAATGGAAGACGATGCCGATTTTTACCTTGAGAAGCTTGATTCGACAGGCACTAAATATTTTTATAACGGTCAGTGGAATAATCTGAGGATAATTAATGACACGATTAAGGTTAAGGATTCCTCGAGCGTAGCCTACCAGATTAAAATTACCGGCCACGGACCGATTGTTTCCGGCATCCATACTTACTCCATGCTTTTCCCGGGGAAGCATTCAAGCACCGCACCGGTAAGCATGCACTGGCTGGGCAATACTGTAAGCGAGGAACTGCTGACTTTTTATAATATTGACAAAGCAAAAAACTGGAACGAATTTAAGAGCGCTTTGTCAACCTATGCGGTACCGGGTCAAAACTTTGTATATGCAGATAAGTACGGGAACATAGGCTATCTTTTCGGCGCAAAGCTTCCCATCAGGCAATCCAATGCGCCGTCGTTTATTTATGACGGAACGGACAGCCGGAATGATTGGCAGGGATTCGTTCCGCAAAGCCAGCTTCCTATGCTGTTTAATCCGCCGGAAAATTATATTGCTTCCGCCAACAATAAAACGGTAAAGGATTTTAAATATTACATCAGCAATATGTGGGAGCCTTCCTCTAGAATCGAACGGATTACCGAACTGCTTACATCAAAGCCAAAGCAATCGGTTAAAGACTTTATGAGCTACCAGACGGATTTTGTTTCGCCTTATGCCCGTAAGATGACGGCTTATATTTTAGATGCTTTTAAAAATGTTAAGGTCACCGATTCAAATTTAAATACCGCTCTAAATCTTTTAAGCAAGTGGGATTTTAAGATGGACCAGTATGCTCAAACTCCGGCAATATACGAAGTCTTCCTTAAAAAATTGCTGGAAAATGTATTCCTTACAAAGATGGGGAAAGAATTGTATGATGAATACGTTTTTGTTCAGAATATACCGTTAAGAACCATTATGCAGTTGATGGACAGCCCTGACAGCTACTGGTGGGATGATCCGTCAACTTACCGGATTGAAAACCGGGATGAAGTAATTAGAAAAAGCATGGACGATGCTTTAACCGAACTGGAAAAGAAATTGGGAAAAGATCCCGCCGGCTGGCAGTGGGGCAATCTTCACTATGTTGTTTTTAAGCATGCCTTCAGCGGTGTATCATCCCTTCTTGATAAAGTGATTGATATTGGTCCTTATGAGATTGGCGGGGACGGCACGACAATATTCAACACAGAATATCCTTTTACTATCGGCCTTGATAAGTTTCCGCGGTTTAGGCACGGCGAGTTTGAAAATAACCTGGGACCTGTAATGAGGTATATTTACGACTTTTCAAAACCAGACCAGATGAAATTAATTTTAGCTACCGGTGAGTCCGGCAATGTTATGAGCAAGCATTATAAAGATATGACGAATATGTGGCTGAACGGAAAGTATCTGACTATAAGAACCGGCACGAATTCAATTGAGAGCAGTAAGAACAAGCTGCTTACAATCCATAGATAATTGCAGAGCCGGAGCGGCTATTTTTTGCAGCGTTATTTAGGTACACTAATATTACGCTTCCTTCCTTATCCAACCGGAGAAGAGTTAATAAATTAAGACACCTTACGCAACCCCTGGAGTAATGGAGTGTCGGAGTAATGGAATTGACCAATTTACTCCTCCAAAGGAGTCCTTCGGACATTATTCCAACATTCCAGTACTCCAATGATTAATGTTTGCGTAAGGTGTGTAAATTAATATTTCCCCTTGTATGTAGTTTTATTCTTATTATGTTAAATTTGGAAGTTCAAATATATAAGTAATGGTATGAAAGTAATAGATCATTTAAGAAACGCTAATGAACCTTTGATAAGCTTCGAATTAATTCCTCCCAAGCGCGGGGGCGATATTAGAAGTCTGCTTGCGGTTATTGATGATATTGTAAAATACAATCCTCCGTTTATAGATATTACAAGCCACTCCGCCGAAGTTGTATATGAAGAGACGCCGAGGGGAATTCAGAAGAAGATAAAAAGAAAGAGGCCCGGTACCCTGGGTATATGCGCTCTCATCCAAAACAAGTATAATATTGAAGCCGTGCCTCACATTCTAACACATGGATTTACCAGGGAAGAGACCGAAGATTTTTTAATTGAGCTGAATTACCTGGGGATTGAAAATCTGCTTGCTATACGCGGCGATGATAACGGCTACCAGAAGCCTGTTCCGGAAGGTAAAAGTGTTAATAAATACGCGGTAGACCTTGTAAAGCAGATTGCGGCTATGAACAGCGGCAAATACCTGGAAGAAAATCTGCTAGACGCCAAGCCGTCAAATTTCTGCATCGGGGTAAGCGGATACCCGGAAAAGCATTTTGAAGCGCCAAACTTGCAGACCGACATAAAGTTTGTAAAAGCCAAAATTGATGCCGGCGCAGATTACGTAGTGACACAAATGTTTTTTGACAACCGGGTTTACCTTAATTATGTTGAGCTTTGCAGACAGGAGGGCATAAGCGTCCCTGTCATACCGGGTTTAAAAATTTTAACAAATAAAGCTCACCTCATTAATATTCCGAAGAATTTTTATATAAACCTGCCTTCCGAATTTGTCGACGAAATTTATGCAGCCAAACCGGAACAGGTGCTGGATATAGGCGTGGAATGGGCGGCTAAGCAGGTGGAGGAATTGTTTAATAACAATGTCCCCGGCGTTCACTTTTACATTATGCAGAACTCTCTGCCGGTTAAAAAGCTTATGGATTTGCTGAAGGCAAAGAAAGTAATTTCATTCTGATGAAAACCGTTAGTCAGTTTAAGTTTAATTTCAGAGCGCATTTTTGCAACCTAAAAAAAAAGATGATGGCAAGCTTTAATGATTGAGATTAAAAGACCGGAAATTAGAAAACTAAAGTGGGGCGTTGCCGGCTGCGGAAGGTATGCCGAATTTTCTTTTATACCTACTCTTCATCTGCTTAGGAGAAGCGCTCTTACTTCGGTATACAGCCACGATCCTCAGCGCGCAAAATTTATTTCGGAAAAGTTCGGTGTGCCGTTTAAGTATACCGACTACGATGAATTTTTAAGCTCCGACATCGATGCGGTCTATATATCAAGTGTAAATGCACATCATTATGAACAGGCAATTAAAGCTGCCAGAGCCGGCAAGCACGTCCATTGCGAAAAGCCACTTGCTATTACTTCTGAACAAGCCGGTGAAATGGTTAAAGCCTGCAAGGAAAATAATGTCCAATTTTCCGTGAACTATGTGCTAAGGTTTCATCCGTTAATTATAAAGGCGAAGGAATTTATCGATGCGCAGCTTTTGGGCAGCCTGGTATCAATCAATTTAAATTATAATATCGATCTTGCGCCGGGCAGTAATTTTAGATACGACAAGCAGCTTAGCGGCGGCGGCGCCCTGCGCGACCTGGGCACCCATATGATCGATCTGCTGAGGTTCTTCGGCGGTGAAATAGTTTCTATCGACGGCATTGTTGACGACCTGATATATAAAGGCGAAGTAGACGACTTTGCATCGGCAATAGTTAAGTTCCAAAAGAACGGCTACGGCTATTTTAACGTTTCATATAACAATAAGAAAGCGTTTAACAGGATTGAGATTTTGGGATACAAAGGCGCACTTAGCATCGATCATTTGATCGGGACAAAGAATATACCTTCCAGGCTTACCATACTGTTTGAGGGGGAAGCAAGAAAGGCATTCAGAAAAAGAGGAAACAATCAGTTGAATCTTTTAAGGTCGGTACAGAAGTCATTCCTTAAGAACGAAACACCTCTGGTTACCGGATACGACGGCTACGTGAATATGAAAATTATGGAAGAGCTGGAGAGCAAATGTCGAGCAAAAAACAGTTAGTTGAAATTTGCCGCCGGGTATATGAGAAAGGCTTCGTGTCTGCTTATGACGGGAACATATCGGCCGTTACCCCGGACAACACTTTTTTAATTACCAGGTCTGCCGTAAGAAAAGGTGATGTTACCGAAGACGACATTTTGGAGATTGATGCCTCAGGCAGAATTATAAGCGGAAGGGGAAAGGTCTCTACCGAGTACAAGATACATCTGTTCGCATACTCGCACAGGCCGGAAGTGAATGCAGTAGTTCATTGCCACCCGGTTTACGCAACTGCATTTGCATCGCTGGCAGAAGGCGCAGGAAAGGGATTTGAAGGCAACTACTTTCCGGAAGTAATACTTACTCTGGGAAAGGTTCCCTTATGCAGATACGCTACACCGTCTACAGATGAACTGCCGCTTAGTATGGAGCCATATATCGATTATGCATGGGCGTTTTTGCTGCAGAACCACGGAGCGGTTACTCTAGGCAAGACGCTGAAGGACGCCTATAATAAAATGGAAAAGCTTGAGCACACCGCTCAAATTCTTTTTGCGGCAAAGTTACTGGGCGGCGCTAAAGAACTTCCGAAAGAAAAAGTAAACGAGCTGTTGAGCATTGCTAAAGAAAATTACGGCTTGGATATTGACGAGAGAAACGTTCTTTAATTAAAAGTTTAAAAAGCTTTTGCACTTGCTGTTTAATCATTAAGCGAATTCAATTTAAACATACTTAATAGAAAAAATTTTAGAAAGATATAAAGTATTGGGAACTTTAAAACCGAAAGTAGCTTTGCTGTTGGGCGGCACATCGCCGGAACGTGAGGTATCGAAATCATCCGGTCTATCTATTTATAAAGCATTAAATGTACTGGGGTACGAGACCAGGCTGATTGATCCGGCATACGGTTTGAACCAGCCGAAAAAAGCGGAAG
The DNA here is from genome assembly GCA_021813585.1 of Bacteroidota bacterium. Classification (GTDB taxonomy): domain Bacteria; phylum Bacteroidota; class Ignavibacteria; order Ignavibacteriales; family Ignavibacteriaceae; genus FEN-1297. The sequence goes on along the minus strand of JAKAJV010000048.1, from coordinate 34,564 downwards.
ATTTCTTTTCCCTCAATGATTATGCTGATATTTCCAACTCTAACTATGTTAAAGCAATTAATTCAAAACTGTTCGATGATATCGATATTGCTTTCCTGGCTCTGCACGGCAAGTGGGGCGAAGACGGAACAATCCAATCTCTTCTTGAACTGAGAGGAATAAAATATACCGGGTCTAACGTTCTTGCAAGCTCCATTTCAATGGATAAGATCATGTCCAAAATCTTATTCCAGCATTATGAAATAAATACCCCCAGGTGGGTTGCGGTGCTAAAACCGGATAAGATTGAAGATGCAAATGAAAAAATTAAAAGCCGGTTCGGGTACCCCTGCGTAGTTAAGCCGAATGACCAGGGTTCGACTGTAGGATTGACCATCTGCAAATCCGAAGACCAGCTGGCTAAAGCTGTAAAGCTGGCTAGAAAATATTCTGTAAAAGTTTTAATTGAAGAATACATTGCCGGCCGCGAGGTAACGGTTGCGGTGCTGGATAATAAGGCTCTCCCGGTGCTGGAAATTAAACCGAAGCACGGCGTTTACGATTACGAATGCAAGTATACAACGGGTATGAGCGAGTATATTGTCCCTGCAGAAATTCCGGAATGGATTGGGAACGAGCTGCAGTCTCAGTCCGTTAAGGCATTCAACGCCCTGGGATGCAGTGTTTACGGAAGAATGGATTTCAGGCTGAGCAGCGATTTTAAAACTTACTGCCTGGAAGCAAATACACTACCTGGAATGACCTCGACCAGCCTTGTGCCTAAAATGGCTAAAGCAGTCGGCATTTCGTTTGAAAAATTAATTGATAAAATTATTAAGCTTAGTCTTTAAATGCCGTTAATTAAAAAAAACAAATTGAAGTACGTTGTTTTTTTGATATTTCTCCTTGCGGGAGTTACATATATTTTTTTTAACGATTCCGGGTTCTTAAAATATTTGAAGCTAAAGCGGCAGCTTAATTCTTTAAACGAACAAATCTCGAGTGTTGATGCCGGCAATAAGCAGCTGCAATCAGAAATCGATTCGCTGCAGAATAAAATACCTGCAAAGATTGAAAAGACTGCGAGGGAAAAATACGGCATGATACGTAAAGGCGAAAAGACTATAAAAATAATTGAAGCTCCTTCGGATTCTATAAAAGCAAACAATAATCCATAGATATCATTTATTTAATCTAAGACCGTTATGATAAGAAAATTAATCGCGGATTCATTTTATTTGCTTTCTACATTTGTGAAAGAAGGAGTGAGATTGTGATTATACCACAGATACCGCTGGCAGAAAGAGTAAGGCCCAAGACAATTGAAGAATTCCGCGGGCAGGAAGCCTTGCTGGGTAAAGGCAAGCCGATAAGGCTTATGATAGAGAACGATACTTTAAGCTCGTTTATTTTATGGGGACCGCCCGGCACCGGCAAAACTACTATCGCAAAGATAATCGCCGAATCAACTCATTCGGAGTTCTATCAAATAAATGCCGTTTCCTCAGGTGTTAAAGATATAAGAGGAATAATCGATCTTGCAGCCTATAATAAAACAATGGATAAGCGTACAATCTTATTCATCGATGAAATCCACCGCTTCAATAAGGCACAGCAGGATGCGCTCCTGCATTCGGTGGAATCCGGGCTGATAACACTTATAGGAGCCACAACAGAGAATCCTTCATTTGAAGTTATACCCGCCCTCCGTTCCCGTGCAAGGGTTTATATACTGGATGAGCTCTCCAAGGAAAATCTGACGGATATTTTAAATTCAGCTATTAAAAATGACAGCTTCCTCTCTTCAATAAATATTGAATCGATTGATATAGATTTCTTAATTTATCTTTCAGGCGGCGATGCAAGATCGCTTCTGAATATTTTGGAGGCCGCCGTAATTCAGGAGATTGACAAGCCTGCAGTAAATATTGATAAATCCGTTTTGGAAAACGTAGTACAAAAGAAGAACATCATATACGATAAAGGCGGCGAGGAACATTATAATGTTATCTCCGCATTCATTAAAAGCGTGCGCGGAAGCGATCCTGATGCAGCGCTGTACTGGCTGGCAAGAATGCTCGAAGGGGGTGAAGACCCGCTCTTTATTGCCAGGAGGCTGGTCGTACTTGCATCGGAGGATATCGGCAATGCATCCCCGAACGGATTGGTTCTGGCTGAAGCTGCCTTTAGCGCTGTAGATAAGATAGGCATGCCCGAGGCTAGAATAATTCTGGCGCAGTGCACTACCTACCTGGCTTCGTCTCCTAAAAGCAATGCAGCTTATATGGGGATTGAAAAGGCGGCATCCGATGTAAGAAACAAGCCTTTGTTCGGTGTGCCTATCCATTTGAGGAATGCGCCGACAAAATTAATGAAGGAAATCGGCTACGGAAAGGAGTACAAATACCCGCATGATTACGACAACCATTTTGTGCCCGAAAATTATTTTCCCGATGAGCTGAAAGGCACGCAGTACTATTACCCGACGGAGAACGGACAGGAGAAGACTCTTAAGGACAGGTTAAAAGCCTTGTGGAAAAACCGGAAGAAATATTAATTATTCCGCTTGAATTATTTGGACAGAGTTAAAATAAAGTGGAGGAGAAGCGGGACGGATCTTTAAAGTAAAGCGAACATCTTTCCCGGAAGTTGCTTAATCAGTCCTTTAAACTCCAGAGACAGCAAGTGCACAAGGCAATCGGATGTTGATAGATTTGTTAACGCAGCTATCTTATCTATCTGTATCGGATCGCCGCTCAAGACTCCCATAATTTTTTCTTCAAAAAGATTCAGCTCAACTTGGGGCTTTGGAATGTTCTTTCCGATTACAGGTTTCAGTTTAAGTTCCAGCTCAACAAGAACATCCTCAACAGATAGTATTAGCTTCGCCTCGCCTTTCTGGATAAGCAGGTTCGTTCCTTCCGATTGCCTGCTGCCGACATTGCCAGGGACTGCAAAGACCTCCCTGCTCTGGTCTAGAGCGAAGGATGCAGTCTGCATTGCCCCGCCTCCTATGCCTGTCTCAATAATTATTACTCCAAGGCTCAGCCCGGATATTATTCTATTTCTTTTAGGGAAATTCTGTGCATCTGGTTTGGCACCCAGCCTATATTCGGAAACTATCATTCCCGATGCGGCAATCTGCTCAAACAATTTTTTATTTTCGGGAGGATAGATAACATCTAGACCTGAGCCTACCACAGCAATAGTGCGCCCGTTATTCTTTAAAGCAGAATAGTGTGCAATAGAATCTATTCCTCTTGCCAGTCCGCTTATAACTGTTATTCTCTGGTGAACGATATCTGCAGCCAATCTTTCAGCTTGTAGTTTGCCGTAACTAGTGGGCTGCCTCGTTCCCACAACAGCAATCGAATAGTTGTCATCATCTTCAAAGCTTCCTATTGCGTATAGCATTAACGGAGGATCGTAAATTTTTTTTAAGAGTGGAGGATATTCTTTATCCCATATGGTAATAACGTAGCCATTAATTTTTTTAAGCTTATTTAGTTCTTTCTCCGTTGCAAGCTTAGTCTCGTTAAACAGTCTTTTTGCTTTTATAATTCTTGAAGAAAGATTGTCGCTTATTCCTTCAACTTCAATTAAAGAATTGTAATCAGAATGTAAAATGCTTTCTATTGAGTGGAATTTTGCTAATAGGTTTCTCACTTTCCCCGGGCCTATGCCGTCAACGGAAAGGAGAAGATTAAGGTAAGTCAGTTCGTTTAAAGTTAGTTTGGTCAAAGTGAATATTCCCCATTGCATTTATCATCTAACATTTTATTTTGCTCTTAGAAAATAGAAATAAGATTATTTCACTTCAAAACTAAAAACTCTATACCTCTATACCTTGTTACCTTTACGCTCCCTTCCCACCTCAATCTCATCAACTACAGCAACTATCATAGTATGCACAGGTGCTTTTCTGTGCCCCAGAATTTGTTTTACGGCGGCGCCTTCCTGCACGACAAGTACAGTATCGCCGATTCCCGAATCGATTAAATCTAAAGCAATAATATCTTTCTTGCCTATGAAATTTCCTTTTAGATCAATTTGCTGGATAACCAAAAGCTTATGGCTTATCAGGTTGGGATTTTTTTGAGTGGAAACAACGTTCCCCTTAACTTTTGCCAGAAGCAATTTCTTGACCCTCTTTGTTTTCTTCCTCTTTCTTAGTCTTATAAAGAATAGAGGCAGGGAGAATTATTAAATATCCGATGATAAGCAAAACGGGAGAAATAAAAAGTGAAGGGAAGCTATTCCATGAACCCATAGACATGAAAATATAGCCTATAACTATTACTGCTATGCCCAGAGCTAAAAGCAGATAATTTTTTTTACTCCAGTAAATATTGAACGGTGAAGAAAAGGTTCTTTTTGTTTTGCGAATATTTTTTTTCTTTACAGCTTTAGCCATTTTAATCTCCAAATAAAAAAATAGAAGCCCAGTGATGGGGGTACCACTGGGCCCGACTCGTTTACATCAAAGGGCAGGGGAGAACCCTCTGAAAGAGTCACCGGTAATATAAATCTATAAGATTAATTTGTCAAGATTTTTTTAATTATTTACTAATTTGATAGACGATTTTTCTTATCGTATCAAATTGTAAATAAGGATATTCTTCTCTTATAGAATCGATAGCATCGCCGGCGCTAATCTTGCTTGCCCTTAACTGTTTAAATTTCTTTCTTATCTGATAATCTCTAACTGATTTTTCATCAATCAAACCCTGAGCGTTCAGCAGATCGTAAATCTCGTCGCTGATAAGGTCTGATAATGGGTTGTCTATTTTGGCCTTTATAGTTTTCATCGCTGCCTTCCTTTATTGTTATTAAATGACAATTACCTAAAAATGAGTATCAAACTATTCTCTATACATTCTCCTTTTCAATAAGTATCGTTATAAAACAAAAAAACCGACCAGAGACATTCCCTAAATCGGCATTAATTTGCTACTCTGGTTTTAATTAAAAATTAAAATTTTTTCCTTGGTAGCAAATCTATTATAAAATCACTCCTATTTTTGCAGGTAAAAATACTGAAAATTTTTAAAAAGTCAAGTATCCCGGGAAAGATTTTAAAATTAAAGGATAGAGAAGATTAACCTTTTATTTATAATAACATTTTCATATTAGCTTCTTGTCATATTTAAAAGGCTTCCCTGAATCTTTTAATTAAATATATGTTGAAATAAACAAAGCAAATGGGTACATTAGGTCTGTACAAATAAAGGATAATCAATGGCGATTCAACTTACATGTACACAAGCAAGAGCTAATTTGGCAAGTCTATTAGATAAGGTTTCATTAGATAGAGAAATAGTTATAATAAATCGAAAGAAAGCGGAAGATGTTGCCTTAATTTCAGCAAGTGAGCTATCAAGTTTAGTAGAAACGGCACATTTATTAAGATCTCCTAAAAATGCTGAGCGGTTGCTGAATGCTTTACAAAGGGTTCGTTCTAAAAAAGGTAAGCCCCAAAAAGTTGAACAATTAAAAGAAGATTAACCGAAGAACATAGAATAGTATATGTAGCAGGGAAGGATAAAATAGATTTTATTCAAGCAAGGTATCATTATTAATCCCGCCAATTATAAATAATAGCACAAGCGAGCATAAGAATAAAGGAACAATACGATAAATATATTGAGGCGTTGTATAGCAAGTACGGAAAGAATGACCAGGTGTTAACGGACTTCGGTGTAAAGCCTATTAAAACCTCGTGTGCGAAAGGACCGAGGAAGAAAAATACTCAGTAGTTTTTAAATTTGATTCCGCAATCTGCCCGGCAAGACAGGTTGCGGAAAATTATACAGGGTAATAATAACAATCTTTAAATCAGGGTTAAAAAATTTATGCCGCAATTAAAAATCAAATTGAAAAAAGATGCAGAATTAATTCTGTTTAAAGAAGCAAAATGGATTACAGTTTTTAAAAAAGAATCTGCCGGATATAATAAAGTTAGTTATAACGGAAGCAATTATATCTGCGGAATTTATTTTTAACGGATTCAAGCTAGGAGTTATTCTTCGGTGAAGAAGATGATTTTAATGAGCACCGACCTTATATAATCGGATGAAACTTTCCTAAGATGGTATAACTCTATGGGAGAGAAACAAACATAGATAACAAAGGCTGAACAATGTTGCACTCAAACTCGGCTCTACCTTATAGATTGAGTAATTGAAAGGACGAATGTATCGCTCATTATGCAATTGTTCAATTGTTTTATCCATATGCAAATAATATAAACAAAATTTACGGTGTAGGAAATTTTTTATCCCGGCAAATTTCTTATATTAGTAATATCAGAATTGACCGCATTGCGAAAAGAATATAATGATGAATAATGAAAACATCACATTGTCCTCATCAACCAGAAGTAAGCTTAAAAAAGCTGGAGTAATTGCGGTATATTTTTTCGGCTCAAGAGTTTCGGGAAATTATTTCCCATTTTCAGATTTTGACATCGGAATAGTTATGGAAGAAAAGCTGCTCGCTGGCGTTTCTGCGATTAAGCTTTATAATAAAATTTACGACATTCTTTCCTGCGAAATTTCGGATGAGATCGAAGGTCCAAAACTTGACATTTCATTTCTCCAGAAAGCCAATCCGGTTCTTGCAATGAAAGCTATCCAGGAAGGAGAAATTTTATTTGAATCCAGCGGAAAGCTCCGGGCGGATTTTGAGGAGGAAATATTTAAAAAATATGACGATTACCGTATGCTTCAGCATGAATACGAGGAAGCCAATATGCGAAGCTTTGATAATACTATAAAAGAATGAACACTGTACCGGTTTCAAAAATAAAAATTGAAAGCAAGCTCGCGCTTATTCGAGATTCGCTCTCTTTACTTGAGCAACTGGCAAAGCTAGGAAAAGAAGAATTCCTTTCCGATAAGAAAAACTTTGCAGTAGCCGAGCATTATTTGCGCAGGGCACTAGAAGCAGTATTCGATATCGCAGGGCATGTTGTTTCGCGGTACCCGTTTAGTGCAGGTAAGCGTCCTTCAACCTATAAAGGTCTGGCACTTGTTATGGCAGAGAAAAAAATAGTAAGCGAAGATTTTGGGACTAAAGTCTTAGTACAAATGGCCGGGTACAGAAACAGAATGGTTCATTTTTACGATGAAATTACTGATCAGGAAATGTATTCTATTCTGCAAAACAAATTATCCTATATCGAAACATTTGCCGGCGCTGTTGTGAACATTTTGAAAAACCCCGGGAACTTTAATCTTACAGTAGAAGAATAATCAACCTCTCTATTTGAACTATTTTTCTATCTTATATTAATTCGATTATTGCAAATTTTTTTATGGAAATAAAAATTCCCATGCAGATAAATTTGACGGAAGCATATCTCCTACGTGAATTTACTTTTACAGAATTCAAGCGGGAAACTATTTTTCTGTGAATAAGATGATTTTGATGAAAATTAACAAGTAAAAAGACAATGATGGCAATTTTTATAGCAGTATTGTAATATCCATAAAAATTTTTAATTTTCAACTAAAAGTAAATAGAATTATTAAGTAATTAGGTAATATTTTTAATGGATTTTAAATGCGGAATTTGCGGTAACATTAACGGCAACGTAGAGTATTTTATTAGAGAAATGATGTTCGGTAACCGCGAGAAATATAAGTATGTAAAGTGTGCTGATTGCGGTTGTCTTCAAATAAAAGAAATTCCGGGGAACATGGCTAAATATTATTCGGGAAGTTATTATTCTTTTAATGAGAATAAGAATTTTATTAGAAAATATCTTAGCAATAAGAGAGATAAGTATTCAACCGGGCAAAATTCATATTTAGGTAAAGTCCTTACTAGAAAGTATGGTTATTCCGAGTTATATAATTGGTTTAAAGAGGTAAATGCAGGCTTAAACGACAAGATTTTGGAAATAGGATGCGGTGAAGGAGTACTTTTAAAAAAATTAGCCGACATTGGTTTCAATAATTTGATAGGAATTGATCCTTTTGTAACCGGAAATATAACCTATAAAAAAAAGTTAAATATTTACAAGAAATTTATTGATGAAGTAAATGAAGGCGAATTTGATTTTATAATGCTGCATCATTCCTTTGAACATATGCAAGGTCAGATAGGGACACTTAAAAAAATTAGCCAGCTTATAAAAAAAGAAAAATTTATATTGATAAGAATACCCGTTATAGATACCGCTGCTTGGAATGAATATAATGTAGATTGGGTACAACTTGATGCTCCAAGACATTTTTATATACACTCGATAAAGAGTATGAACATCCTCGCTGAAAAGGCCGGTCTTAGAATTTCTAAAATTATTTTCGATTCGACATCGTTTCAATTTTGGGCTAGTGAGCAGAATAAAAATAATCTACCCCTAAATTCCGAAAATTCTTATTTGATTAATCCTGCTAAATCGATTTTTACTCCCACCCAAATTAAGCAATATGAAGCTAAGGCACAGAAACTTAATGAGGAGGGACAGGGAGACCAGGCGGCATTTTTTTTTAAGAAGGTTTAAATTTTTAATTTATTGATTTTATTTTAGCAGCAGCATTTTATTTGTGCTAGTATTACTGCCGGCCTTAAGCTGATAGAAATACACACCACTTGGCAGATTAGAAGCATTGAAGCTGACGTTGTATTTACCCTGATATTGAAATTTATTTACAAGCGTTTTTACTAACCTTCCCAGTACATCGTAAACCTTTAATGTTACATTGCTGCCTGCTGAAAGCTGGTAGCTGATTGCCGTTGAAGGATTAAACGGATTAGGATAGTTCTGTGCAAGATAAAAATTATATATGGATAAATTATTATTTTTAATACCGGAAACATTTAAGTCGACCTTAAATAATCCGGGACCTATTGCATAATATAATGAATCTCCTATCCAAACTGCTAGACCTGAAGAATAGTCGGCTATTCCAATCGGTGTAGGATTATTAAAATCTGCATAATATAATTTACTTGAATTTGATAATACAACCTGTCCGTTTCTGCTTAAGCTGATTATATCACTGAAAGTTCCCCAATGCGTAATTTGCTTTTCGATGCCTTGAGGACTTCTAAGAACAATTTGAGTCTGGTTTAAATTACCCAGAGTTACAAAAGCAATCCAGCCGTTATTTATTGCGTAATCAAATACAGGGGATACATCTCCAACATTATTGCTTAATACTGTATATGTGCTGTTGTTATACAAAATTATTGACGAAACTCCGTTTATGGTTTTTCGATAAACAATGGAGTTACCATCTGTAACTGGATATACATTCATTCCTGAACTGTCGATTATAGTAGTTATACCATTTTTATAAAAATTTATGCAATATGAAGAATTTAAATATGACCAAAATGCAACCTCGCCTTCGCCTGTAACATCATTATAATTATTTCCTGCAATTGATGAAATAAGTATTTTATTCCCAAGTGTTAAGTTTGTTAAAAATAAATTTTTGCCCTCATTCCATATTATATAATTTCCTTTTCCAGAAAGTGAAGACGGATTAAAGTATGAATTATTAGATATTAATATTAATGAATCATTTTTATAATAATACATTGCCCATAATGCTGTAGCACTGTTTCTTGCAGTAACGACGAAGATATCATTGTCAAGGTAGTTTTCTCTGTCATAATAAAATAATGTGGGAAAGTTGACTTTAGTTATGTAATTTGTATAACGATTTATAATTGAAAAATATGTTCCTTGTCCTAATACCGCAAGGGAATCATTAAAAGCATCAATGATGTCGTCATAGTTTTTAATTAACTGAAGTCGGTTGTTAGATTCCACATAAACTGAATAATATTGTATCACAGTTTGGTTTTCGGAATCTATTGCTTCTATACTCAATATTATTTTTTCACCATCATAAGCAGACAAGTCAAGAGTTGTATCCATAGAGTTCCTTGCACTTGCTATAATAACTTCACTATTTACCATAGCGTATATTTTTGCACCAAATGTAGTATCATCATCAGAAGCATTAGCTTGAACATTTATGTATGGCTGAGCCAGAATGTAATTTTGCTGAGGTAAAGCAACACTTAAAACAGGTTTTTTATCATAAATAAAATTTATAGAATCCGAAGCAGTAAATCCGTTAAAATCTTTAGCTGTTATTGTTAAAGTTTTTGCACCCCTTTGCAATCCGGCTAAATTAAGATATCCCTGGATATAACCTTTGGCAGGAGCTAATACGGCCGTGTGATTTTCAACTTCTGCAGTTACTGAAACAATTTCATAGGTGGAGGTTATCTGTACAGAAACAAATAATGAATCCCCGGATAACTGATTTGGACGCGGTTGTAATATTTTAAAATTGATACTGCTTTGGCTATAAATAAAATGCGAAGTAAAAATTATTTGAATAAAAATTAATATAATCCATAACCTTTTCATATTTCACCTTTTTCCTTTAATCATGAAATCTTAATACTGTACCAGCTTGACCCTGAATTTATAATCATAAGCGTTTGAAACCTTTGATTTATAGACGTTGTCCCGGATATTGCATCAGTGCCGGATTGAACAATTGAAACGGAATTTGCACTTGAATCGCTTTTACTTATATAGTAAACCTTGCCTAATTGTGTGCTTGATAAAGTGGGCAAAGTAATATTTTTATTCCATGTCCCTGTGTCAACTGTTAAATAACAGTCGGTTATTAACAATGTATAATTGCTGCTTTCAAATCCATAAGGAATTGTGTCTTCTCCGATTAACCTTCTTGTAGTGTAGTCATAGCAATCTCTAAATTTGTAAATACTGTTCAAATTAATAATTCCGCTGCTATAGTTGTTCCTATTAATATAACAATCCGATACTATATTTCTTGCGGGTTGATATGAATCATCTATTATTGCATAATTCGGCTTTGGGCTGCTTGCGCTTCCTTTGAATAAACATCCGTGAAAAAGTAAATCTGCAGGTCCAAATGTTGGGCTAGATGAACTAACTTGAATGTCCGGATAACCACCGTCGCTATCTTGGGAATTTGAATCAAAAGTACCTCTAAATACCTGAATTTGACTTGGAGAATAAGATGCAGAATTTTGATAGATGGATAAGCCGTAAGTATTATTTAAATTGGCATTTAACCCAAAGAATAAAACATTTGTTGTGTCATAAATTTCTACTCCGATATTATTACTCCATACATCCACATCATATAATCTTGCAGCTCCGCCTTCGTGTATTTTAATTCCAACGCCTCCGTTTGCACCTGCCTGAATTCTGGTAGCTTTTATATCCTGCCCTTTTAATTCAAATCCGTCTCCTCCACATCCGTAAGCTATTACATTATCAAAATGCAATTCATGCTGATTTGAACCGCCATAAAGTCCTTTACCTTTTACATAATATATTAATACATTTTTAATCTGTACATGTCCTCTAGTTGCAACTGTAGTATCTAGAATTGAAATTCCATCACCTGAACTTTGATTGTCTTTGTTACCATATAATACTATATTTTCTATGCCTGCTTCTTGTAAAGTATAATCTGAAGATTTCGGTCTTATCATATCTACATTTGAAGTATTTGCTAATATAATATATATACTAACTTGTGGAAGAAAGTAGGAAGGTTCACGAGTAATATCATTACTTCCAGACCCAAATGTTGTACTTCCAACCCCTTTCATATAAACTTTATTAGGCAGTTTTAATGTATTACCAATTAAGTAGCTTCCTGAGGGAAAAATTACTACCCCCCTGCCTGTTTCCGCAGCATCCAAAGCATTTTGTATTGCAGTAGTATCATCTGTTGTTCCATCCCCCTTTGCTCCGTAATCGTCTTTAACGTTTATGTATCCCGTCATTTTAGCTCCTTTGAAAAATTTTCGCCTTAATGTAAATATTTAATTGTTAAAAAAAAAAGTTAAAATAAACAACCTGCGAATAATAATTAAGAATTATTTTTAAAAAGAATAACAATTAGACAAATTTTCCCGGCAGATTACTTATTGATGAACAGCAATTCAGAGTGAAATTTTACTTTAGTAAAAACAATAGAATAGGAATGACAATAAAAAGATTTTTCCCCGTTGTATTTGTTAAAATTAATATAGCACAGATTGCCAATCTATACTACAAATATTTAACTCTGAATGGCTGTTGATGAAAAATAATCTTGCGATAACTAAAATAAATATATTAACTTTGTAACGCTGAAAAAATCATAAAACCGTATCCTTGATAAAGGGTAAAAGAGAACAATTGTATATAATTCACCAAGGAAAGTATAGATTAAATGTCTGAAGAACAAATTAAAAAGAATGTTAGATTTAGCGATTACATATATGTTATATATAAATGGCGAAAATTTATTTTTATAAACATTCTCATAGTTATAATTATAGCAACCGTTATATCATTTCTTCTTCCCAAAACATATAAAGCAACGGCAGTAGTAATGGCGGCTCCCGAATCTCAGATGGGGCTTGGCGGTTTAACTGGTCTACTGTCCGGTAAGTCGGCTGCAACTTCAATCAGCTCTAAATTATTCGGAGTCAGTTCAACATCAGATGATATTTTATTCGGAATACTTGGAAGCAGAACGGCTTTAACGAATGTAATTAATAAATTTAATTTAATGCAATATTACGAGATAAAAGATTCCAATATGGATAAAGCTTTAAGGGCTTTTAAAAATGATGTTTCGTTTGACCCTGATGAACACGGCATGATAGATATTAATGTTGTAAATAATAATCCGCAAGTTAGTGCAAACATAGCAAATTATTTTGTGGAAATACTTGATAGTTTGAACATCAAATTAAATGTAGAACAAGCAAAGAATAACAGGATATTTATAGAAAAAAGATACTTAAAGAATATAAGTGATTTGAAATCCGCAGAAGACTCTATGTATGTATTCCAAAAAAAATATGGAGTATTTGCCGTTCCCGATCAGGTTGAAGCGGCCGTAAAAGCATCAGCTGCTCTAGAGGCCCAGCTTGTTCAGCAGGAACTTTTACAAGAATCTGTTAAAAAGCAGTATGGACTGCATTCTCCTCAATACCAGGAAATTTTCGATCAGGTGAACTTTATTAAGAATAAAATTGAAAACTTAAAAACGGAGAGCAAATTTTCATTCCCGACAAATGTATTTCTGCCATTTAAAGAGATTCCCGACCTTAGTCTTAAATATTATAGATATTACCGGGATATTGAAATACAAACAAAGATAATGGAAGTAATACTTCCAATGTATGAGGAAGCTAAGGTAGATGAACAAAAGAGTATTCCAACTGTTTTAGTTCTGGATAAAGCAGTACCTCCTGAATTAAAATACCAGCCTAAAAAAGCCTTTATAATTTTAGCAGTTTCTTTTCTTGCATTATTCCTAATGATAATTTTTATTTTCATGGGCCAAAAGGCAGTTGAACGCGACAGCTTTAATAATCCTTTGGAAGAAAAAGAAAAGAAATTTTTCGTTAAAATATTAAATTTTTATAAGCTAAAAATCCAATAAACTTGTTGTGTCAATTTTCATAACCTTAATAGTCTCAGTCGTTACTATATTATTTAGCTGGAAATTTTTTGGGAAGTTGTTTAATCATCTTTCTATATATACTTTTTCCTGGATGTTATTTATTGTCCTTTACCAGTTAAAATTAATGGATTTTATAGACATTAGTGTATTTACATGGGAAGTAATAATATCTACATTTTTGGCTTACTTATTTGGTATAATAACAATTTTTTTAGCAAGAGATGTTTTTTCTAAAAATAATATCCCATTTTCAGACTCTCTAATTGCAGATAATATATTTTCTGACGATGGTAGAACAATTAGACTTTATTTAATTATTTTCTCTCTACTGGGATTGTTAAGCGCAATTCTTCATTGGATGGTTTTGATTCATAAGTTTGGTAGTATTACAGCAGTCTTAATAAGGGCAAATATAATATATAGGTTAAGAGTTCAAGGAGAAATTAAAGAGACAGTTCCTTATTTATTAGTATTTTCGTATGCAGGTATTTTTTTAGCTGGGATTTATACTGCTTATAAAAATAAATTGACCTTCGTGGCGACATTGCCATTGATTGCGGTTATTTTAAAAGATATGGCAAGCGTTGGAAGGGGTGGTATTTTTGTAGGATTTTTAGAATTTGTGATCAGTTTCTTTTTGTTCAGACATTATATAATTGCTCGAAGTAAAAGCATTAAACAAAAACTAAATAAAAGAAATTTGGTTATAGCGATGATTATTTTATTAACGCTATTTGTCGCTAGTTCCACAATGATAAAGATAGTAAGAGGTAACACAGAATCTTTTAAAGCTTCTACAAAAACTTTGAATAAATTAAAAGGAGGGGAGGTTATTACTCCTTCGATTTATTTATATTTTAGCTCTAATATTGGAGTATTAAGCAAATATTTCTTTTCTGGAGGAGAAAATCCGTACTTCGGAGAGAATACTTTTTTACCAGTCTATGATTTCCTATCCAAGTTTCATGTTATTGAACACCCCAATACGTATCCCAAAGGTTATTTTATTCCGATGTGGACTAATTCAGCAACTTATTTGCGTGATTTACATGCTGATTTCGGATTTTGGGGACTAATACTTGTTCCTTATTTACTTGGGATTTTAACTACTTTTTATTGGTTTAGGTTTTATGAAAAGCATAAATTTATTGATTTTGTAATTTTAGTCTATTTGTATTTGATTATTTCTTTTTCAGTATTTTATATGGTGACTAGATCTGCAATATGGTTTCTTAGTTTAATTATTCTGGTATTTATAACTCCTATTCTAGAACGGAAAAAAAATCCGGTTACTTTGTGAAATTATTTTTTTTGAAAATATTTAATTGAAAAATCCGCCCTCAAAATCAATTACTAATAACATCCTTTCCCTTTCAATTGGTCAGGGTGTATCACTGGTTTTAAATTTTTTAGCTTTCTGGCTAGCCGCAAGGTATTTGGATGTTGACAGCTTTGGAATATTTAGCTACCTATTAGCTATAGTAATAATATTATCGCCTATTATTGATTTCGGATTTGCTCCGATTGTATTTAGGGAAACTTCAAAATTCGAAAAGAATTTCGAATATCTTAATGCTGCATTTTCAGTTAGGCTAATTTTATTTTTCATTGTTCTTATCCTATTTAATATTAGTTCAGTCATATTAAAATTAACTACCCATGAAATATTATTAACCAATATTCTATTTCTGAACATTATATTATCTTCCAAATTGAGGAATTTTAGAGAAATTATTGATATTCCATTTAAAATAGCACTGCTTTCACATTATTCGATGATAGTTGTTGTTCTCGACAATCTAATTTTTCTAATTATGGTTATCTTGTTACCTATGTTACATATGGGGTTGTCTTATTTAGTAATTTCATACGTTGCTTCGAATATACCCGGTTTTTTAATAATTATTTATTTAAGTTATAAAAAATTTTCTTATAGAATTAAATTTAGTTTTGTTAAAGCAAAATGGTTAATTAAAGAGTCTGCCCCTTTAATGGGTTATGTAATTTTAATAGCTGTTTTCCAGCAAATTGATATACTTTTATTAAAAAATTTGGATTCTACTTACTCAACTGGTATATATGCTATTGCAACTCGAATGGCAATTCCTTTCAATATAATACCCTATGCTTTGATTACAACATTTTTCCCCATAATTGTTAAAAATATAAAAGGGCATGATGAAAAAAATAGTGAGCTTATGCGATTTATTTTTAAAATTTTATTTTTTGTTTCATTCTTATTGGCACTAATATGTAGTTTCAAAGCCGAAGGAATTGTTGTAGCCATATTCGGAATCAAATATCAAAAGTCTTATATGCCAATGATTCTTTTATTTTGGTCTCAAATATTTCTATTCTATAATTTTTTTGCAGTAGATTTATTTACAGCTTACAACAAACAAAAATTCAATTTTATTTATGGAATAGTAATTGTTTTAATAGACTTGATAATCTCAATTATCCTTATTCCAAAATTTTCATATAATGGTGTTGGAATAGCTAAATTAATATCGACATTTATAGGTGCCTTTTTCTTTTATATAGTAGGAAATCGTGTGAATATTAATATGAAATTTATTAACATTAAAATATTACTTTGGTGTATACTTTCAGCATCTGTATTATTAATTTTATCTTATCTTCCACTTATTTATTACTTATTGCTGTCGTTAATATTGATAATACCTTTAACAGTTAAAATTCGTTTTTTCAACAATCAAGAAGTGGTTTTGCTTTTTAAAACATTTAATAAAGAAAAATGGGGTGAAAAATTATTAAAGATATAGATGTTTCGATTATTCTAATTAATTATAATTCGTGTGACTTAACTCGAAAGTGTATTGAATCCATAATTAAATATACGGATGGACCTAGCTTTGAATTTATAATAGTGGATAACAACTCGACAGATTGTTCTATTGACATTCTTAGAGAGTTTGGGGATAATATTATTATTAAAAAAAATAATCAAAATCTTGGTTTTGCTAAAGCCAATAACCAAGGTATGGATTTAGCAAAAGGGAAATATTTACTGATATTGAACAATGATACAATCTTTATTGAAAACACATTAAAAAAAATATTAGAAGTATCGCAGAGACTAGAAAGGGATTTTATTGTCGGCTGTAAGTTATTAAATGAAGATGGCACTAATCAAGTATCAATAGTAGATTTTGAAAACATAGGTAATGTAATAGGAGAAAATTTATTCCTATATAAACTTTTTCCAAAGTCCAAATTATTTAATCGGTTCCATCTTAATTATAAATCAATATATACTATTACAGAAGTTGATATAGTAAAGGGAGCATTTTTATTTTGTAAGAATGAGACATATAAAGCGCTTGAAGGATTCGACGAAAATTTTTATTTCTATGCAGAAGAGGCTGATTTATGCAAGCGATTAAAAAAACGAGGAGGGAACGTGTTTTTCTTTCCCGAAACCTCAATCATTCATCTAGGAGGTGCAACGACCGACAAGATCCCCTGGTTCAAATATAAAAATCAGTGCATCGCAAAAATTAAATTTTATCAAAAACATTATTCTGGTATTACTTTCGCTACAATATTATCCTTTCATTACTTTGGTATTTTTATAAGGATTCCTCTTTATC
Organism: Bacteroidota bacterium; assembly: GCA_021813585.1. Lineage (GTDB taxonomy): Bacteria > Bacteroidota > Ignavibacteria > Ignavibacteriales > Ignavibacteriaceae > FEN-1297. The sequence goes on along the minus strand of JAKAJV010000048.1, from coordinate 17,478 downwards.
TTTTAGGAGGTATATTCTTATTAAAAAAAAATCTCATTGTAAAAGGATTTTATTATTTCAAACAATTATTTATTTATCCTAAAAATATTTATTAAAATATAATTAAGAGATAATCCTTTCTCTTGGGAAATAATATGAAAAGAGTATTAGTTATCTTTGGTACACGACCTGAAGCAATAAAACTAGCTCCTGTTATTAAAGAGTTGAAAAAACTAAGAACCATTAAGACAGTAGTTGGCTCCACCGGGCAACATAAAGAAATGTTGAGGCAGGTTTTAGATATATTTAATCTAAAAGTAGATTATGACTTAGATTTAATGAAGTCGAATCAAGATTTATTTGATGTAACAATAAATTCGCTGTCTAGGTTAAAATTAAGGTTAAACGAAATTAAACCCGATATCCTGATAGTTCAGGGTGATACGACTTCCGCTTTTGCTTCTGCTTTAGCTGCGTTTTATTTGAAAATTAAAATTGGTCATGTTGAGGCTGGTTTACGAAGCTTTAATAAAATGAGTCCCTATCCTGAGGAAGTGAATAGAAAATTTATTTCAGCAATTTCCGACTTTCATTTTGCCCCCACAAAAATGTCAAAGCAGAACTTGTTAGAAGAAGGTATTGGGAATCATCATGTATATGTCACCGGAAACACAGTCATTGATTCATTACTGGACGTGTCAAAATTAATATCGGATAAAAAATTATCTGTCAAAATTGAAAAACAATTAATTCAACTATGTAACAGTAATATATTTAATAAAAAAATTATATTAATTACTTTACATCGCCGAGAAAAATTTGGTGCAGAGTTCAAAAAATTATTAAATACTATAAAAGATTTAGCTAAAGAAAATCCTAATTACAATTTCGTTTATCCTGTTCACTTAAATCCTAATGTTAAAAATCCTGTTACTGAAGTTTTAAATAGAATTCCGAATATTGTATTAGTCAACCCTCTTGATTATTTGTCGTTTATTTATCTTATGAAAAAAAGTTACTTTATAATTAGTGATTCAGGAGGGGTTCAGGAAGAATGTTATATTTTCAAAAAACCTATTTTAGTAATGCGCGATGTTACGGAAAGAATGGAAGCTATTAAAGCAGGTTATGCTTTCCTTGTGGGTAGTTCTGATAAAATCATTAAAAGAAAGTTTAATCAAGTAGATAAAAAATTAAAAAATAATTTTAATTTTTTTAAAACTAAAAATCCTTTTGGTGATGGTAAAGCAGCTAAAAGGATTGTGAAAATAATTCAGGATAATTTATAATTGCTTCAAGTTTAATTTTAAAATTCCTCTTTAACATAAATCCAATGATAACGAAGAGAAACATATTAATTTTTTCGGATGATTGGGGGAGATATCCATCAACAATGCAGCACATTGGAAAAATATTAGCAAAGGGAAATAGAATAATTTGGATAGGATCTCTTGGATTAAGAAAGCCCAAAGCAAAAATAAGTGATGTAAAAAGAATATTTGAGAAATTTGGTAAACTATTAAATCATAAAAATAATTCGGATGAAGATGGGGTAGTTCAATTGCATCCATTAATAATTCCTTTCCATGATATACGTGTATTTAGAAAAATTAATTGTAGATTACTTAAAGCTAAAATACAAAAAGTTATTATTGACAATAATTTTAAAAATCCCATCTTATTAACTTCTACACCTATAATTGGAGATTTAATCAATACATTAAAATTATCATCAAGCCATTATTTTTGCTTGGATGATTATTCGCTTTTTGAAGGCGCTTTCAAATCATTAATTAAATTGGAAAAAGATTTATTAAAGGTTGTAGATAGTTCGTTCGGCACATCGGATATATTATTCAAAACCCGCATGCCCAAATCTGGGAAAAGCTATTTTCTACCTCAAGGTGTTGACTTTCAACATTTTAATAATGTTACAGCAAATATACCAGCACGAGTGAATTCAATTAAGCATCCGGTTATTGGCTATTTTGGTTTATTAGCTGAATATGTAGATGTTGAATTAATTACAAAATGTGCTGCAAATTATTTAGATTATACATTTTTGCTAATTGGAAAAACAAGGATTAGTGTTTCCCAATTTTCAAATTATCCTAATATTATTTATCTAGGTGAAATACAATTTAGTGAGTTGCCAAAATATGCTAAGATTTTTGATGTCGGAATAATCCCATTCATAATTAATGAACTTACAGTCGCTGTTAATCCATTAAAATTGTTAGAATACATGGCACTCGGAATACCTGTAGTATCAACCAATTTACCGGAGGTTTACAAGTTTAAAGAATTAAATTTTATAGCTAAATCAGAAGATGAATTTATTAATTTAATTGAAAAAGCAGTACATGATAATAAACCTGAAAAAGCAGAAGAAAGAAAAAGTATTGCGGAAAAATTTTCGTGGGATAGTATTACGAATATGATTTCTGATAAAATAATATCTATTGAAGAAGAAAAGAACAAATTATAGGCTTTTATAAACTATCTTCTTTAGATAATGTTTTATTTGGTTTGATATTTTTATTTGAAGAAGTCATAGACAATTCGAATTTATAATGAATCTAAAGATACTACTTGTCGTTTATACAGGCATGGGTTAAATAGTAGTCGCAGCCGAAATTAGATTACGGAATTTGGCTTTTTGCAGTTAACGCAAAAATAGTTTTAATTAAAAAGTTCTTTCTTAAAGCTGACGAAAAATATACAATGTGGTTTTTAATAAATTATTTTTTTAACTTTTTTTTAAATAATAGGATTAAGAAACAACGGAACTGCATTTATGAAATTATACAATTATAAAGTAGTTGTAGAAGAATGTGAAGAAGGCGGATTTTATGCCGAATGCCCGGCGTTCCCCGGCTGCCATGTGGAAGGTGAAACATACGAAGAAACAATGAAAGAGATGAAAGAAGCAGTACGAGCTTTTATTGATGATAATTTGGCTAGAAATCAGGAACTTCCTTCAGATAACTTTTTAGTTACTTCAGTGCAAATAAGTGTATGACTAATGTTTTTCCAGACATAAATTCAAAAGAAATAATAAAAGTTATTAAGAAACCTGGTTTCGAATTTTTAAGACAAAGCGGAAGTAGTTATGCTATTTATCGGAGATCAAGTGACGGTTACAGAACAACAGTTCCCATTCATGGGAAGAAATCTCTAAAAAGAAAAACTGTTAAATCAATTTGTAAAGATGTTGGAATTACAATAGAGATGTTAAAGGATTTATTATAAGAATTGAATTAGACAGTGCTAAATCGTTCATTCAACTTTTCCTACATAGTGGTATTAAGAATAAAATATTTTGTTATCAGAGTTTGCGAAATATAATTTTTTCCCCTTGCTTAAATTCTATTTATTGCTTCTATCACTCTCTCCGGGTAAAGATACTGCATACAGTCATTTGGACAAACCGGAGTAAAGTAGCAGTCGCAATCAAAGTCCGGTTCTAATATTTCGCCCCTGCCGTAAAGGTAGAATTCGTTCTTGTTAAATATGTTGTTGAAAAGTATGAGATTCTTTCTTAATCCTACTGCAAGATGCATTGCCATTGTTACTGCTGTAACAATCGTATCGCATTCATTTAACAGAGACATGAAGACCGACAGCGGAAAATGTCCGAAATATTTTGCGCCGCTTTCCTTTTGTATAAGCTTATTTTTTTCGTCTTCCTGTTCACCGCCTAGAATAATAACCTCGTATCCGTTGGAAAGAAGTTCCTTTGCAAGTGTAATCCAATATTCTGTTTTCCATAGGCGGGAAGTCCATCTGCCGCCGCAGCCTGTATTTAAGCCGATTACTTTTTTTGATTTATCAATATCCCATTTTTCACCGCTGTCTTCAACATCTAAAATGTATTCTTCACCATTAAACTCGTATCCGCAAATTTCAAATATTTCTTGAACATAATGCTTTGTGTTTTCTTTATTCAGGTCATCGAATAAGCCGGTGAGCCATTTATGCTCTTCAGCGTGAGTAGAAATTGGTTTTGCATGTCCATATTCATCAATAGTAAAGCCCGATTTTTTATCTGCTGAAATTTCGTTGGTAAGAGAAATTGCCAGCGGATCTTTATCAAGATTAATCAGCCAGTCAAAATTTATTTGCTTTATAAGTTCAATATTCTCCGGGGAGACATTTAAAATTCTATTCACCCACTCACCGCTTAAGATAGCTGGCGAATAAGTAAGCCAGGTAATTTGGGCATCCGGATATTCGTCTCTTAGCCTTCTTAAAAGAGGAGTCGTTCTTATTACATCGCCTATAGCGCCGAGCTTGATAATTAAAATCTTTTCAGTAATCTTTCTGTATTCCGGACAGTTATCGCAGTGATATCCGTTTTTTTTATGCGGCTTGCAGGGAATATCTCCATTAAAATAAATACAATCATTGTTTATGAACATATAATTTCCGGTTTATTTATTAAATAATTTGTTCCAACATTTTACGTAATAAAAACAAATTGTTAATTCCTTTTTTTATGAATTTTAAATTAAAAAGTAGTCAGTCAAAAAGTTGCTGAATCAATTCTTCCTTAGAAATTTTAATCTTCAAACATATATCCGATAATATATTGTTTAATGTTCCAATTTTTATAGGATTATGATAAGGAATTGTTATTGGGTGTTCCCCTTCGGGATATGTCCTGGTCATTCTTACATGACTTCCCCTTTGCCTGACAATTACATAACCGAGTTGTAATAATTTTTTAATCAATTCTTCGCCTGAAACATCTCGGGGAATTTTCATGCACCAATTACTTCATCCTTTACATAATGAATCCTTATTAATTTGGGCATCTCAGCAGCATCAAAGTGAATCCCAACAGCTTCTTTAATATTGATTTTTAGCTCTTCAAAAGAATCAGCCTGTGTGTATATGGAATGCCCTATTGCTTTTGCTTCAAATCCGCCTTCAAGAGAATCTTCAACAATAAAAATAATTTCATTTTCCATTCTTAATCGCCGTTATTTGTTAAGAAAAATAAATAAATATTTTTTGAAAGTAAATCAATTTACGATTCTATTCCTATTTTAATTATATTTGTCACTCAAAAATAGGCTGCGATTTTTTTGTTTCCATGGTAATAAACATATTTATATAATGAGGATACTTCAACTTTCTCCGCAAGTTCCGCTGCCTCCCGACAGCGAAGTCAGGCTAGGAATATACGGAATAACAAAGCATCTGGCAGAAAGAGGGAATGAAATCTATTTTGCTGCCTATAGAAAAAACGCCGATAAGATTGCATCCGAAAGAGAGTTGAGTAAATTCTGCAAACCGATTATTTTAGATGTAAACACAAATAATTATTTTGGGGGCGCCATACTTAATTTTTTTTCAGGGGTGCCGTATAATATTTCAAAATTCAAAAAAAAAGAATTAGTAAAATTCCTGCGGTCTTTTCTTAAAGGAAATAAAATCGACATCGTGCATATTGATCATCTTCATTTAGCCTGGGCTCTGGATGTTATTAGGAACGAAGTCGACATTCCCGTTGTTCTTAGAGAACACAATATTGAATTGAAGATAATGCAGAGGTTTTACGAACAACAGAAAAATATCATTTTAAAAAAATATTCCGGATTACAGTATAATAAATTCTTAAAATATGAACCCTCTATTACGGGCAAGTTCGATAAGTGCATTATGGTTTCCAGGCATGACGAAGAAATTTTAAAGGACTTAAACCCTGATGTTAATACAGCGGTAATAGGCGTAGGCGTAGATAAAGAATTGTTGGCTATGCGGAAATCCAAAACCATTCCTTATTCAATCTTTCATTTAGGCTCTCTTGAGTGGCTGCCAAACTACGACGGATTAAACTGGTACCTGGAAGAAATTTTTCCTTCGATAGTAAAATTTAAAAAAGAAGTAAAGCTTTATCTTTACGGAACCGGAACCGACAAAGTAAAAGTGCCCTCGTCATTCAGAGAAAATATTATCAAGATCGGCTATGTGAAAGACTTATGGAAAGAGGTTCTGGATAAGCAACTCGCTGTTGTTCCGCTTAGAATAGGAAGCGGCATAAGAGTAAAGATAATAGAGATGCTCGCGACCGGTCAGAATATAATTTCCACATCCGTAGCAAAAGAAGGCATTGATGTTGAAGACGGCAAACATATGCTTATAGCCGATTCTACGGAAGAGTTTATTTCGAAGACGATATCATACTTTGAGAATAAATATGATCCGGAGATGATGTCTGCCAATGCAAAAAAGCTTATAGAGGAAAAATACACCTGGGAAAAAATTGCCGAACAATTTGAAAATGAATATTATAACTTGATAAAAAAATAAGTTTTTATACCTGGAATACCATTAGAATTGAAGATATTAATAATTACACCGCGTATCCCGTATCCACCTTTCAGAGGCGATAAGCTTAAGATTTATAATCTCGCTAAGAATCTTTCGGTAAACAATTCGGTTAAAATTTTAACCTTCCTTCGTAGCAGCAGACAGCTTAAAGATTTGAAGAGCTTTAAAAAATACGGAATTGAAATTGAGGCCGTTAAGCTTTCGGTTTTCGAATCGTTTTTCAAAGTATTTATTTCGCTGTTTACAGAATTCCCGTTCCAAGCCGCATGGTTCCAATCATCCCGGATGAAAAAAAAGATTGAAAAAATTGCCGTTGACGGCAGCGTTGATGTAATGTATTTTCACCTAATAAGAAGCGCACAATACTTTCCGGGCGAAAATTTTTCCAAGCCGGTTAAGGTAATAGACTTTACCGATGCGGTATCTTTATATTTAAAAAGATTTGCAGAAATTGAAAGAAATCCTTTAAAGAAATTCTTCGTTAAAGTAGAGCAGAAAAGGATTGAAAGATATGAAAAAGTAGCGGAAAGATTTCATACGCTCTTTATCTGTTCCGAGGTGGATAAAGAATACCTGGTAAAATCGGGATTAAAGGCTAATATAAAAATTCTTAGTAACGGCATTGATGTTGGATATTTTAAATCCGAAAGGAAGCAGTACAACAGAAACAGGATTATCTTTACAGGCAATATGCCGTATTATGCAAACTATGATGCGGCAATTTATTTTACAAAGGAAATCTTCCCATTGATTTTGGAGAAAGTTCCTGGCGCCGAATTTTTTATAGTGGGGCAAAAGCCGCCGCGAAGAATTAAATCTCTGCAATCTAAAAACGTATTTATAACGGGCTTTGTGCCCGATATTAAAAGTGAATATTTAAATAGCGCAGTTAATGTAGCACCGATGAGATTCGGCGCCGGCACTCTGAATAAGGTAATTGAGTCTATAGCATTGGGCGTCCCGGTTGTAGCAACCCCGATGGCTGTAGGAGGACTTCCTGAGGCGCTTAATAAATATATTTTTATTGCCGATAATCCGGTTAATTTTGCCGATGCTGTTGTAAAGATTATTAATAATCCTTCAATTAGAGGAGACTTGATGGAAGAAGGGAAGACGGTTATAAAAAATATGTTAAGCTGGGAAAAAATTGTAGCCGACTTTGAAAGCTATCTATTGAGCGAGATAAATATTTGAATAAGAAGCTTGAAAAAATATTAATCCTTATAGTAGATTTTTTAACTATAAATCTTGCGTGGATTATTTATTACCAGCTAAGAGTAAATTCCGGATGGTTCGAACTGCTTGCCATGCCGGAATTTATTATCCCTATGTTCGTAATATATTTTTACTGGCTTATCATCTTTACGTTTGTCGGCATGTACCGCACATGGTTCGCTTCTTCACGCCTGGATGAGCTGTCTACCCTTTTCAAGGCTTCCTTTGTGGGTATCTTCATCCTGTTCTTCCTAATATTCATCGACGATTATATACACGGAGTCGGTTCCACAACAAGAATACTAATTTTTATTTACTGGGGACTTTTTCTCTTCCTCGTCGGCATAGGAAGACTTTTCGTTCGCAGCTTCCAGCGCAGCCTTTTAATTAAGGGAGTAGGGAGAAGAAACGCTTTGATAATCGGATTCAATTCCAAAGGGCACGATGTGCATAACCAATTGCTTCAGCACCCGGCGCTGGGGCTGGATGTTGTAGGATATGTTGCGGTTAAGGAAGAAAATAAAAATTCGTTCTATAAGGATATAAAAACTATCGGCACTGTTAGCCAGCTGCCGGAGTTAATCGACAGGCATAATGTCCGGGAAATTATAATTGCTCTTGAAAAAGAAAACCGCGATGACCTTGTGGAAATTATTTCCAGGAGCGAATCGAAAAATGTGGGATTGAAAATCGTTCCGGACCTTTACGAGATATTAAGCGGTCAGGCAAGAACGTCTCAGATATACGGCATCCCGCTTATAGATATTATGCCACAGCTTATGCCGGAATGGGAAAAGAAGCTGAAGAGACTTATAGATATATTTGTCTCTCTAATAATTCTTGCAGCTACTCTGCCGGTTACGTTGTTAACCGCAATAGCAATTAAGCTGGACAGCGAGGGCGAAATTTTCTTTAAGCAGGAAAGATGCGGAATAAACGGAAGGATTTTTAATATCCTTAAGTTCCGGTCTATGAAGAAGGATGCTGAGAAATCGACCGGGCCGGTTTGGTCCCAGAAGGATGACCCGAGAATAACCAGGGTGGGAAGATTCATACGCAAAGTTAGAATTGATGAGATACCGCAGATGCTGAATGTACTTAAAGGTGAAATGAGTATTGTAGGTCCAAGACCCGAGCGCCCGTTCTTTGTTGAGAAGCTTTCGCTGGAAATACCATATTACAAAAGAAGGCTTAAAGTACGCCCCGGCATTACCGGCTGGGCGCAGGTTAAGCATAAGTACGACGAGACAATTGAGGATGTTAAAATTAAGCTCAGGTACGATTTGTTCTATATCGAAAACATGTCGCTCCGTATGGATTTTAAAATTTTGTTGAGAACCGTTTTTGTAGTAATTTCCGGTAAAGGTCATTACGAATAAGCTTAAATGAGAGAGCACTCGGTATCGAATCAGGATACAGCCGTATTGTAGTATCAAAAATTTTTAAATGAAATAATTCAAAAGGATCAATGTCAGAAAAATCTTTAATTATTATACCGACTTATAACGAACTTGAAAACATTCAGCTTCTTATCCCGGACTTGCTTCAGAGGTATAAGAATAATCTCGATATACTTGTTGTCGACGATAGTTCGCCCGACGGAACGGGAAAATTTATCGAGGACACAGGTAAACAGGACTCCAGGGTAAAGCTGCTGCGCCGTGAGAAAAAGATGGGGCTGGGTACCGCATATGTTGCAGGCTTTAAGTACGCGCTGGAGAATTCGTATGATTATATTTTTGAGATGGACGCCGACTTTTCGCACGATCCGAAGGAGATTAAAAGTTTTCTAAAGGCAATTAAGCAGTACGACCTGGTATTGGGCAGCCGCTATGTTAAGGGAGTGAACGTGGTAAACTGGCCGATGAGAAGGCTTCTACTAAGCTACTTTGCAAACGTGTATACAAGAATAATTACCTGGATGCCCATTTGGGATGCAACAGGTGGGTTCAAATGTTTCAGAAGATCGGTGCTGGAAACCATCGATCTGAATAAAATAAAATCCAACGGTTATGCCTTCCAGATTGAAATGACATTTAAAGCCTGGAAGAAAGGATTTAAGATAGGCGAGATACCTATCGTGTTTGTCGACCGTACAATGGGCTCTTCAAAGATGTCCAAAAAGATTGTCCGAGAAGCAGTGTTTATGGTATGGAAGTTAAGACTGAGAAGCATGCTTGGGTTGCAATAAAATGAAAACAAAAGAACTATTCGATAGGTTTTTAGAAGTTATAGATGCTCTGGAAAAAGAAAAGGTAGATTATGTACTGATAGGCGGATTTGCAGTTGTACTGTATGGATTGCCGCGATTAACACAGGATATAGACTTATTTATTAAATCGCAAGAAGAAAATGTAGCTAAACTCCAGAATGCTTTATATTCGATATTCCATGATAGAAGTATTTTTGAAATAACTTATACTGAACTTCAAGAATATGCTGTAATTCGATACGGATCGGATGAAGGGTTTTATATTGATGTTTTATCAAGAATAGGTACTACTTTTAATTTTGAGGATTTGAAGTTTGATGTAATGGATATCCAAGGACACAAAATAAAAATAGCAACTCCGGAAACTCTTTATAAATTAAAAGAAAAAACATTTCGAGCTATTGACCAGAGCGATTTATTATTTTTAAAAGATTTGATTCAAAGAGAGAATAAATAGTGCCCGTACAAAAATTTAAAAGCTTCGAAGCTGCATCTAGGTCCCTCTGGGTATTTAATCCTGATGCTGATTACTTTAAGAGAGTTGCTGGTTTATTTAAAATGTTTTCCCGATTGAATAAATTTTCTGTTACACATGGTGTATTTAAATTTAGAAGTCTGAAGGAAGCTGAAGATCACCGTACTTCGGAAATTAAAAAATATTTCCATAACGTTTAAGCAGAATAGTTGATGATGGTTTCTAATAGCTATAGGGCGGAACTCTTAATGAATATGATAGATTGTTAGGAGAGTGATTGGATTTATCCATTATCATAGTAAATTACAACGTAAAGGAATTCCTTCAGAACCTCCTGCATTCAATTACAAAGTCGGCCGGAAGAATTAAGTATGAGATTATAATTGTCGATAATGCTTCCAACGACGGCAGCGTTGAATTTATAAAGGAAAAATTCCCCGGCGTAAAGCTGATTGCAAACAAGGAAAATCTCGGATTCAGCAAAGCGAACAACCTCGGCTTAGCTATTGCACAGGGAAAGTACCTGCTGCTTCTAAACCCGGATACATTGTTAAGAGAAGACACCATTCAAAAGATGATGGAATTTTTTGAATCCGCACCGGATGCAGGGCTGGCGGGCTGTAAGATTCTTAATCCCGACGGTACACTGCAGCTTGCCTGCAGACGCAGCTTTCCCGGCCCTTGGACGTCGTTCTGCAAAGTAACAGGCTTAAGCTCTCTGTTCCCCAGCAGTAAAATTTTTGCCCGGTATAATTTAACATATCTGGATGAAAACCAAACTTACGAGGTTGATGCAATTTCCGGTTCCTTTATGATGATGAAGAAAGATGTTTACGAAAAGGTGGGCGGACTGGATGAAGAATTTTTTATGTACGGCGAGGACCTTGACCTTTGTTATAGAATTCAAAAGTCCGGCTATAAAGTTTATTATGTTCATTCTACACAGATAATCCATTACAAGGGAGAAAGCACCAAGAGAAGCAGCTTTGACGAGACAAAAGTTTTTTACGATGCAATGAACCTGTTTGTAAAGAAGCATCTTTCCGGGTCTTTCCTGGTGGAGATAATTCTTCATTCGGCTATAACCTTCAGAAAATTTTTTGCGTTCCTCGGAAGACGGAAATTAATATTTGTTTCGACGCTGCTCGATTTTATCTTTTTTAACGCCTCTATTTTCATCGCGAACATCGTCTATGGCAAGTTCGGCCATTGGCGCGGCTTCCCTGTTAAAAGCTACCCGGTAATATATACCGTCCCTGCGGTCATTCATATTATTGTGGCCGGCTTATCGGGAACTTACAGAAAAGATACTCTTTCGGTATTAAGGAATTTCCTGTCTATTATTATCAGCTTCTTCATTGTTTCTTCCTTAACTTTTTTCTTTAAGCAGTATGCATACAGCAGGGCTACTGTCCTAATCATCTATTTCATTCTCTTCTTTATGCTGGCCTTTTGGCGCATTGCTATTAAAATAATTTTTAAGGCGGGAATAAAGAAAGAAGAATTTGACCATAAGCGGACTTTGATTGTAGGTGTAAATAAACCGGCTATAGATATTGCCGGCAAACTTCAAGCACGCCATACCGACCTCCACATAATCTCCGGGCTGATAAGCTTTACTAATAAAGAGGTAGGCAGTTCAATCGGCGGCTTTGAAGTTGTGGGGACGATCGACAACATCCGCAAAATAATACGCGACAGAAAAATAGGAGAAGTAATTTTCTCGTCGGAAGAGTTGTCATATAATCAAATGATGGCTATTGTTTCTACCTGCCAAAGCGAAAGCGTTGAGTTTAAATTGATCGGTAATAACCTGGATTTCCTTGTCGGCAAGACTTCTGTTTCAGTACTGGAGGATATACCTCTTATCGAAATAAGCTACCATATTTCGCAGCCTCTTTTAAGGCTCTTAAAGGCGATGTTCGACTATAGCCTTGCACTAGCAGTTTTGTTTTTTATATATCCTTTCATATATTTGATTACCAAGGTGACTAACAAGCAAACCGAATTCAGGAAATTCATTCTGCAGGTTCCGCAGGTTTTAACCGGCAAGGCCAGCTTTGTAGGTCCGCAGCACTCTGGTAAGGCGGGTAAATTGTTCCTCGGTAAAAAAGGCTTAACCGGCCTTTGGTTCATTGAGAACGACCAGGGAAACGATAATGAAAAGCTGGATATCTTTTATGCAAAAAACCAGAATATTTGGCTCGACCTGGAAATATTAGGAAAATCATTAAACAGAATGTGGGAAAAAAGATTTTAATATGGCTAAAACAATTTTAGATTTCGAAAAACCCATTGTTGAACTTGAAGCCAAACTAGAGGAGATGAAAAGGCTTTCGGATAAAATGGATATTGAAAATGAAATAATTAAGATTGAAGAAAAGGTAAGACAATTGAAAGAAGGAATATATAAAGATCTTACCAGGTGGCAGCGGGTGCAGCTGGCCCGGCACCCGGATAGACCTTATACGCTGGATTATATTTACCTGATGACCAGCAATTTCGTTGAACTTCACGGCGACAGGAGCTATAAGGATGATAAAGCCATCGTCGGCGGCTTTGCTCTTATAGATGAGTATAAGGTTATGATAATCGGACATCAAAAAGGAAGGGATACAAAGACAAATCTCTACAGGAATTTCGGTATGCCTAACCCCGAAGGCTACAGAAAGGCGCTGCGCCTGATGAAGCTGGCTGAAAAATTTAATAAGCCGGTTATTACAATGATAGATACCCCCGGCGCTTACCCCGGAATAGAAGCCGAGGAAAGAGGACAGGCCGAAGCGATAGCCCGTAACCTTTTTGAAATGAGCAGGCTGAAGGTCCCGATTATAGTCGTTATAATAGGAGAAGGAGCGAGCGGCGGCGCCCTTGGAATAGGCGTGGGCGATAGGATATTGATGCTTGAGAATTGCTGGTACTCGGTAATCAGTCCAGAGTCATGCTCTAGCATACTCTGGCGGAGCTGGGAATATAAGGAACAGGCAGCCGAGGCTCTTAAATTAACTGCCAGTGATCTGTTCGAGCAGAAGCTTATTGATAGAATTATCCCTGAGCCAATGGGCGGAGCGCATAAGAACCACCACGAAGCCGCGGCCGCGTTGAAAAATGTTCTTAAGGAAGAACTGGAACAGCTGGCAAAAGTAAAACCGGAAAAACTTATAGACGGCCGCCTTGAAAAGTTTGGCAGGATGGGCGCTTACGTTGAGTAGAAGTAATTATGTTAACTAAATACTTAAATAAAGCAATGGAACACGCTCGCTATGAGATTTTAAGCGACGATAATTCTTTTTATAGCGAGATTCATGAATGCCCAGGTGTTTATGCAAGTGCAGACACATTAGAGGAATGCCGAAAGGAGTTGGAAGAAGTTTTAGAAGATGGCTATTATTCCGTATATATAAAAATCTTCCTATACCTGCTGTTGACGGAATTGAAATCAAAATTAAAAAAGAAGCCGCTGCCTAATGCAGCCATTCGGTCTAATCAAGCCAAAGGATTTGGTTAGAAATTTAAAATTCCTTGGATTTGATGGACCTTATTCATGAGGTAAACATCCATTCATGATAAAAGGAACTTTGACTATTACTATTCCAAATCCTCATAGAAGTCAGATTGGGAAAGAATTATTATCTAGAATTCTAAAATAGGCAAGCATTTCGAGAGAAGATTGGGAAAACATATAGTTCCTATAATATTTTATCCTTCCTTTTAATAAATTTGAATCATTGTTTATTTTTATTATAGAAGACGAATGTTAATTCATAATACAGAAATTCGCGTGCGTTACGCCGATACAGACCAGATGCAGTTTGTTTATAACGGAAAGTACTTTGAATATTTTGAAGTCGGCAGGACTGAGATGCTTAGGGAAATCGGCCTGCCTTACAGTAAAATTGAAGACGAAGGCTACCAGCTACCGGTGCTGGAAACTTACGCCAGGTATTTAAGCCCTGCTTACTACGATGATATTTTGATCGTTGAGTCTTATGTAAAAGACTATCCTATTTTAAGAATACATATTGATTATAAAATTTACAGGAAGGGAAATAATCTTTTGGTAACCGAAGGATACACCGAACATGCATTTATAAAGAAGGATACGAAGAAACCTTCCCGTCCTCCGGAATTGTTTGTTAATACGATGAAAAAGTTTTATTGAAAATTACGCCATGAATTCAGAGCTGGAAAAAATAATAAGGAACGCGCTGTCTGAGGATATAGGCAGCGGCGATATTACGACACAGGCAATAATCTCCGAAAATGTAAAAGGCCTGGGGGAATTCCTTGTAAAGCAGAATGGAGTAATTGCCGGCTTTGAAGTGCTGCAAGCTCTCTTCAATATTTTTGATCCGTCGTTAAAATTTACTAAGATGGCTAACGACGGTGATAAAGTTTCGGCTGGACAGGTAGCCGCATTAATTGAAGGGAGTGCCGCCTCGATACTTACAGCCGAGCGGACTGCCCTGAATTTCTTACAGAGGATGAGCGGCATAGCCACATACGCAAATAAGTTTGTAGAAATGATAAAGCATACAAACACAAAAATACTGGACACAAGAAAAACAGCGCCCGGTTTGCGCTATATTGACAAGATGGCGGTAAGGCTTTCCGGATGCTTAAACCACCGGATCGGTTTGTTCGATATGTTTTTAATTAAGGACAACCATATCGTAGTTGCCGGATCGATTACCGGCGCGGTAAATTCATGCAAAGAGTTTTTAAGGAAAACCAATTCGGATTTTAAAATTGAAGTTGAGACCACCAGCCTTGACGAAGTAAAAGAAGCCTTGCCCTGCAGTGTTGATTTTATTATGCTCGATAATTTTGACTTAGCTGAAATGAAAAAAGCGGTGGAACTGATCGATGGAAGGTGCAAGACGGAAGCTTCCGGCGGCATCGATCTTGACACCGTTAAACAAATTGCTGAGACGGGCGTAGATTTTATCTCCATCGGGGCGCTAACCCACAGCGTTAGAGCATTGGATATATCTTTGGAAATTAAACTTTAACATGAACATCGGAAGATAACATACAGGAAAATGTTCGATAAATTAAAACAGCTTACAAAAGATACGGCCATTTACGGCATTAGCACCATAATAGGAAGATTTCTTGGATTCCTTCTGATACCCTTATATACAAATGTTTTTTCTACAAAGGACTTCGGCGTATACTCCAATCTCTATATCTTCAGCGCCGTGTTTAATGTAGTTTTAGTTTACGGGATGGATGCCGCATATCTTAAGTTTGCCGCTGTAAGAACGATAGGAGACGAAAAGGATAATTTCTCAACTCCGTTTTTTTCGGTGTTCGGAGCTTCCCTGGTTATCAGTTCTTTAATTATTGTATTTAAGGCGCCAATATACGGCATGCTCGATATCCCGCCGGAATTCTACTATCTAATTTATTTCGTCGGCCCGGTACTCTTCTTCGATTCTGTCAGCGTAATCCCGTTCATAAAACTGCGTCTAGAGCATAAGGCAAAGAAGTTCGCATCGTTTAAAATGATAAACATCCTGGTTAATGTTTCTCTGAACCTATACCTTATTTTAAAATTGAAGTGGGGAATCGAAGCTATATTCGTCAGCAACCTTGCTGCATCGTTTGCATCCTTTCTGCTTTTATTCCCTTCCATTGTTAAAAGTCTTAAGTTTAAAATTCACACTGAGCTTCTGCACAGGCTGCTAAAGTTTGGTCTGCCTTATTTCCCTGCCGGCCTTGCAGCCATGCTTATTCAGGGAATAGACAGGCCCATACTTACTCATTTAACCGATCTGGACACATCGGGATTATACAGCGCAAACTACAAGCTGGGCATTTTTATGAGCCTCTTTGTAAGTATGTTCCAGTACGCCTGGCAGCCGTTCTTCCTTCAGAATGCACGGGAAAAAAACGCAAAAGAAATTTACTCTAAGGTTCTTACTTATTTTTCGATTACGGCAGGAATAATTTTTGTCGTTCTAACATTGTTCATTTCGGATATTGCCAGGCTCAGCATCCAGGGCCATTCGCTGCTGGGCAAGGAATATTTGAGCGGACTGAATATAGTGCCCATTATCCTGTTTGCGTATATCTTTAACGGCCTGTATTTAATTTTGATGGCGGGGATCTATATTGAAGAAAAGAGTATCTATGTGCCTATAATGACAGGGTTTGGTGCTGCAGTTAATATCGGCTTCTGTTTCTTTTTAATCCCCATCTGGGGAATAATAGGCGCAGCGCTTGCAACTCTGGCAAGTTACTTAATAATGGCTGTCGGTTATTTTGCTATTACCCAAAGATTCTACAAAGTGGATTATGAATATGCCAAGCTTGGCAAGCTGCTTATATCTATTGCGATTGTTATTTCGATTTATTACGCGCAGCTGTTTACCAATTCTCTTTCGTTGATTAATAAATTTTTAATGCTGCTGCTTTACCTTATCCTGCTCGCAATTTTCAACATCGGTAAGGAAGAATTAATCTTTTTGAAGAATAGATTCCTGGCTCAAAAACAAAAATCATAGATGGCATTCGTCCGGTTCTTTAAGCCTGCTTAAGCAATTTGCATTGTAATTTTATCCTTAAATATTTTTTTATATTAAAACGGCAATCCGGATGGTCGAAAAAATTTCAATTAAAATAAAAAGAATAACAGAAAAGTTTAACGATATACCTCTGCCGTCCTATGCCACTGCCGGAAGCTCCGGAATGGACGTGCGTGCGGCAGTGGATGAAGAATTAATAGTAAAGCACGGCAGCGTAGTATTGGTGCCCACCAACCTGTCGCTGGAAATTCCTGCCGGATACGAAATTCAAGTTAGGCCGAGGAGCGGACTGGCGGCGAAACACGGAATCGGCGTATTAAATTCCCCCGGTACTATCGACTCCGATTACCGAGGTGAGCTAAAGATTATTCTAATGAACTTCGGGCAGGAGGATTTTAAGATTTCCCGCGGAGACAGGATTGCACAGCTTGTATTATCCAAAGTTTATACGGCGGTAATAATAGAATCAGCAAATCTGGACGACAGCGGCCGCGGCCAAGGCGGATTTGGACACACAGGACAAAAGTAATTCAATTTTTTGTATTGAGAAGACAAATTCTTCATCGCAGCGCCCCGGTATTTTACCACCTGCCGAACAATAAATAATTTAATAACTCATGTTACGCAAAATTATAAAGCTTGAGTGTCATACCCGCGAAAGCGGGTATCCAAGATGCGAAAATATGATAAAAAAATGGATTCCCACTTTCGTGGGAATGACAATGCGG